>JBCCXH010000203.1:0-9102 GCA_039192005.1 Bacteroidota bacterium
ACGGGGAACCTGTTATGTGCGATTAAAAGACAAGAAATATACACATGAAATGAGCATAAAGCGGGCTATATCGGTTCCAATGCTATTAACTTAAGCAGGTTTTCTTTCTTCCTCTCCTAGAGAGGGCAGGGCCGCCCTGGCAGGGAGAGGAAGAAAGAAAACCTGCTTAAGTTAATAGCATTGGAACCGATATAGCCCGCTTTATGCTCATTTCATGTGTATATTTCTTGTCTTTTAATCGCACATAACAGGTTCCCCGTCGGGAAACCTGCCTTCCCTTTAAAAGAGTCCCGAATCTTTCGGGCTTACTCCTTTATCACTTTGATGACCTCGTATTCAAACCACTCCTCATCCATGGTTATTTTCATGTGTAAGTAGTAGATGCCTTCGGTTTCGTTAAAATTAATGGTTAAGAATCGGCCGGAAACGTCTCTGGAGAACCTAAACGGAACAGCACTTCCGGAGCTATCAAACAGACCCATGGCGATTTCCTCTTTGTCTGCGTAAACGTCCAGATCTACGGTAAACGTCCCATCATCCGTAGGATTAGGATAGGCGGCCAACGTACCCTCTTCAATGACGATGATTTCTTCCGACTCGGGATTTCGAACAAAGTCTTCTATTTCTTCTTCGACGACCGGACGCGACGCTCCCTTCAGGACGGTGACCGACCAGTCCTGCTGTGTCACCCCGTCACTGGCGGTAACCGTGTAAATAACCGGAACGTTTTCGCTGTTGCTAAAGTCCACCACTTCCTCACTTGCCGGCGAGCTTGTCGCTCCACTCGAAAGCGTCAACACCGGTTGGAGTGTAGATTGATCCACATCTCCGAACACTTCAATGGTCACCGTCAGGCTGTCGTCATTAAATTTTGCCGGTCTCGATTGATCCGCAAGTTCAAATAGCAGGATGTTCGTCCCACCACCTTCGGGGCAGGCAATGGTATCCCCGGTAATGGTCCAGCTTCTTTCATTGATTAGAAAAGAACGCGCATCGTCCGCATCACAATATTTACGACCACCGGCACCAACCTCTACATCTTCCCGTACATTTTGTGTAGACCACCCGATGAGCGTACGGTCATAGTTTTGAGGCGACAGGTTTCCCAGCCCGCTGGCGATTGTCGTCACTTTTCGCATGTCCCAATTACCCAAATTTTGATTAAAAGACCTGGCACTACGAAACATTTGCCCCATATCCCTTAAGTTAGAAGTGTTCCATTCGCTGATGTCTGCATTGAAGGCAATGGCCTCCCTGAACATTCGGAAGGCAGACTCCAGGCTACGAACGTCCCATCCGCTGATATCCGAGTTGAACACCCTTGTGCCTTCAAACGCCTGGTCCATGTTCTCTACCGAACTGACGTCCCACTGGCTCAGGTCTCCATTGAAGTCTTTGGCATCTTCAAACACACCAAACATGCTGGTCACTCTGCTAAGATCGGGAACGTCTGTTGCACTGAACGTAGTTCCCTGATACCCTGTAAAGCTTCGAACCATACTCGTCCACGGAATATCTCCCCACTGAAGTATATCAGTCAGGTTATCCCTGGGGTACCCCCTAAAGTGCGTGTAGTTTCCACTGATTTCGAGTGTGTAGCTGCCCGCCGCAGGTAAAGACGTGACAAAGTCTCCATCTGCAGACGTATGGACACCTTCTGCTACTGCACTACCCGCACTATTTTTCCAGGTATATTGGAAATTGTAATCAGAATCTTCGCTTATTACAATGGGGATGCTTTCATTGGCGGCAGCTACTTCCCATGCCGTAATGAAAGGAGTAAAGGGTTTGGTACTTATGGTCCACTCCTGAGTCGTTACGCCATCTTCTGCGGTGATCGTGTAAACGACCGGGCTGGTCAAATCGATGGTTGCTCCCAATTCAGGACTGCTGGTCGCACCTTCGGATAAGGTAAATATCGGCTCTACTGAACTCAAATTGACATCATTAACCAGGTTGATCGATACCGTATGGTTTTCTTTATCAATGGTATGAAAAGGAACCAAATCTTTCAATTCAAAGGAGAGGATGTCCGTATCGGTACGATCCGGTACCGCTCGTACCCGCACCAGCCATTCTTTTGCCGCACTACCCGTTCCGGTCACCTGATAACTGACCAAATCCGTAAAGTTTACCTGGTCGCCGGTTACGGGAACACTGGAAGCCCCGGGGGATAATTCTACATTGGGAACCAGGCTACTTAGGTCGGTACCTCTTTCCACGACAGACAGGACCGTAAAGTTTTCATGATCGATGGTGGCAAACCCGGTTTCCTCTTCCAGTACAAAGTTTCGGATGTGATCATCCGGCAGTATGTGTTCACTGGACCCAATGGCGTATTCGTAAGCGAACCGCATACCAGCCGTATTTCTCCGATCGGTAGCGGTGACGACCAAAAAGAGTTGCTCTCCCGCACTCACTTCCACTTCCACTTGTGCCTCCCCGTTTCCTTGCGCAATATCCGCACTTACCGGCAAGTCGATGTATTCGTAATTGCCTTTGGTGCCCTTCACGATTTTTGCCACAAACCCCGTAGTTTCCGGATTTTCTTCATTTCCCTTCAGTTTGACGGTGTACATACCGGCTGCCGTAGAGTCAATCCGATACGCATTCCACCCGTAGGCACCTGGTTGAAACTCCCCGGGTACCCGTTGATAAATCCCATAGGTACCTACTTCTGAAAAGACGTCTACAAACCGATGATCCGGTAGGCCAGCTACAAGGCCCCGACGTTCCCATCGTTCAAAATCATCGCTGTATTGAGGGTTGGGGTAGTCCCAGGCAGCCGTCCGGGCAGCAAACTCTCCATACTCCTGATCAAAATCATACCCTTGCTCCTCCAATACATTGGCAAGTGTGATAAAAGCATTTCGCTCAACAAAAGGTTCGTTGTACAGTCGGCCGATAAGGCTTTCGTCTGCAAGGAATGATGTGATGTAGGCAAGGATCACCGAAGAGTGGTAAAACCGAACCACTCGATGGTAGTTTTCGGAGTCTCCGGGAAACTGTTCGAAAATACCCATGTGCGGGTTGAGCGTAAATGCTGCTATGGCATAACCTCGGAGTGGCTCCCGGTAATAATTCCAGATGGCCCAGTCGGCAGAGGCTTCTGCAAACCATTTGCCCCCTTTCAGCAAAGGCACCTGATAGCCATGAAAATTTTCATGAATCAGGTAAGAAGTATTCGCTTGTTTTTTAGTTAAAATCCGGTTTAACGAGTAATACTCAAACCCGGGCCCTAAGTTTCTTTCTCGCTTGAGCCAGGATTTCAGGTCAGGCTTGTGAAGGTACATGCCTACATCGAAGGTATTCTTATCAAACAGGATGTCGACGGTGATAAGTTTGGCTCGCTTGCGCTCTATTTGTAAATCTGAGGCTTCTTTTTCCCAGATACAATTGTATACGCGACAGTTTCGGAAGGAGAGGCCATCACGGGGCAGTTCGGTAGGGGCTACGCCGTTGGTGCATCGCTCACTTTGTTCATAGACCGCGTCGTTATCCATCACCGAACTGATGGCCAGTACGTCGAAGACCAGACCATTATATTCCTGTAACGAAAAGGAGCCGACGGTAAACGAACCCACTGTGACAGGTGCGAAATACGTACCGTTGACGTATGGGGTCATGTCACCCCCGTCAAAGTTCAGGACGATGTGGTTACAGGTGACCGAGTCGAGTACGACATCATACGTGCTTTCTATCCCATTTGCTGTGATGGATAATTGGTCGTGCACCTGGCTGATCGTGAGCGCAGGAGACGTAAAAAAATCTACCGTTTGCTGGTGGGTATGGGGGATGACCTTCAGAGAGAATGCTCCATTGGTAGAGGAGATGGGCGTAGCCAACGTGACATCGATGTGCTTTCCAATCATACCCGGGTGTCGAAGTTGGTTATTGGCTACTTCCTCGGTGGTCGTTACGTTGATGGTATTGCTATTCGTGGTTTCATCTTCATCTCCTATTCGCCTTTGCATGAAAAGCACGATGTTAGGAATGCTAAAAACTTCGGCATCTGTTTCATTACTGAGAAAAGAAGGGCCTGCGTCATTGACGGCACGTACTCGGTAGTTGTAGACGTCAGCAGGCAGGCCGTCCTCGGTATAGGAGGTACTGTTTGGTCCGACTTCTGCGATTGTTTCGTACTCCAGTCGGGCACTTTTGAGGGCACGCTCAATTCGAAAACCTGTTTCATTAGCGGAGTTGTCTGTCCAGTTAAGCGTGAGCTCGTTCGTTGGGCTGATACGTGCCTCCAGGTTAGTAGGTGGGGCCAACTGACTGGTAGCTTGTGAGACGTACGTGTCTTTCCACCTGCCGCTACTTACGCGTGGGTCACCATTAGTGAAACGGCTATGGTCGTTGGAGTAGGCAGCCATACCAATCAATACGTTGTTGTTCATCGCTACGGTACCCCGGTTGAGCTCTGTCCACTGCTCACCATCCTCGGAGTGGGACGCAATGAACACGTTGCCGGATCGTGCAAGTTTTAACCATAACCCATCAGAAAAGCTCCCATCGTCTCGTGTTTCCGTGGGTGATTCACCTGTAGCGCCGCGAGTAACGAACGACAGGCGCTCCTGGTTTTTAAAGTATTGATTGGCTACGTATTTTGAATCAGGATCAAGACTTTCTTTGATTATCAACCCATGTACGTGATACGGAGCGTTTTGAGAAAATGACATTTGGGCTACGATCTCTCCGTCACCCTGCATCGGTTGGTAAACAAAGAAAAACTCATCGTTGACGTCAAGCTCTCCCGTTCCCTTCATGGCGAACTCACCACGGTTGTAGGTCACCGTACCGGGTGCGGGTAGGCTTCCGTTATCGATGTCTGTACTGGTCCAGTAATAAGGTAGATTAAAGAGATTGTCATCGGTCGTGGCACTGCTTACAGCTGTGAACGCAGACGCCCCTGATGCGTTGATGGCACTCACGCGATAATGATACGTGGTGCCGGACTCCAGCTGGTTGTCCAGCAGGTAAGTAGCGTTCGCAGACAAGATGGCAAATGATTCAAACCCGGAGGTGGCGCTTAGGGAACGCTCTACTTGAAATCCGGTTTCATTGGTGGCATTATCTGACCATGTTAGTTCTATTCCCGTGCTGGAAACGGATGAGACGGATAGTCCGGAAGGGGCTGCAGGAACCTGTGCTTTTGCAGCATTTCCTGACAGCAATGCTCCGATAGCGAAACAAATGATGAGCAATAAGTTCGGTTTTCCGTGGTCAATAGCATGTTTCATATTCTCTACGTGTTTACAGTTGATTTTTGGTCATACATCCATGAGATGGTGTCTCACTCGTGGTTTTGTTGTTTTTATTTATTGTTCTCATTTTAACAGGATTAGGGGATTTTACTCGTTTTAGGGTGTGATACTCAAGCCAACATACGGCATCACCGTATTAGCCATTTGAAAGGAACCGTCGTTCAATTGGCTAAAGGCATGGTAGTAATTCACTCCGGCTACCAGAAAGTCATTCAAATGGTAGGTGATCCGAAGCTTCGCAAGTGATCGCTGGTCCAGTTTAAACGCGTCTCCGAGTTTCTCCAACCCTCCTTTTAGGTAACTTCCATGCAATGAAACTTTATCCGCCAACCGCTCCACATCGGCATGTATTCTCACCACACCGGAAGCGGCCTGGGAGATGTCATTGGGGATCAGCACACTTCCGCCAAGTTTGATGATTTGCAGGATGTGTCCGGTCAGACTCCCGTAAATTCCGTTTTGTGCCTCTGAGGCGATCAGGTTTGCGATTTTATTGTCTTTATTGATTTCATAGAACGCATCGAAGAACTGAGGAAGGTAGTGATCCTGGTAGCTCAACCATTCTAACCGAACGTCTGCGCGGAACACATCTTCGATCACCTGCATGCGGAAGTTGGCACCGAAAGACATGCCGGAACCCGTTTCAAACGTGCTGCTATCCCCCGTAAATAAGCCAGATAGTGATTGAAGTGAGTCATTTTGTATGGATAAGTTGGAATAGTTGGCAAAGACATGAACCTGCATAAATGGCGTGGTCAGTACCTTCGTCCCAATATCCAGTCCAAAGGCATTGACCCCCTGACTGGTAAAAAGATAGGAGGTACGGGTGGTGTCTGAATTGGGAAAACTGGTTTGATCCCGATCGGAGACAATTGTTGCCCCCAACTCCAGTGAATTCATCAACGGGAGGCTGGATGAGGCAAAAGGCCGTACATATGGCCGTATTGATAAGAGATTGATGGATGTGGGATCGAAGTCGCTGTACATGCCTTCCAAACCAACCGTACGGCTGTAGTTAAGGTCAAAGTGTACACCCAGTTTTCTTTTTTCAAAAGAGGTCGTGTTGGAGTAGTTGTTGACCAGGCCTCCGTATCCGATCATGACTCCGTCTAACTGGCCCAGCCGTGCATAGATCGGGTCTTGTTTTTGCACCCCGTAACGGGCATACCTGATGATACGAAAAGGACCGACTCCGTCTTTAAATAGTTCTGTACGATAGCTTCTGCTGTCCAATCCATATAAGAGCGGGATGTCTAACCCCACGTCCATTTTACCCAATGAAAACTCAGGAGAAAGCATCGTACCAACAAAAGCTTCATCGCCGATGGTTGTGTACGTGAAGCCCACTGTAAACATCCCATCTTCGTCCTCTGGAGTTGGTGATGCCCGAAAGTCATCAACGTCGGTGAATTCTTTCTTTTCTTCTGTTCCGCCCCAAAGCGAAGCATATGCTTCATATGGATCGTCCGAATTAGTAACATATGAGGAATCAGCAGGAGTGGTTTGAAGAGAGGTGACCTGCGTGGAGCTATCGGCAACAACCGGCTGAAGAACAGGACGAGCCGTTTTGGATGTCTTTTTCTTCTTTTTCTTTTTCCCGCTGGTATCTCCCCACAAATAGGAGTAATCCGAATAGGAATCGTCTTTCTGCTCCTGCGCAATTGCACCCCACATCGGGCCGATGTAAATCGTCAGAAAGAGCAGCATCACCTTATCCATGGGCTACCTCCATCCTGAGACTACTGCGTGTTGATTTCTTCATGCTACGAGTATTTTTGTGACTTATGAATTGTGGTATTGTAATGACTATGTGGTAAATCCTTAACAATAAAATCCAAATTTATATACCATAAGTACCAATGGCATGTAACAAATGCGCCAACTTCATGCACGTATTCACAAAAGGCTGTAACAAAAGCGACATTTTTGGTAGTGACTAAGCAAAATAACTAGATTGGGTATTTTACGTATGGGTTTTATCCTTCGGTTAAGACCTATTAATCAGGAGGTTACTTATCTCTACTTCAATTCAAAAACTCATTGTTTTTCCAGTGTGGGTCGTCCGTATGCAACACCACCCAATGCGGATCATCCAAGTGCGGAACCATCCGTATGCGTCGCATGTATCCCATCCGGGAGCTAGTTTTCCTTCTCCCATGCTTGACGAACATCCCCGGGCATGGCCTGAAACGGGCCTGAAGTAGAACGATCTAAACACCCAATTCCAGTATGATTCAGGCAAGAAAAAAGTAGGCTCAAGGCATTTTAAAACCCGAAGTATCACCGTCTCCCAGGAGACAAGTCAGACAAGTTAGGAGTTTAGTATGCGATAGTAATCCATTGATCAGGCTCAAATCAAAAAACGATCGTTGCAAGTGCTAATTAGGATGCGTAACTTATGTGGTCATGAATGCTCACTTTCACACTCCTGTAGAACGTCCAAAACGTACTTTGTTAACTGAAATGACTAAAAGTGCCAGTGGAACGGCTGGTATCGAAGACAACCGACCCACATCGATCCATCAACGACAGCTGTTAAGCGCAATGGATGCTCATGTAACACGAAACACCACCCCTTTGCAACGGAATTCAATCAGCTACAAAAAACCGAAATGTGATGCCGATGGTCCTTTACAATGTTATCGGGATGAAAAGTTTGAAGACGGAGAGGTGATTTTTAATCTGATCACTCTCAATAGCGTACACTCTACAAAACAAAAGGAGGAAGATAGGCCATATAATGCGCCACATAATATACTTGGGGAATACCAATGGAACGGTTCTCAAGTATTTAATCCCCGACAACAACATGCGATTGAAAGGCTGGATAGTAACGTACTGAATAAAGATCGGCATCACATTTGGGACATGCCTTTTTTTTCTCGTAGACGATTCATCGGAGAAGCAATAGAAAAGGTACATGAACCTCACTGGATGGATCAGGGCAGGACCGGAACGTGCGGTGTCGTTTCGATCCAATACTTAAAAGCTTTGCGAGATCCCGTCAGGTTCATCGATCAAATGACCGAACTATTCTTTGACGGGAGGCTTGACGGTGAAGCCATTGAAGAAAAGCATGGAAAGCACAATAACGCATCGGGTCTTTACGAGTTTGATTGGATGTTTACTGTGCCCTTTCGGGACCGTGAGTACAAAAAAACTGATCAGGGAGAAGAAGAAATACGTTCATTTCAAGGAGAGCCAGGTAAAGGGTCTGCTACGATATCGGAGATAAAGCGTTGGATGAAAACAGAACTAGGGGCAGTGGATATTCAATACCGGCCTTTTAAAAACATACAGAAGGGCACAGCCAACCTGAAAAAGAAGCTGAAACAGGGAGCTGGCATCATTCTGATTGTAGATGGAGATATCCTGGAACGTTTAATGGGATTAATTTCGAGTGACTCTTCCGAAGGTAGTCACCATAGCGTGGTGTTAAATAAAATAGAAGAAGTAGACCAAAACGGTACCGCCATGGTGGAATTAGAAGTGCATACGTGGCAACAGCTTGCAACGATTACATTGGAAAAAGACAAACTGAACGAACTCATTGAGGACTATTTGGTAGGATCGTTCCCTATAAAAAGAAAACGCCGTCCGTACCGGCTTCCCACTTTTCCATGCGGAAGACCTTCTCGTGATCAGGTTCCCGAATTGTAATACAGATTTGATTTACCTCCTCTCTTTGTAGTCATTCACTACCATTCTCTGTTTTGATTTCGTGAGCCAGGCCTTAACCGAATGGAGTAGCAAAAGGCACATAAACTATCCTTAAAATTATGTTTCTGGGGCTTTCTCCCATGTTGATCTATCTCCCACGCATTCGATTCTAAAGTAT
>JBCCXH010000204.1:0-9084 GCA_039192005.1 Bacteroidota bacterium
ATAATCAAACACAACGCCTTAATGAGTAAATAAATAAATGGGTTTCATTGAGAATACTAAAGCTTTTAATGCCCTTATGTTTGTCGAGACGAGTCCGGCGTTTGGTGTGAGAACGTACCTTAAACCGATGAGCCCTTTTTACTTTTTATTTGGACTTTATTGCCCTTTCGTAGCAGATCTATCGATTCTTCCTGCTGCCCAGTATATAAGAATTGCTCCAAAAAATACAGAAATCATTAAAATCATAAGCTATATAGTTAATATTTAAGCAACACAAAATTAACATTTGGTTAATATGCAAGCAATTTTTGTCGACAAATTTTTGCTTTTTTCTATGAATCCGGTTAAAATCTTCAAACCTTAAAAAAGTGCCTTTAGCGTGTCCAAGACAAGATTTTTCTTCAAGGCTGAAAACTAACGCGGTGGACCGTCCCCATCGAACGTCGACCCGGCCTGAAGGGAGCAACTAAGAACTGCTCCCGGACTAGGCGCCCCCGCCGGGTAAGGCTTTAGGGAATCAAAAGGCGTCCGGCTAGGAGGCGATTTCACGAGTTATTTCCAAATCGAAAAATCTTTTCTCGAACACCAGTAGCTTTTTACTATGAATCCGGAGGCGTCTATTCGATGGTCAAATGACCTAATTCTGAATCAATCTGGCTGAGTTCTTCAGCTGTTAAAACGAAACTCAACGCCTGGGCGTTTTGTTCCGCCTGAGCCGAATTTCTTGCACCTACCAAAGCTGTAGTAATTCCCGACCGTTGTACGGTCCAGTTAATCACTAATTGACCGAGCGTCGCATCATGAGCGGCCGCAATGGGTTTGATTTTATCAAGAAACTCGTTGGTTCGTGTTAAGTTCGGTTCTTGAAAGAAACGATTTTTTGCTCGGTGGTCACCTTCGGCAAAGACATGTCCCGATTTGATTTTACCTGTCAGCAACCCTCTTTGTAACGGGCTATAAGCTAAAATACCTATTTCCTTTTCTTGACAATGTGGGATAATGTCTTTCTCAATCTTGCGATACACCATGCTGTAGGGGGACTGGCTTGACGCCACGTTCATTAGGCCCTCGGCTTCTTTCATCAGTTCGACTGACATGTTTGACACGCCGAAAGCCCTTATTTTTCCTTCTTTATGGAGCGAAAGGCAAGCTTCCATCATTTCTTCTACGGGCGTATGTGGATCCGGTCGATGAATTTGATACAGGTCGATGTAATCTGTATTTAACCTCCTCAGGCTATCCTCTACTTCTTGCACGATCCCGTCCTTTCCGGCATAGGAATAGATCTTTTGATCTTCACCACCCGGAGGCGCTCCGTCCATCAGGTGTTCGCCTTTACCAAGCTTCCAGTTCCAGCCAAATTTGGTTAAAATCTCCACGTGATCGCGCCCTACTTCTTTCACAAAATCACCCACTACTTTCTCACTATGCCCCAGCCCGTAAACCGGAGCGGTATCGATGGAGGTGACACCCATTTCAAAGCTTTTTCTCATCGCCTTCATGGCTTCATCGTCGTCAGTACCTCCCCACATCCATCCACCAATGGCCCACGCACCGAAAGTGATGGGCGATACGAAAACGTCCGATTTTCCCAGCTGTACTTTATCCATGCGTGCAAGTTACCTTTCCAAAACCATATAGATTAGAAAAAGCTGAAAGCACACCACATAATCTACAATGAAATACCTCACCCTAGCCCATTCAATAGGTAGGGTGGACATGCATGTCTGTATGTCATTTGATTAGAAAAGCTCGAAAATAAAACCGAAAAGTAAGGACAGCGCTCTTCGATGGCTAGTCTCTACCCAAAACCATCGTCCAATAGGAACCGGTGGCAGACCGCGCAATTCCTATCTGGGTAGCACGACTACTCATGATGTTGTTGCAATGGCCAGGGCTATCCATCCATCCTTGCATGACATCTGCCTCTGAGCGATAACCTTGCGCGATGTTTTCTCCAACCGGAGAGCCTTCATAGCCAGCATCTTTCGCTCTTTGGCCAAAACTTGAACCATTTCGACCTTCGTGACTGAAATAATTGTTTCGTTGCATGTCATCGCTATGTGCCAAAGCCGAAAGCGCCAACTCATCGCTCCATTCCAAAGCGGAAACGGGGCTTTTTGACGAGCTGCCACATTGAGCTCCGTTGGCCCTGTTTTCATTGACTATCTGCAGGATGGCCGAAACATCCAGGTTTACGTTTACATTTGACGTAACCTCCGGCTCAAGGTCCAGTCCGAAGGGGGCATCGTTATCGTCGCCACACGACAGGAGGAAAAAGCTGGATACTAAAACAACGGCTGAATTAAAAACGAATCTTTTCATTGGCTTTAAACTGGATTTTTTTGCACAATACAAAGCTACAAGCTTTTCACTTTTCTTAGTCCTTGTTAAGTAGATATTAATCTAAAAAATGACCTTTCCTAAGGTCATTTTTTAGAAAACAGGAATGATTCATTGGCGTAGTGAGATTCCTCTGGCCAAATCTACCAATTCAATAAACTCACTTCGATAACCAAACTCATCTTCTCCTTTTGCTGCCCTGGCCAACTTCAGCACACTTGCGTAAGAACAATCGCCTTTATATGGAGAGTCCCGTAAAAGCATACCGAAACCTGCCACGGCCATGGACCAACTAAGGTTATCACTGGATTTTCCCGTCTCATTTTTCACTACGTGAGTGATCAACTTTCTGGTAGCTCCGTCAGGTTCTTTATACCTGAATTTTACCGTCATCAACTCTTTTTTGCTAACCGTTGAAGGTGCTGCTCTTTTTTGGTATTTCAATGCATCAATGTCTTTTATAAACGAGCTCTCAACACCCACAGGAATGACCTCATATAGTGCCGTTACGGAATGTCCACTACCCAATTCTCCTGCGTCTTTCTTATCGTCGTTAAAGTCCTCATCGTTTAGTTTTCTGTTTTCATAACCCATTAACCGGTAGGCTTGAACCACCGCTGGATTAAACACTACCTGAATTTTCACATCTTTTGCAATGGTAAAGAGGGTGCTTCCAAATTCACTGACTAACACTTTTTTGGCTTCCCTCATGTTGTCAATGTATGCATAGTTCCCGTTTCCTTTATCTGCTAAAAGTTCCATTTTGGAGTCTTTGTAATTTCCCATTCCAAAACCTAACACGGTAAGGAAAATACCGTCTTCTCTTTTCTTTTCAATCAGACGCTCCATCTCTGCGTTACTAGAAGCTCCTACATTAAAATCACCATCTGTCGCCAAAATAACCCGATTATTACCTCCGTCCACAAAGTGTTCCTTTGCTGTTTTGTAGGCTAGCTCAATTCCGGCACCACCTGCAGTTGAGCCTCCTGCCTGAAGCTTTTCCAGTGCCTCCATCATCGTTTTTTTATCGTCACCGGATGTTGGAGGAAGGACCAACCCTGCCGCTCCGGCATAGACTACGATGGAAACTTTATCCTGTGGCCTCAGCTCATTTGCCAGCAGCTTAAATGCCGACCGGAGCAATGGGAGCTTGTTTGGGGCACTCATGGAACCCGACACATCGATCAGAAAGACGATGTTCGAGGCAGGCAAATTATCCATCGCTATTTTCGTTCCCTGTAGCCCTACTTGAACGATTTGGTGATGCTCGTTCCAGGGAGCCTGACTGACCTCCGTATTGATAGCGAATGGGGAGTCACCTGTTGGGGTTTTGTAGGTGTAACCAAAATAATTGATCATCTCTTCAATTCGAACGGCATCTTTAGGAGGCAATTGACCGTTGTTGATGAACCGCCTCATATTGCTGTAGGAGGCGGCATCCACATCAATAGAAAAAGTAGATAATGGTTTGTCCAGTGCTTTACGAAATCCGTTTTCATCTATTGTCGCATATTCTTCTGTATTATGATAAGGTTCTTCTTCATAAAATGCAGGAGCAGGGTGGCCACTGGAAAATGCCCGATCAAAAGAGACGCTTTTGCTTCTTTTGTTGAAAAGAGGTTTTCGGGGTTTCCCATATCCCACTACCACTACTTCTTCGAGTTCTGCCTCGTCGGCTTCCAAAACCACGTCTATCACTTTTTTACTTCCGATGCTTACCTCTTGGGTGATAAAGCCAATAAAAGTAAAGACGAGTAGGTCCTCTGATGCCGCCTCAATGGAATAGAACCCGTTGAAGTCGGATATGACTCCGGTAGTGGTCCCTTTGATCATAATGTAAACACCCGGCAAACCATTTCCTTCTTCATCGTATACCGTACCGTTCACATATTTGGCATCAACCTTAGATCCTATTAATATTGACAAAATGATTAGCAACTTTTTCATACCTTGATATTTTTGGCATTGAGATGCACCTGTCGCGATGGTTCCATAAAAAAACTTTCATTTTTTTCTGACTAAAGAGAAAACCATATTAAAATCTGATGAAGAAATCCTGGCAGATTACCGGGCAAGCGGTGATCAGGAGTTATTAGGACCGCTATTCAATAGCTATATGCATTTGGTTTATGGACTGTGCCTGAAATATTTGAAATCACGAGCCGACAGCCAGGATGCCGTCATGTCCATCTATGAAAAGGTATCTGAGTCGCTAAAAGAGACGGAGGTCACTTATTTTAAAAGTTGGCTCTACATGGTCAGTAAGAATCATTGTTTGATGCAGCTTAGAAAAAAGAATCCTGAAATTAATACCGAGGTATTTATGGAAACCCCGTCTTCTTCGCATCTCAACGAGGAAGACATGATCGAATCGAAGTTAAATGCGTTAGATGAGTGTATTGGTGAGTTGAAAAGCAATCAACAACGATGTGTACGCCTATTTTTTCTGGAAAAGAAGAGTTATTTTGAAATACATGAACTGACCGGGCTGACGACAAATAAAGTCAAGAGTAACATACAAAATGGAAAACGAAACCTGAAAATTTGTTTGGAAAGTAAGCGTGTCGAAGAATAAAAACGATATTGAAGCATTCAAAAAGTACCTGTCCGATGAGATGGACCAACAGGAGGCGCATGATTTTGAAAAAAGTGTGCTGGTTGATCCATTTGAGCAAGATGCTTTAGACGGTCTTGAATCCATCCCCGCAGACAAGGCATTTTCTGATATAGACAAGCTGAAAGTGAGGGTGAAAAAGTATAAAAAGGGCTTCAAGTGGATGAAGTTGGCTGCTGCAATTGCTTTGCTCATCGTTAGTGCTGTTTCGGTATGGATTATCCTGGGGCCGCTGGAAAAACAACAAAGGCTGGCCATGGAAAACGAGTTGGCACAGGAAGAACCCGTAAAAGAAACGCATGAAATCACACCTCCTCCCGGAGGAAAGGCATTCGAAGTAGAAGAATTAATCACAGGTGATTCTGTAGAAAACGCCACCAATCAACTCATCCCTATCTATGGAAACAAAATAAACGGGGAGGAGGTAAAAGATAAACTAATAGAGGATCGTTTATCAGCATCTAATGCACGAAAGCCAGTATCACCTGAAACTGTTGACATGGAAGAATCCGAGGTACTTTTAGAAGAAATAGTCACAGAACCCATTCCTTTTCCGGAAGAAGAACGAGTAGCAGTAGTGGATGACCTGATCGAAGTAGATGAATCAGCACTTGAAATGACCACCAAATCA
The DNA here is from genome assembly GCA_039192005.1 of Bacteroidota bacterium. GTDB lineage: Bacteria > Bacteroidota > Bacteroidia > Cytophagales > Cyclobacteriaceae > Ekhidna. The sequence goes on from JBCCXH010000204.1 coordinate 5,589, forward strand.
ACTTCTACTCTTGAGCAGGAAGCTTCACAACCAGCGCCGAAGAAAGAAAAAAGCAGAAAGAAAGATCGAGCAAAATCACCTAAAGAGCGGACGAAAAAAAAGAAACTGGCATCTGAAACTGATGAATTATTTGCTGATGAAACCTCTTCAAAAGTCACCGGGCAGGTCATAGATGAAAACGGAGATCCACTTCCTGGTGTCACCGTAATGATCAAGGGTACCACGCTTGGAACCACCACCGATATAGACGGGAACTACGTAATTGAAAAAGCATCTAATTCGGTTTTATTGGTTTCTTTCGTTGGTTTCACTGCACAAGAAATTCAGGTTGGCAATCGAAATCAGGTAGACGTAACATTGAATTCCGATGTTCAGGCATTAGAAGAGGTGGTCGTCGTCGGATATGGTGGTAAAGAAACTGAACCGGCACCCTCTTACGCCCCAGCTGCACCTTATGTGGGTAATAAGCGCTACAAGAACCAGATCGAACGCAACCTGAAATACCCTGAAGAAGCTCGTTTAAATAAGATAGAAGGGACAGTCGTATTGGAATTGACCATTAACCCGAGCGGAGGCATTCAAAACATCAAGGTAAAAAAGAGCCTGGGCTATGGCTGCGATGAAGAAGCAATAAGACTCGTCAATGAAGGCACCGGATGGACTCCTGCTAATCGAAATGGAAGTAATGTGGAAGATAAAGTAAGGGTCAAGATAAAATTCAAAATTCCTGAATAACCAAATTTCACCTGACTTCCATTCCCTATCATAAGATCGACCCGTCTCCATTTAAGGTTTTTAGCACCTCAGTTTTGTAGTTCCTTCCAATGGGAATTTCATCATCACCTATTTCCAATGCTGTCGCCGAAAACGCTCGAATCTTTTTGATCGAGACAATATAGGACCGGTGAACTCTAATGAAACAGTCTTCCGGGAGTTTTTGCTCGATGTAACTAATTTTTTGTAGGGATACCGTCTCGTTACCATCTTCGGTTTTGACCTTAATGTAATCTTTCAGGCTTTCAATGTAGTGGATCTCGCTAAGAAAAACTTTCACCATCTTACGATCCGATTTCAAAAAAAGATAGGGTTCACTCTCTTCTTTTTCCTCTTTAACCGGAACCAAATTAGGTCGTACTCCCTCTACCCTGTTTATCGCCATCAGAAATCGATCAAATGCAATTGGCTTCAGTAGATAATCGAGCACATTTAGCTCATAACTTTCAATCGCATACTCTCTGTAAGCCGTCGTGAAAATCACCTTTGGAGCAGGAATTAACGCTTTCAAAAACTCGATGCCTGTCAGCTTTGGCATTTGAATGTCCAGAAACAGTAGGTCTACAGGTACCTTTTTTAGGAGGTCAAACGCACTGACTGCATTATTACAAACAGCGACTAATTCCAGGTAGTCGATCCGGTCTACGTAAGACGCTAACACCTCACATGCCAGCGGCTCATCATCAACAATCAGGCACTTAATCGCCATCGCTCAATTGTAGTTTTAATACCACCAAAAACGTTTCTTCTTCATCAAAAATATCCAGTTGGTACGATTCGGGGTACAACAATACCAGCCTTCTTTGCACGTTCTTCAAGCCAATGCCTTTTTTGTATTCAAAACGATCTTCCCGATCTCCGTTTTTACTCTTGCTGTTTTCTACTTTAAGCGTGAACCCTTGTGGCTTCAATTCCAAATCTATGTTTATCCAGGAGTCATTCAATTCCTCACTCACACCATGTTTGAAGCTGTTTTCGACAAAGGGTAAAATCAACATGGGAGCAACTAGCTGCCGGTCTGCACTCCCTCTTATATTGAAGGCAATATCCAGCCTTTTCCCATACCTGATTTTTTCCAATGCAATGTAATCCTGTACCAGCTTGATTTCTTTATTGATCGGTACTTGATCGGTATTGCATTCGTACAGCATGTAATTAAGCAAATCTGAAAGCTTCAGGACGACTTCTGCCGCATCTTTCGATTGACGTAATGTAAGCGCGTATAAATTATTTAATGTATTGAATAAAAAGTGGGGATGAACCTGCGCTTTAAGAAAATTAAGCTCCGCTTTTAATTTCTCCTGCGCCAATTGCTCATTGGATTTTTGTTCTCTATACCAGTATTTGAACCATTTGATCACAACTGCCAGTACCAAGACGGGATAAATATCCGTGGTCGATTTCAAGATTTTCGGTGGGTTCCAAAGGTATGGGACGTAATCCGAGTCCGGCCAAAAGAGGTCACTTTGGAAGTATACATAATTGGCCCACGAAAGCATACTACCCACTAAAATTACCACGATCACACTCAGGAAAAAAGTCAGGTACCGCTCCTTGAAAAGAAGTCTTGGCATCAAAAAATAAAGCGTGAAATAAACGACCGGGATTTGAACAAATGCTTCGGAAAGTTGAATCAAATATTGACGGCCATAATCTTCTTCAAAACTCCCATATACCAAGGAGAAAAACGTGATAAAAACCACCCAAAAAATAACATGCGATAGGATGCGGGGCGTTTTAAAAAGAATATGTTCGATTTCAGCTTTGGGCATAATAGTTCCAGATACTTCAAACTTATCCATTTAGTTTCAAATTATTCAATAACTAGGCAAACGGTCCGTCTTTTCACCTAAACGACGATTTAATACTGATAATCAGTTAGTTTCGGAAAAAATCGTCGTCTGTCCGGAGTCACTCATCGTCCGTCCAAAACCAACTATTTCGTGGAACCCACCTTTAGGCTACAAGGTATAATCGCTCAAACCAAGACTTTATACCGATATGAGAACCATTGTATTTGCATTGATTTTAATGACCAGCTATTCTCTGTTTGCACAACAGCAAGAGACACGGGATCAATTTAAGTACCTTATCACTCGAACAGACCAACAACTAACGATTGACGGAAACTCTAATGATAAAGGCTGGGCTGACATCGAGGCCATACCTAACCTGATTAACCACTGGCCCACCGATAGCGGAAAGGCAGAAGCCACCACTGAAGTGAAGGTCACCTATGATCATGAATTTCTCTATGTACTAGCCATTTGTCATGACAAAGGGGAAAGAGTCATCCAGTCATTGAGACGAGATGATGATAATGCTCACTGGAATAGTGAAAACTTCACATTGGTGCTGGACCCCACAAATACCAAACAAAACGGGTTCATGTTTGGAGTCAACGCAGGCGGCTCACAAATCGAGGGGCAGCTTAACGTCGATGGTCCAAGAACCCGATATGATCAAAACTGGGATAATAAGTGGCACTCCGTAGTCAAAGGTTACGATCGGTTCTGGGTAGCCGAGTTCGCCATCCCGTTTAAAACCCTGAGGTACACACCTAACAATAAAGAGTGGGGGATCAATTTCATTCGTGGAGACATGGAGCGAAACGCCTATTCTACCTGGACACAGTTTCCGCTTAATTATGGCGGCATCGACCTCAACTTTATGGGAACGCTAGATTGGGATGTAAGCCCGGGAAAAGCCTCAGGAAAAGTGG
>JBCCXH010000205.1:0-9028 GCA_039192005.1 Bacteroidota bacterium
ACGTGTTGGAAGTAAAACCTGTCTGGTTGACACCCTCTGTTTCGTTACTCAATTCTTCACTGAAAGGCTGATTTGAGGTGAAGTTCACATCTCTGGTTCTCGTCCAGTAGTAGTCTGTTTTTGTGTTCGTCAACGTATCTCTGGAAGCGTACTCCGTCCGGGCATTCAATAAAATCCCATTCACCAACTCCTGCTGAAACCCCAAATAGCCAAATGACTTTTCAAAGAGCTTCAGGTAGTTTTCACCATATAAAAGCGTGGTCAGACTGTTGATAAAAGGACTTATGGCCCCGCTTTCATCAAACTGGGAAACGTATTTACCCCCACCTGCATAATACCGGGTAAACTTATCATCCAATAAACGATAGCTGGCATCTAGTTTTCCGTAGAACTTCTCACTGGAAAAACCATAACGTAAAGAAGGCCGGACCCAGTAGGTCGTTCGCTCTTCCTTCTGACTGTAAATGGTAGGCCTGAACTCGGTAACCACTCCTTCCACCGTATTGAATTGAAACAACCCCTGAATGGGAGGTAGCGTCCAGTATTTTTCCTCCACACTGTTGTAATGGGTGTAGCCGGAAAGCAACACCTGACCTATGGTTAGCTGATTCCTTTCCTGATCCACCGAGTCTTTATAAGGAACACTTTCTTTGACCAGCCGAATGCTGTCTTTTACTTCGTAGTCTTTGATCTCCACAGCGGTGAGTGGTACCGGCCTCACTGTTTTCCAATAGGTAGAGTCTCGCTCATTGGAACCTTCCTCCACCACCAAAACCTCTTTTGTGAAATCTTTTTCCTCAAAAAGGTCTTTTTCTTCGTCTCCTTGAAAGGTCTCCTGAAACAACTCTTCTTTCTTATACAGGGTATAGTTAGGTTCTACCTCGTAGTTGGAATAAATCCCGATAAAATACCCACTGCCTTTGAATCCAAACCCTCCCCATTGAAACGAAAATCGCTGAGAAATTGGAAGCCAGATATCGTAAGCGGTGGGAGCCAGTACCTGGTGTATCTGAAGGGAGTCGGCAAACTCAATTCCCCGATCTTTTGTCACCAACAAATCGACGGTATGAATTCTCCAGGTATCCTCCACGATGTACATGATGCCATCAAAGACCGGGTCCGTTTTTCGCTTAGGGAGCAGCTTGATTTTATTGATGGTTTGCCCATTTTCTTCAAATACTCCTAACCATTTATAATCATAAAATAGGAAAGCCTGACCAGAGATGGGTGAAACGAATTCGCGCTCACTGATGTCCAGGTCAAAGTTTTTTTCATAAAGGTTGATGTTGAAGTCAGAGGCCTGGTTAAAACTAAAACCCTGTGCTTCCCCACTTACTTTCGAGGAAATCATCCGTTCACTGATTTTATTGGGCTGTTCGAATGAAAACTTTGAAACCGACTCGGAGAGGTAAAGGATACCCGTATCTACCGTAACTTTTTGCCCCAGAATTTTATCCGGCCTCTTATCCAGCCGAAAAAGCCCTTTGATGTAAGCATCGTTCTTGAAGGCTTTCACCTCTTCTTTGTAGAATTTCCGTTTCTTGATTGCACCTCGAATGACGCGATACGCTGGATTTTCGTTGTCCGCAGTGATGACGACGGTTTCAAGATGCAGCTTTTGTTCGTTTAAGACGAAATTGAGGTTCAAAACTGCGCCTTGCGGAACCTGAACCTCTTTTTCCACCAGGGTAAAACCGACGTGCTGAGCAACGATGGTTAGTTTTCCAGGAGGCGTCTTAAGAAAGAACCTCGCGTCACTATTGGCCGTGGTGCCATTGGTCGTGCCTTTTACGTAAACGGTAGCAAAAGGCAGCAATGCTCCGTTTTGATCTTTGATTGTACCCTTTACTCCTGTCTGAGCATTTAAGGATTGATTTAGCAAAAAAAAGATCAGAATTAGGGTTGTTCTCATTTCAGGCTTGACCGTGATTTGTTATAAGATACATTCAATGCAAATGAAGTTGCGTGGTAACTATTCCAACACAAAAATTTTATCTGCTTATTTTCACGCAAATTTTATTCCATTAAAAATTAATTATGCAAAAGGTAGCAATTATCACGGGAGGTTCTTCGGGAATTGGCAAAGCGTTGGTGCTAAAATATACCCGGGAAGGGTATGCAGTTGCGTTTACCGGAAGGAATAAAGCGCGAATGAAGGATATGGAAGAGGCGTTGAATGAAAAAGGCCATTCGTACTTAGCCTTAAGCCTCGATGCTGCTTCCGAAAAAGACAACGCAACGCTTGTTGAGCAAACCATGGATAAATATGGAAGAATTGATGTCATCATTTGCAATGCCGGAATTTCCATGCGTGCCTTGTTTCAAGACCTGGACCTTAAAGTGTTCAAGCAGTTGATGGACATTAATTTTTATGGGACCATTTATTTGGTTAAATACGCCTTACCTCACCTTTTAGCGTCAAAGGGGTCCATTATAGGAATTTCTTCTATTAATGGCTGGAGATCCACTCCGGCGAGGACCGCTTATTCTTCATCTAAGTTTGCCATGCAAGGTTTCTTTGAAGCTTTACGAACGGAAGTAATGGCCCAGGGAGTACATGTGCTGGTCGTATGCCCGGGATTTACCGAGTCAAACATCAGAAATGTGGCACTCACGGCGGATGGACAGTCTCAGGGCGAGTCCCCAAGAAATGAAAAGAAAATGATGACCTCTGAGGAAGTTGCCTCTAAAACCTACCGGGCGCAGATGAGAAAAAAACGAGATTTGATTTTAACGTTTCAGGGAAAGATGGCCGTTTTTCTCAACAAAATCATACCCTCCAGATTGGATAAAATGGTGTACAACCTCATGAAAAAGGAACCCGACTCTCCTCTCAAATAATTAGCACTTTTCCTTTTCTAACGTAAACTTCTTCATCGTCCCAGGAAATTTTTGTCCAGACAGGCAACTCTTCCAACACTTTTACTTTATGACCTCTGGAGAGCACTTCAACTGGCTCCGCCCCTGCTGATGGGCCTGACCGGAGCAGTGTTTGATCGCTTCCGATGATTCCCTGTTTACTATCAAAAACCTGATTGTTAACAATCAGTAAGACAATGACCAATACAAATTGTAAAACTACGGCTGGAGCCGCCTGTTCTTTTTTCTGGCGTTTGCGATAGGCATATGCCATCAAAAGAAGAATAAAGGAGAAAAGAATGAATTGGAAAGGAGCTTGATACTTCTCCATCAACGCAAGAAAAAAATGCGTATCGTTGTATTGATACCCTGAAAGACTGTTTTCTTCACTTATATCGTTGATCTTGGCCACAACACTTCGATCGGCCGTCTTTTTATAGTATAAATCCAAATAGTAAAGCGCCTGAGGGTAATTTCCCAACCCATCATTGATGAACGCCATCTTCAAAAGCATGGAGTACGTATAGCGATCGGCATCAAAAAGCTCCTGATAGACATCAAGCGCCTCCGTATATTTTTGTGATACAAATAAAGAATCCCCCTGATTTAGCTCATTTGCAGCTGCAAAACGTGAGATTACTAGAAATAAAAAAAATAATTTGAGGTTTAGTTTACTTATCATGCAATTAATTCAAATAAGGTTCCTATTTTTGCATCCGCAATTTAGAGAACGACCTCTAGAACGCCTTAAGTTTTTTACAAAAACAATGATTCGTTAGCTCAGCTGGTAGAGCATCTCCCTTTTAAGGAGAGGGTCCTGGGTTCGAGCCCCAGACGAATCACAAACTAAGCCCCGGATCGGGGCTTTTTTGTTTTCAGTCCCTTATTTTTTTTCTACGCATTTTCTGCACACTTAGTTTTTGAAGGAAAATCTCACCGAAAAAACCCCAATCTTCGAGTCTTATTCAGTCCCGCATGAAGCGGACTACACTCCTTTCATTTAGGAAGAATACATGCCCCTCTTACCTACCATTTAGGGAATCGAAAGGGTGGTTTCAGGAGAGAGTGATTTCAGGAGTTATTTCTAAATCGAAAAATCTTTTCTCGAACACCCGCAATTTTTTATATGACAAAGAACTAATACCTAATGCATCTCTTTTAACAATTTCGATGGTTTACCATCTGGTAAAGACCAGGCTGTATTTCTCATTACAAGAATTGAATACTTTTACAACCGATAATAACAAACGCTCATTTAGTTATTCCAACCAGATTTATGAATAAAAATTTCTTCTTCTCTTCTCTAAGAAGTTTCAAAAAAAGAAAGCTCTACACCGCCATCAATATCATTGGCCTGTCTACCAGCATTACATTTTCATACCTTTTGTGGCTGTATACAAATAATCAGCTTTCTTATGACTCCCATTATGACAATGCGGATAGGGTCTTTAGAGTGAATGCTGACTTTAACATGAACGGGAAGAGGGACATTTATAGTAATGCTCCGAGACCTGTAGGTCCCACCTTGCAAAAAGAGTATCCCGAGGTGGAAGCCCAGCTTAGAATCAGAGGTTTAGGTGGACTTTCCCAACATACTGCCACACTGGATTATGATGAACGAAAGGTAACATCGAACCAGATCTTCATAGCAGACTCTACCTACTTTGATGTTTTCAGTCAAACCTTTCTGATGGGAGATGCCGATCAGGCGCTCAAGGAGGTCAATTCAATCGTCATCACAGAGTCACTGGCTAAACGAATATTTGGAGACGAAAACCCGATGGGCAAAAGCGTTGAACACATTGGTTACCGCCCAACGAATTTAAAAGTTACGGGCGTCATCAAAGACAGTGATGCGCACACACACCTGCCCGTAGAAGCCCTGGTATCATGGGTTACTTTTCCTTATTCAGCAGAGATGACGCAATGGTATGGCGCGCATGTGTACACATACATAAAACTAAAAGAAGGAGCGTCCATTTCCAGCGTTCAGCTCAAGGTACCGGAGTTTGTGGATACCCACATGAAAGAGACCTTTGAAAATTTAAATGGCACCGCCAACCTCATCTTTCAAAACATTCAGGACATTCATCTAGCTGATCCCTATGTTTGGGAGCCTTACCCACAAGGGAGTAAGACCAACGTAAAAGTCCTGCAATTTGTCATGATCTTTTTACTCGTATTTGCTTGCATCAACTATGTAAATATGGCTACCGCTAATTCCAGCGAAAGAGCTCCTGAAGTAGGCATCAGAAAGACGTTGGGCTCTTCGAAAAAATCACTTATCGCTCAATTTCTTACAGAATCCGTTTTGTTAGCCACTTTTTCGGCCATATCGGCATTGCTTTTTGCGCTTCTCTTTTTAAATGCATTCAATAACCTGACCGATGTTCAACTGACCTGGAAAACCCTGACCGCACCCGCAGACTTGGGCGTCCTCTTTTCTGTATCATTCATCATAGGCTTGCTTGCCGGGATCTATCCTGCACTCTACCTTTCTTCTATTGCTATTTTAAAAACATTAAAAGGAAAGTTTGCCACCGGTAAAGACGGCGATTTTTTAAGGAAGGTATTAGTAACCGTTCAATACAGCATAGCTGCGACGCTGATCACCGGTATTTTCTTAGTGTTTAATCAGATTCATCACATCAAGACGAAAGACATAGGATATGACAAAGAGAACATCCTGGTCATAGACATCCCACGGGATAGTGTGGTCATGGCCCGGTCCACGTCATTTTCTGAAGAGCTAAAAAGCAGGTCAGATGTACTAGGGACGGCTTTTTCCGGCTACACGCTAGATGAAGAAGCGAATCAATTCACCCCCACCCTACGAAACCTGGACGGCGGCACCTTTAAAAAAGGAGCAGATTTGATAGCGGTAGATCACGATTTCATCAACACCATCGGGATAACGCTTGTTCATGGACGAAATTTCAGAAATTCATCAAAGGCAGATGAAGAACAGTCCATTATCGTTAATGAGGCGGCCGTAAAAAGTTTTGGCTGGACAGCAGATCCGCTAAAAGGTGGGATGAGAGCCGGAACGGACGATGAAGGAAACCCTCAATTCATGAATGTCATTGGCGTAGTGAAAGATTTTAACTTAGGTGTATCCTATGCAGAAGTAAATCCGCTCATCATCTTTTATGATACAAGAGGAGGTGGAAGCATCTACGCAAAGCTATCCTCCAATGATCTTTTTACTAGTCTGAAAGAGATAGAAACGCAATGGAACCGCTTTTTTCCAGCACATGAAATGGGGTATCATTTTGTAGACCAGGACCTGGAAAGATTATATAGAAGAGAAGAGAAGTTTCTTGGGCTACTTTCGTTTTTCTCCATCACCATTGCCATCATTGCATCGCTGGGTTTGATCGGGCTCATTTCCTACCTCACACGAGTCAAAAGGAAGGAAATCGCCATCAGAAAAGTACTTGGATCGCCCATACAAGACGTCATTATGCTACTTTCCAAGCGTTTTTTATGGTTATTGATCATCGCAAACCTGCTTTCTGTTCCCATTACCTACTACCTTATCAATGTCTGGTTGAGCAACTTTGCCAGCAGAGCCGAGCTAAGTATCTGGCCGTTTGTCCTTTCATTTTTGATCGCCATGGTGTTTACCGCTTTTGCGTTGGCCTATCACATCAGAAAAGCAGCTTACGAAAACCCGATTCACTCGATAAAGTATGAGTGATGCAGCTGTCACCTTATTGCTTTAGGTAAATATTGAAGTCAAACCTGTCGACAAAGGCAGGCGTTCACTATCATCCTGTCCTATTGAGGAAGTAGATGGAATTACGCATTTGCGTTTTGTGATCAAGACCATGCGTCCCCTCATAATGGACAAGAAAAGCAGACGGTCCACCTGATTTTGCGGAGCCCAGTCCGGGTAATTTATGTTCGTAATAGAAAGGCTAATGCATAATATGGGTTGAAAACCTATTTTTCCCGGATCGCAACTGAGATCTGTAGAGCGAGAAAATTCACTCGCTTTCTTCACGAGGAAAATTCTCTGAATGGCACAAGCTTACAGGTAGGCCTACACCAATAAATAACACCTGAATTTTTCGGGCTAAATACCTGCATGTTGACTTCCGGTTCCCCACGGTTTGATGCCAAAACGCTTTTCAAACATCTTTGAGAAATAACTCGCATGGCTGAACCCGGCTTCAAATGAAAGCTCCTTAAGCGAGAGATTAGGGTTGGCCCGGGACATTTCCCTTGCCTTTTGAAGCCTTATTTCCCGAATAAAATTATTAGGACTTAACCCCGTCATGCCCTTGACTCTTCTGTAAAAAGTTTTCTTGGAAACATTAAAAGCCGAGGCAATCATATCCTGATTCAAAGAAGTGTTATCTGAATTGTCCATTACATATTCCTTTAACTGCTCAATAAAAGGGTCTTCTTTGAGCTCCTCCACAGCGATGTTGTTTTCCTCAAGGTAAGATTTCTTGGAAGAGCGGTTGCTTATGCAGTTAGTAATTCGAACCAGTAGTTCTGCTTTTTCAAAAGGTTTGGTCACATAATCGTCAATTCCCAATCGCAAAGCACTCAGTTTCGTATCAAAATCTGTTTTTGCAGTCAACATGATCACCGGCACATCATTATTTTCTTCTTTCAGCTTCGCAATCAGGTCATACCCGTTCAATGTAGGCATCATGTAATCGGTGATGATGAGGTCTATTTGATTTTGATCAATGATCTCCAATGCCTCGGCACCGTTTGAGGCCTGTAGGCAATGGAAACCCGACAAAACAGTCATTAAGTACTGACGCATATCATCGTTATCATCCACAATTAAAAAACGAAAACCTGAATGATCGTTTTGTAAAGTCACCGTTTCATCCGCGCTCACTTCGTTCAAAACCCGGGAAGATTCCTTTACCGGCGAAATCTTGGGTTGAGTTGCCTGCAGGGGAAGCGAAATGATGAATTCACTTCCTTCATTCAATTCGCTTTTTAGGGAAATACGGCCCTGATGCAGTTCGATAATTTCTTTACAAAAAGCAAGTCCTACGCCACTCCCTCCGGATTGGTTAATGTCATTATTCACCTGGTAAAATCGAGTAAAAACACTTTCATGGTTGCTTTCGTCGATTCCTATACCCGTATCCGAAATTTTAATAACCAGTTGCCCATTTTCAGGGTAGCAACCAATCGCAACCTCTCCGGAATCCGTATATTTAAGTGCATTGACAATCAGGTTATTGATCGCTTTTTCAAAAAAGACAGGGTCGGTCAAAGCAAAATGATCAGTGGTGCCGGACGAAAGGTGAAAAGCAACCTTCTTTTGATGAAACAACGGTTCGAAATTCATGTATTGCTTTCTGATCAGGTCTGAAACATTGGTAAGCTTCAGTTCCAGACCAAAATTGGAAGATTGTATCTTGGCAAGATCCAATACACTGTTGACGATCGCTGTAATCTTCCCCACCTGTTTTTTGATATTCTTTTGACTTTCCTGTATTTCAGGCGAATCAGATATTGCCGTCAGATCCCCATTGTATCCATTGATCAACGTAAGGGGAGTACGTATCTCATGGGAGATATTTGTGAAAAACTGTGATTTAAACGCATCCAACTCCTGCAACTGTTTCGTTTTTGTTTCCAGTATTTTCTCATTGCGGATGTTGAGGTTTTTAAAATAGCTGATGACAATAAAAATACTGAAAAACAAGAACGGAGGGTTCATGTTATTCAAAACAGACTGTGGATAGTGATTAAAGTACAAATTGGGAAGGTACATCCCCAATAAGCAACCAATCAATATGACCGTATTGAGTCTCCGATCATCCACGTAAATAAGCGCGATAGAAGGAGGCAATAAAAAGTAATATTCTAAAAGCTCTTCTGTATAAATGTAGTTAGAGTAAATAAAAGCGGTAAACGATAAGCCTGTGATAAACAAGAGACTTGCAACAAACAATTGTTTCCGGTAGAGTAAGACCTGTACGCTGCAGACAACCACAAGCATAAACGCATAGCTGGCCAACATCAGCCGCCCATTGTAGAAATCTTCTACAAAAGTAAGTAATGTAAACAGGTGCCAGGTATTACAAAAAATATGAAGTAAGGTGATCTTTTTTTGGTCATTGATGCTTGTGTTTTCATCAACACCCAGGGTGAAATACGTAATTAGTGGACGGAGTATTTTTTTCAGCAT
>JBCCXH010000206.1:0-8984 GCA_039192005.1 Bacteroidota bacterium
TATTCAATTGCCTGAGGTTTGAGTTTGTCCAATACCTTGTTGAGCATAAATTCTTTTTTCTTGTCTAAAGCTGCTTCCACCATTTTTCCCAGCTCTATTTTAGAATCCTGGTCCTGCATGCCATTTGCAATTAAGTACTGCCTTTTTTGATTGATGGCTTCATCTTCCTGTACGAGGGCGTCAAAGATTTGATCCATGTTCTCCCACAACACCTTTAGTCCAAGTTCTATTTTCCCATCGATTTTATCCAGCGTGGCCTCAAATTCTGCTTTTCTTTCAACGATGAGTTGTTCCAGAGCCGTCACGTCATCGATGAGGGTACCAAACGAAAATGGGAGGACGGTATAAGTTGACATCAATAGCTCGATGACGCGTTGGTGATTCACTAAATTTTTTCGTGAGGCGGGCAGTTCATCATCGTCATCACATTCTTTACCGGTGTATACAATGCCGATGCCGTCTTTGCTGTGGAGGTGGATTTCTTCCGGGCTGCCGTTTGTACTCAGCCCCAACGGACCCAGTACTTTGGTTTCATCTGCACGAACAACTCCGTATATGTACAACTTTGTTTTCATATCTAACTTGTTTGATTAAAAAGCACCTCTTCAAACTGCTGAATGCGATGTATGCCATGGACTTCAGAAGCAAAGAGGGGCATTTGGATGGTGTGAATAGTTGAGAATTTTTCGATGGTCTGTTGAATGATTTTTTGCTGATTGACGTGCCATTCCTGATAAAAAGGATCGGTTGATTTCGGAGCGATGTTGTTAATGATCAAGGTATTGACAGCAATGTTCTTTTTAGTCAGTTGCTGGTGTAGCTTACAAGTTTCGGCCATCGCCATTTGGTTGGGGATGGTGACCAGAATAAACTCACATCGCGAGGCATCGGTAAGGATAGCCGTCATTCGCGCTACCGATCGCTTGAGGTCCATGAGCAGGTCGTCCGCATCATCAGCGGTGTATTTGCCTTTAAACGTCTTTTGTATGAGCCGGTATTTCCAACGAAGCGTGGCCATGGTTTTTATCCAGGTATTGAGTAGTTGCGGCATGAACAGGAGGCGTAGCGCGTGGCCCGTAGGAGCAGTGTCTACCACCACTTTTTGGTAAGTTCCCCCCTGTAGAATGTCCACGATGGATTTTAACCCCATCACTTCATCAATTCCGGGGAGCATAAGCGACATGATTTCATCGATGTCTTCTTCATCAAAGTGGGTGGAGGTATCAAAGAGCAACCTTATCTCCGCTTCGTGTTTCTCCTTGAAGCCCTGAAACGTTTTAGAGGCATCCAGTTCTTTAGCGAAAAGCTGATGGCCTTCCAACGAAATAGAAGTAATTTCAGAATGTAACTTTTCTTGTAAACTGTCACTTAGTGAGTGAGCCGGGTCCGTTGAGATGAGAAGTGTTGGATGACGCTTAGAAAGGTGAAAGGCAATGGCTGATGCGGTGGAGGATTTGCCGACACCTCCTTTTCCCCCTACAAATACGAGTTGCTTAGTATCATAAAAAAGGGTGGACAAACCTTCATAAGATGCGTTCATAGAAGGGGGTTAATGCGCGAGTTTTTTTTCAAGGGATTCAATGCGTTCCTGAAGCTCCTTGTTTTGCTGAAGTAGTTGGTTCTCCGAGGCCGCGCTGGAAAGGAAAGGATCCGTTTGCCACCAATTGATGCCCATTTCTTTCGCTTTATCTACTGAACAGATCACCAGCCGTATTTTGATGGAGATCAATTCAATTTCAGCGATGTTGATGCTTATATCTCCCGCTACGACAATCCCTTTTTCTAACACACGCTCAAGGATGTCTGCAAGATTGGTTGAACTACCCGTGGTTACTACTTTTTCCGCCATTTTGATTGATTCAAATAACAGGTAAGATACAGGTTTATGTCAAAAATTAGTACTTAATCAATTGCGCTTTACGTGAAATGCGTTTCTTATCTGAAGATGAGCCAGTGTCAAGGTCCGTATCGATGTTGTCGAGGAGTGTTGCGATATCGTTTTCAATGAAGGAGAGGTTTTTCTTCAGGTTTTCAATCTCCCGTTCAGCCTTCTGGATTTTAGTTACCAGGTTGTTTCGTTTGTAGTCCAGCTTGTGGAGTTCCATAAACCGATTGGTATGACTATACGGGGCGATCCTTATATTAGAATTGCTAATAGAAGGGATGTCTAGCGATGTCTTTGCTCTATTCATATCATTACACGGCCATAAAGTGGCGTCTGTTATTGTTATTCATACGTTTTTCTATGATGTCTTTCACCGCTGCCTTTACCTCTTTTTGACTAGATGAAGTGTGGATTTTACTCGTCTCTGAAGACAAGACATCCTGGCAATAAGTAATAAACAATGGTGCATTGTCTTCAGGATCAAAATCCATGACCGTTAGTGTTTTCCCAATCATGATCCCCCCGCGAATGGTAGGGGATACCTCACATACATCCGTTTCTCTTAAATCTCTCACGATGTGCGTAATCAGTTCACACACGTCTCTTGGCAGCCTTGATTTGGAATAAACAATGCCATATTCCGTCTCGTAGTCCGGATATTCCAGGTCGATGGTGACCATTCGGTCGCCCAGCGCATCTTGTGTTTTGTAGGTGCCGGCATACTCTTCGGGATTGCTGGTGAAAAGTGCTGTGAAGTTGGGGTGGACTTCCAGGTATGGACTGCCAGGGTGGCTTTCTTTAGAAAAGGTAAGGATTTTATCCTGGAGGATGGATAGCAGGACGTTGTTTGCCTCAGGTCGCGATCGGGTAAATTCATCGTAAATAAACGTGTGGCCATACCGGCAGGCTTCGGTAAGCCGGTTGTCTACCCAGCCTTTCGTCATCACTTCTTCTTCTTTCAGAACGCTGGAGATGTAGTTGTCTCTTACCCTTTTAAATTGATATCCATTTTCATTGCCGATTAAATTACTGGAAGTCAACTCTTCATCTCCATGGACGATGGAAGTGGGTTTTCCCAGTTTCCCGGCGATGTGTTTAGCCAATGTACTTTTTCCTGTTCCGGCAGGCCCTCGGAAGTGAACGGGAAACCCGGCCCTGATGTAATTGAGGGATCTTTCGGTTATTTCACGGATGTAGGGCGTTTCAACGAATTCCTTGTCCGGCTCTACCTGAAGTGTGAAGTCTTTACTCATAGCGGCTAGTGTTTTTTAAGTCATTTTGAAGCTTCTCACGAAAAGCCTGGTAGTCCAACTGACGCTGTTTGCGTTCCTCCGCCAGTTTTTTCAGGAAGTCGTGCGTTTCAGTTCGGATGTTTTCAACGTAGGCGCGCCTTTCTTCCTGCTCGGATGCAGCGCTGGGTTTTTCTTTTTGATCGTTTTGGCTGAATTCGGGTGGCTGTATGAGTTGAGGCGCTTCCTCCTGAACCGGCTCTGGTTCGCTTTGTTCCTGAGCGATGGGCTCGGTTGGCGTTTCAACTACATCGAGAACTTCCTCCTCTGGTTCTTCAACGGTCTCATCAGTTATCACAGGAAGCTCTTTTTTTGTCTTTTTTCGAGGCTTAGCGGAAGTTTTCTTCTTTCGCTTTGGCATGGACTTAAGACTCTCAGCGATAGCAGCCGCGTCAGGTTCTGTATCAAGTTCCAGCTTTGGCATTTCTTCCTGTACCACTTCTTCTTCCTGTCCTACTTCTACTTGGTACACCTCTTCTAAGGTCTCTTCTATTTGTGGAGCGTCAAATGTGGGGGTGTTTTCCTTTAATTCTTCGGTTGGTTCGTCTGGTGTCAGATTTAGTGGAAACTCAGTTCCAGCCGGATTTGGGGAAGCTCCCATCGCGTTGGGGTTAAACGGAAGCTTCTTTTTAGCTCCGTTTTTCTTCTTCATTTTCTTTACTGGCATTGCTTCGTCTTTTTTTTTCTTTTTGGAGACGGATAGTTTCGAAACCGGTCTCTCAATGGAGTTTGTGTGCGTGTCGGTGTCAGAAGGGGTCAGCATGTGTTCATCCTCCTCTGAAAAATTTCCAAGTTTGGAACCAATATGATTGGGTATGAAATCTGACATGATTTTTGTGATTTAGATGAAAAAGAGAGTGGAGAATACCATCTTGGTCGAGATGTGTATTCTCACACTAAAGCTCTTTATGCTGCTCTTGCGGTCAGTCCTACTGCCTCTGCGTATTTTAGGTAAGTTTCTACGGAAGCCACAACGACTCTGGCCTCTACGGTAACCAATTCAATACCTACAAGGGATAATCGAACGAACGCATCTACCACGACCCCTTTATCGAGAACTCTGTCTACTACTTCTGCGAGGCTACTTGATGAAAGTGCTTTTTCTACTGCCATAATTTTATTATTTGAAATTTTTCTTCAAACCTACCATCATGTGTCAGCTAATGGGATAGGCGTTCAGTAGATATGTGTTAGGTGATTCCTTTATTTAGGCTCTTCTTCGATGGAAATGAACTTTTTCAAATCAATTTCCAGGTCTTCAGAAGTCAGTTTGAATGCGTCTTTTAGTTCTTCCATCTTCTTTTCCAGTGCGAGAAAAGTGGACCCCATTTGATCAATTTGCTTAACTGTTAATTTACCAGCTTCGATTTTTCTAAGCGCCTGTTTTTCCATGAGTTCCCGTATGGTATTTACCAGGGCGAGTACGAGCTGAATCAATTCGTTTCCTTCGTTTTTAGGGTCCAGTTGAAGGTTATCCAGGTTTTTTACTTGTATGGAACGTTCTGACACCTTTTAAAGGTAGGTGTTTTTCAGTTAGTAATGATTAACTCGCGGCAGATAACGTTTGTGGGACGGACTTAGGTAAGTTGATGATGAACTCTGTTCCCTTACCCAACTCACTTTCTACCTGCAAACTGCCATGGTGTTTTTCAATGATGCCGTAGCTTATCGATAAGCCTAGTCCGGTTCCTACACCTACTGGTTTGGTCGTGAAAAACGGTTCAAAAATTCGCTCTTTTACCTCATCGCTGATTCCGGTACCATTATCCTTTAAGCTTATGGATATGCCACCGTCGGTAATTCTAGTCGCCACTTTTATCTCAGCATTGTCCCTGTCTTCGGGAATCGCCTGAATGGCGTTGCTAATGATATTCATGAAAACCTGATTAAGCTGCCCGGGGTAGCAGAGTATTTCAGGTAAGGCATCGTCATACTCTTTCACTACCTGGATGTTATCTTTCGTTTTATTCTTTAATAAGACCAGCGTGGCGTCGAGGCATTCGTTAATGTTGGCATCTTTCATATCCTCCTCATCCAGACGAGAGAATACCCGAAGGCCTTTTACGATCTCTATCGTTCGTACTGCTCCCTCTTTGATGTCAAAAACCAGACTTGTTAAGTCTTTTTTCAAATCTTCGTAGTCGACTTCTACTTTTATTTCCTCTATTTCTTTGATCGTGGCATGATCTGCCAGTTCTTTATCCAGGATGTCGTACTTGGTCAAAATGGTATCAAGATCCTCCAGGTTTCTTCTGAGACTGTCTATTCCATTAAATACAAAGTTGATTGGGTTATTGATTTCGTGTGCAATACCTGCTGTCAACTGTCCAAGAGAAGCCATTTTCTCGCTATGAACCAACTGACCCTGTGTGTCTTTTAGGCGATCCAGCGTTTGATTGAGGATGGCTTTGCTTTCTTTTTCCTTTTCCAGCAAAGATTTCAATTTACTCTCCGCGATCATTAGCTGTTCATTAGTCTTGATCTGCGTGTCAATAAAACCTTTCATCTCTTGCTGTAGCGTTTTGCTCTCGTCAATTTTCTTGGTTAGACGTTCTCGCTCCTCTTCTAAGTTGGTGATACGTACGTAGGAGGATTTTAGCTTGGCATCATAAGAGGAAAGCAGCGTGTTGAGTTTCTTTCTTCTTTTGGTAAGTTCAGATAAACGGCCCTTGGTCTCATCTAAATTTTTCGAAAGCTTTCGGGTCTTCATGGCCAGCATAATCATTCCGAAAACGAAAAGTACAAGAACAGAAACATTGGAGATGATCCCAAATTGCTTTGCTTCAGAAGAAATGGAATTGGATGTAGCCTGTAAGTTGCTGATCAGTTCTTTCTTTTCGTCTTTTGTGATATTCGATGATATTGCTAAAACATCTTCGTATGACTTAGCATTGATAAAAAGGGGATGAAACGTGCTGATTTTTTTCAGGTCCTGATCATTGAAGTCACTTATCATTTGACCGTCCGCAGCTGAAATGTCACCGTATATTCGTTCCCACATTACCTTCTCATTCTGCTGGTTTTTTGCTTTCATTTGACTGAAAACCAATACAGAAGCAACCCCGGCACCAATGACGATTATCATTAGGTTGATATATGATAAATTTCTTCTTTTTTCCATTTTCTTACAACTTTTACATCCGACAATCTGGTCGGTCTATCATTCAACCGTAAAATAATGGCCTAAGGGAGGTCTAATTGAATAAGTAATTCCCTGAAAAATGATGAGTGACGAGCATTAAAGGACTTAAAATGTCTTCTTTAAGGCAGATGTGAATCATTGATAGCTTCTAAAGTTGGAACGTAACAGATAAAGTAAAACCATGTAGTCGCATGGCTTTACCGGATAATCTGCAAAGTATTGTTAAACAGCCTGAACGAACTTATTCCACCTAAACCTCCCATTACAGGGCGATATCGAAAGTTGGGCCTCATTATTTGGTTTGCTCAATGTCGTCCTGAAAATAACCCTGATAATGATGACAAACAGCTCGTTACTCCAATTCCAACTTAAAAACAGTGGCCAATGGATTAAAGTCCACTTCCGGCATGGTAATGAAAAGATCACCGGAAGTAAGTTCCCAATCGACTTTCACGTCAGATCCCAGGAGTTTTACGTCGTTGATTTTTCCAGGCGGGATGTTTCGGTGATATCCCCCAATCGACCGGAAAGAAGTGCGCTTACCGGCCTCCGGTACGCCAAGCAGGAAGACGTACATTGCTTTTTTATCCTTGGCGATGGTGAAGCGAACATCTTGCGCCGTGTAGGCTACCGTTGAAGAAAATGCGCCATTGTGTCCATCGCCACCTCTGGAGGGGCCGTAGCCAAAGAGGACGTGAGGTCGGGTGCCGTATACTGCTTCTCCGTGTACCTTGAGCCACTCTCCAAGTTGTTGCAACCGCTCTCGTTGCACATCATTGATGACGCCGTCGGCTCGTGGGGAGACATTGAGCAACACCACGCCGTTTTTACTCCATACATCGATCATGTTACGAACCAGGAGCGCAGCCTCCTTATAAGGGTGGTCCGTTACGTACATCCAGCGGTGTTTACCTATCGTGATGTCTGTCATCCATGGCATGGGGTGTACGTCTCCGCGTCCACCCTGCTCAAAGTCCAGCACGCTGGATTCCATGGGCAAATCTTCCTGTTTGTGGGCAGTGAGGACTTCTTTGCCCTGTTTTAAGCCGTTATTGAAATGATGGGCCATCATCTCCATTCTGATGGGCTCCGGGATCAGGTTAAGCCACGAGTCAAACCAGATGATATCCGGGCTGTAGTGATTTACTACTTCTTTGACCTGATCCAGCCAGTATTGATTAAACTCCTCGATGGTCTCAAAGTTGCCGAAAAGCATCCGGAGCTTGGGGTCTGTGGTAGCGGTAGGCAAATCAGGATGGTAGATGTAGTGACTGTCGTACCCGGTTTTCCAGTTGGCGGTGTCGGTCCGGTTCCTTTGGCCATTGCGCGCGTGATGAAACGTAGCAATCGTTTTGAGGTCCCTTTTCCTCAGTTCCCGGAATATTTCACCCAGGATGTCTCTCTTCGGTCCCATGTCTGCCGCATTCCACGGGTTGACCTCGCTGTCCCACATGGCAAACCCATCGTGATGTTGAGCGACGGGCCCGGCAAATTTAGCGCCCGAAGATTTGAATAATTCGGCCCAGTCGGCAGGGTCAAACTGCTCCGCTTTGAACATCGGGATAAAATCTTCATATCCAAATTCGTCAATGCTCCCGTAGTTTTCTTCATGGAACCGTCGAAACTTCCCTTTGTCTTTGTACATGTGATGTGGGTACCAGGCATTTCCAAAAGCAGGCACGCTGTAGGGACCCCAGTGAAAGTAGATCCCCAGCTTAGCGTCGGCAAACCACTCTGGTGCAGCCTGGTGACGGTTCAGAGACTCCCAGTTGGCTTCGTAGTTTTCTGTTGTATTTGCAGGTGTTTTTTGTTCCTGGCAGCTCATCAAACCAGTGAGTAGTAAGAAGGGTAGGATGTACCTTATCATGTGCATGGATGTTAGACTTCGGACGAATTTATTATACTCACCGTTACCTATTCATATCCAATTTTTTTTACCCCCATAGATCCTGTGTATCTGACCTTGAACCCCTACCCGTGAGGTGCGTTTTTGTGCGTTGGATGAACTTGTCACAAGAAGCAGAGGGCTGGTTTTTTGAAAATCAAACGACTTGTTCATCGCGAAAGGTGACATCAATCGGCTTTTCTCCTGACAGACATCATACAATTCATGAGAGCAGGTCACGACTTTTGAATGACGAAAAAAATTAACGAATACAACCATGTTGACCGAAGTAGAAACTAAAGTAAAGCCGTTCATCAAAGGGGTTTGGAACGATCGTATTGACGTAAGAGATTTTGTACATAAAAACATGACCAGATACGATGGAGACGATCAGTTTTTATGTGGACCGACGGCAAAAACGGCTGCCGTTTTTGCCATTTGCATGAAAGCGGTAAAAGAAGAAATGGACAATGGAGGCGTAAGGGCAATCGATGCGGACGTCATTTCCAGAATCACTTCCCATGGTGCGGGGTACATTTCAAAGGAAAACGAGGTCATCGTTGGGTTACAAACCGATGAGCTGTTGAAACGAGCCATTAAACCGTATGGCGGTGCCCGTGTGGTGGAGAACGCGTGCCAGGAACACGGAGTAAAGCTAAACTCACGGGTGAAAGCCCTTTTCGCCAATTACATCAAATCGCACAATGACGGTGTTTTTGATGCGTATACCGATGAAATCAGGAAATACCGTTCATTGGGTTTTCTGACGGGGCTACCGGACAA
>JBCCXH010000207.1:0-8940 GCA_039192005.1 Bacteroidota bacterium
CAATAGCAGGTGTGTATTGTGATCCCACATCTCCTGCCATTGGTAATACCACACAACCGCGTTTGGATTCTGGCATGTTGCATACCACACCAATGTCTCGTCCATCACTGTAGCCGCCAGATCTGGTTAAGGGGGCCGCCAGTGCATCTTCTATGGAAAGACCAAGGCCCACCATTAAAGGTCTGGATCGGTAATATGCGCTCGCTGCGTCCTTAGGCTGGTCTAGTAACTCTGCCAGAATGAGTTGGCCCAGCTCATGTCCTCTGGCTGAAAATTGATACAATACTTTCTTTTCAGGAACGAGTTGATTCTCTTCTAAATCGTCCATTGCCCGTGAAAGGAGCATTTTTTTTGCGATTTCGTTCCAGTTAATTCGTGTGGTGGTCTTTTTCTTTGGGGCTGCTTTTGTGACTGAAATACTAAATTTTTGGGATCGCTAAGATACAAAACGACTTGTTTTGCCTCTATCCATCAAACGGCTTTTGTATGGAATGTTCGGCAATTTAATGTCTACCTTTGAGTAAACATTAAAATTTTAATTAATTGATGTTTGCTCGATCTGTTAACTTAAATTTTAATGCGTACTTTTGAGTAGACATTAAAATAATCATTTTTTAATGTTTGTTGTTTTTTGGACATTAAAACTTCTCATCTCGTGTAGAGGGATGGGACTACGTGACGTTTCCGGCATTTAGCCTATCCTTATTTATGAAATAAACAATAAACATAAAGCCCAGACATCCTATCTATACCAACCCTACCTACGGCAGGCAGACGAAGATGAATAGAAAGCCGTTCTTCTGAGGTAGCCAAAGCCAAGAGCCTAAAGCCAAAGACCAAAAACTATACACATGAAAGAACCTTTGTTTAAGATCAACCCGGATCGAAACTCACCCTGGAATGACCTGCCCAACTTACCGATTCATGAAGACCTCTACCGGACGGTGCGTATCATGGAACAGTTGGGAAATGCGAAATCTGCTTTAGGTCGCTTACATGGGAGGTCCATTGCCATTCCGAACCAGGGTGTTTTGATTAATACCATTAGTCTGCAAGAAGCGAAGGCGTCCAGCGAGATTGAAAATATTTTCACTACAGATGATCAGTTATACCAGGCTTACAGCGATCAGGGGGAGGAAGCCTATATAAAAGGAGCGCCTAAAGAGGTTTTGCGATACCGTGAGGCACTCTGGGAAGGGCATGATCATTTAACAACACAAGGTACTTTTGATCAGGCGTATTTCATTAAGCTTTATCGGATCATCAAACAGACAAACGATGGAGTAAGGCCTCCAAGTGCGAGGATTTATATCAGGCAGGGTGGGAGTGGACCAAATGCTGGCAAGACCATTTATACCCCTCCGAGAGGAAAGGGACTCATAGAGGCCAAACTACAGAACCTGGCTGATTTTGTAAATGACGATGAAAAGTACGCCATTGATCCTCTGATAAAAATGGCCATTGCACATTATCAGTTTGAAGTTATCCATCCCTTTCGTGACGGAAATGGTCGGTCAGGTAGGATATTTAACATCAATATCTTAACTCAAAAAGGATTGCTGGACCTCCCTATTCTTTTCTTGAGTAAATACATCATTGATCATAAGAGTGATTACTACTCTTTACTCGCCGGGGTGACGCAACGTGCGCTATGGGAGCAATGGATTTTATTTATGCTCAAAGCAGTTGAGGTCACGGCTAACCTTACGTTTAATAAAATCAATGACATTCTTTCCGCAAAAGAAGGAATCATGGAAACCATAGAAGAGGATACCAAGATCAGGAAATCAGAGCAACTGATGCAACTGATTTTCACTCAACCATTGACCAAGGTCAGTCATTTGGTAGATGCCAAAATCTACGCAGAAAATACGGCAAGGAATTACCTGAATGAATTGTGTGATCTGGGAATCCTGGAAAAAAAGACCATTTCAGGGCATCACTATTACCTAAATCTGGAATTGTACCGAATTTTATCAGAGTGATTTAACTAAACCTCATCGCTTTGTGATCGTTTAATTACGCTGGTCTTTTATAGACCTTCACGTTAATTTTATCATTAGGTTTTGAGCGTACCAGCATTATCTTTTTCCTTATTAATTATTACCACTTCTGTTTTTGCACAAGTCAACGAGATGAAGTTGGCAGATACGGTTAAGTTTATAAACCAAGAGATTTCGGGGCTACAAAGTTTGAACTATAATCAGGAGTCGACTAGGCTAAATTTTGATGATTGCAACATCGAATACTACCGGACGATGAAAAACGATACGAACCATTGGGAAATCTACTCGTATTGGCTGCCCGATTTAGATGAGCATAAAATGAAAGTAGAGTTCTCCGAAGGGAGTTGGATATTGAAACTTACCACCCTTTCAGATAGAAAAATAAAATTCGATACTACCCATGGTTCAGGCAAGGTATCAACCTTTTCTTTCTTTTCTGAAGAAAAAGCGCCATTGATTGAGATCGGTCAGGCACTTTTTTATGCGATCAGAAATTGTAAACGTCTGGATCGATTTCAGGACTGATACAAAAGCCCGAATGCTTACCTGCCCTACTTCTCAGGTTTCATATTTTGAAAAGAATCGTTGTATTCTGATCAATCGTAGAAATAGTTAACGTATAAAAAATGGAACCTGAAACCAAATGAATCACCTGTACTGTATCGATTCCATACTCAGAAAATCAAATTACTTTTTCTTAAACTGCTGAATAAAGGATTTTGTGAATTCAGATGTTACCAGCTTTCCACTGATCTCGGCTCGCTCTGCCAGTAGTTCGTCCCAGTGGTCTGTTCCGTGCCAGAAGACTTTTTTTAGCTCTTTCATGGCTTCAGGATTTGAGTTTACCAGCTTAGTGGCCAACTCTTCGACTGCCCGATCCATTTCTTTGGGCGTTTCGTAAAGTTTTGCGAAAAGGCCCTTCTGATGCGCCCACTTAGGATCATAAAACTCAGAGGCATTGATCCCCATTTGTGAAACGGCTGATACCCCCATTTTTCTTTCAATGGCCGGGCTGACCACGAAAGGGCCGATTCCCACTTCCAGTTCGCTCAACTTAATGGCTGCAAACTTTGTGGCAAAGCAATAATCTGATGAAGCGGCTAATCCAATCCCTCCGCCTACGGCTTTTCCCTGCACACGCCCGATGATGAATTTAGGTGCTTTCCGCATGGCATTGATCACGTTCGCAAAACCCATAAAGAATTCTTTTCCCTTTCCTTCATCCTCAATAGCGACCAACTCGTCGAAACTGGCTCCCGCACAAAAAGCCCGATCTCCACCACTTTTTAGCACAATGACTTTTATTTCATCATTATTTCCAGCTTCTGTGACCGTTTCAGCTAGTTGTTTCAAGATTTTTCCAGGTAACGAATTGCTTTGTTGGGTGAAAAACTCAATGGTTCCGATGCCATTTTTGAGGTCGAGATTAACGTAGTTCATCTTATGTTTATGGTAGAGTTTTAATTCAATTTTAAATGAGAAACTTTTGTGGAATCATCTTTCTATTTCCCTTACTGACATACTCACAACCTAAGAATTCCGGCACCATACAGAACTGTGATAGATACATTTTCAATGAGGAAAAAGTAAATGTAAAGTTTAATAGCAAAAAGAAACCTTACAAGATTACGGAGGTTTGTATAAACAAAAAAAATGACGTTCGAACCTCAGTATGGGCATGTAAAAATGAGTTAGTAGTTGAATTAGATGAAACTATGGAGGAAGTTATCCTTAAAAATCTGAATAGGAATTTTTCGATTACACACTCAACTCAGTCTGTTAAGCTAATGATAGAAGATTGGGGTGTAAGAAAGAATCCATTGCCAGAAGATAAGAAAGACTTATACCTAGCCATTGACATATTAATTGATCACAATAATGAAGATCAGTTTAAGCTTATTTATTCGAGAACACATGTAACTAATGTTGGAACTTCAAAGTTTATAGAAAGGCCATTTGCCACTTTGCTTAAAGAAGCTTTTACGGAATTTTTTTCTGACCATGAATTTTATTTGAGTATGCCTTTTAACTCTGGCAAAAAGGATAGGTCTACTTTTAATTTCTATTCCTCTTTTCACGATTTAGATATTGGTAATGCAACGTTTAGTATTGATGGTAATTCAATTAAGGACGAGTTTGATAAAAGTAGGCGATATCACCTGAAGGCGAATGGCTTGGATGCTTATGCGCTTGATCATGTAGTTGGCTATGAAAGAGATGGTGAGCTTTTTTTAAATACATTATTTTACTATCCACCTTACGACTACTTCGTAAAGATTACACCAATTTCAGAAGACTACTATTTAGCATTGGATTTTGTACATGGTGCCAAAGATCACATTGATTTGATTGAAGGTTTCATTGAAACGTTAGATATAGTAGCACCGGGTGACAGAAGGCTTCCTATCCTAGTTAATAGATCTAACGGGGAGATGACGTTTTTATTTAGAAGAGAATTAATTAAGCTTTTTGATCAGTCATCAACCTATTCATTTGAAGACTATAGGGAGTCCATTCTGACAGAAAAATATGAAAGAGTAATAGCTATGTTCCTATCTATGAGTTCGGAGGGAATTATTATTCCGGGTCGTATCAACTAGTTATTTGCACAAAAAGTGATCAAGATATACAAGTTTGATAAACTGAAAGATGTTTTTCATTGATTTGGTTCTTAAACATAATGAAGAGCAGTACAAAACACAATTGGGTTTCACTACTTACATTAGAGCCAACTTTAACATACATGATTCACCTTACGTTTATGGAAACTAAAAAGAGCAGTATGTGGCAAACAGTCATGATCAACTTACTACCGTCAGCCGTGGCGCTGACGGAAAAGTTCATCTTAAAAAGAGAGCAACTGAAACCGGAACTAAAGGAATTATTGAATGATCAACTGGACCTCAATAAAAAAATAGCGACCGACATCGATAGGCTCAACCTTGAAGTCCGTCGTTTGAAAAGAGACCATAGACGATACCTGCTTATTATCGCTGCATTACTTATTGTCGTATTTACGTTACTGTTCTTTTGCTAAAGTGGTTAGGATTGGTCCTTCTTTTTAATCATGGTAAGGATCGTAGCGATGGCTACTGTTTCTCCGGTTTCATCGTAAACATCGACCAAAAACTTCACAATGCCTTTCGCGATCTCATCCTTTTTCTCCTGATCTACTTTTTCTTTGGCGGTAAGTCGAACACCTATCGTCATTCCCGGGTATACCGGTTTGGTAAACCGACACTCTTCCAACCCATAGTTCAACAAGACGGGTCCTTTCTTTGCTTGCACAAAGAGTCCCGCAGCGGCAGAAAGGACAAAATAGCCGTGTGCGACACGTTTTTCAAAGGTGGTGCCTTCCAGTGAGGTCTCGTCTGTATGTGCATAGAAATGGTCCCAGCTTACGTTGGAGAAGTTGACAATGTCTGCTTCGGTTACCGTACGTTTTGCGGTTACGATCGTCTCACCGATTTCAATGTCTTCGAAATATTTAGAAAAAAGGTGCTGGCCCGGATCCTTATAGGCGCCTCCATATTGATATTGTTGTGTGATTTCCGTTAGTGTTGTTGGAGATCCCTGGATGGCGGTTCGTTGCATGTAGTGCATCACGCCACGCTTTCCGCCCATCTCTTCGCCGCCTCCAGCACGTCCGGGACCTCCGTGTGTTAACATAGGCATAGGAGACCCGTGACCGGTGCTTTCCTTGGCACAGGCTTCATTTAAAACCAATATTCTCCCATGGTGAGTGGCTGCGCCTACTACGTATTCGGTGGCAATGGTATCGTTGGTGGTGGTAATGGAAGAACAAAGCGATCCTTTTCCTTTTTTCGAAATTTCAATGGCTTCATCCAGTGTTTTGTAAGGTAAGATGGTGCTGACAGGCCCAAATGCCTCTACCTCGTGGACTTCATCTGTTGAAAGCGGATGTTGATTGAGGAAAAGGATAGGGGAGATGAATGCTCCACTGTTCCAGTCGGCCCCAATGGCTTCACTTTTATCTAATGTGCCATATACCATTTCCGAGGATTTAGCAAGAGTGGCAATTCTTTTTGTCACTTCTTCGAGTTGTTCTTTTCCAGCCAAAGCCCCCATTCTTACTCCTTCTACGCCAGGGTCGCCAATCGTTGTTTTTCTCAGTGCTTTGCCCAATGCGATCTGCACGTCTTCTACCAGTTTTTCAGGGACTACGATTCGCCTGACCGCAGTACATTTTTGACCACACTTGACGGTGATCTCTTTTCTTACTTCTTTGATGAAGAGGTCAAATTCTGGTGTTCCCGGTACGGCATCTTCTCCCAGTACGGCGCAGTTCAACGAGTCTGCCTCCAGGTTAAAAGGAACTGCGTTTTCAATGATCTGCGGCAATGTTTTAAGCTTTTTGCCGGTTTCAAAAGACCCGGTAAATGTGACCACATCCTGCGCATCGATCGGGTTTAATATGCCATCTCCATATCCTGCAACCAATTGAATGGCTCCCTTGGGTAAAATTTCTGAGGCAATGATCTCTTTTACCACCACCTCCGTCAAATAGCAAGTTTGCTCTGCCGGTTTGATGATACAGGGCATGCCTGCCAACCAATTGACTGCAGCTTTTTCCAGCATCCCCCAGACGGGGAAATTAAATGCGTTAATATGAACCGCTACACCCTCTTTTGGTACCATGATGTGATGACCTACAAATGAGCCTCCTTTTGAAAGCCCGACCATTTCCCCGTCTACGTGGTAGGGAAGGTCGGGAAACTGTCTTCTCAGGCTGGCGTTGGAGAAAACGTTGCCAATCCCCCCCTCGATGTCTATCCAGCTATCCAATCGGGTGGCACCTGTGGCCTTGCTGGATTCGTAAAAAACTTCTTTCTTTTCCAAAAGATGAAAAGCCAGTGCTTTTAACATCAATCCTCTCTCTTGAAAGGTCATCTTTCGGAGTGATGGGTTGCCGATATTTCTGGCGTAGTCATAAGCGTGTTGAAAATCGATTCCTTCGATCGTGTGGGCGGCAACCGGTTCTCCGGTAATGGCGTGATGTAAGACTTCGCCGGAACCAGCTCCTTCTATCCACTCTCCGGCTATGTAATGTTGTATTTTGGGTATTTGCATGGGGTTATTGTTTTGTTTCGTTCCAGGTTTTATAGCTTGCCGAAGCAATGGGCCTGTTGGGCTCTGGTTCCTGTAAAGGTTCGCACGCTTTAAGTGTTGCAAAGCACGCTTCGGGCAGCTGTTGATAAAGTTGGGTGCCTTCTGTTTTCCAGGCAATCATTTCATCACTGACTTCTTTTATTTTTCTTGCCGGGTTTCCCACGATCAAGCTTCGCGCATCAAATACTTCTTTTGATTTGACAAAACTAAGGGCGCCTACGATGCTTTCATCCCCAATCACGGCTTGATCCATGATGACCGCATTCATACCGATTAACACATTTTTGCCCAATTGAGCTCCGTGAATAATGGCTCCATGACCGATGTGTGCGCTTTCACTCAGTGTAATCGTAATCCCCGGAAACATGTGAATGGTGCAGTTTTCCTGAACGTTACACCCATTTTCGATGATGATGCGACCCCAGTCCCCTCTGATAGCTGCTCCCGGACCCACATAAACATCTTCTCCGATGATCACATCACCGGTGACCGCTGCCAGCGGATGAACAAAAGAGCTTTTGCTAATGACAGGCTTTAATCCATTAAATTCATAGATCATACTACCTAGGAAATGATTGATGCTGATTTATTAGAAATTAAGGGACTGTAATAAAAGCAACCAAATGAATAAAACCTAATGATCGAATGTAACTAATACGCTATCGTTAAATTCGTCTAACGACTTCGTGGTTTTTTTAGTAGGAACGAATGAGGCGTTGCTGTTAAGTACTACAGAGGTATTTGGTTCTGCGCAAATTGATTCAAACTCTGTAAGAGCCATGTCGCCTTCGTATCTGATGTGAAACCATTTTTTCTTCTTATCAACCAGGATTTTTTGAAGATTGGTCAGTTGAATTTCCTGATCGTTTTTATCCAAAAGTGATAGCGTATTTATCCTCGTATTAAGAAGGGAGTTTAATGTAAATACGAGTCTGACCGTATCGCTTTTAGTTTCCAGTGTAAAATCGATGAGCAGTTTTTCTCCTTTTTCATTTTTGTATTCTAAAGGGTAAATAAAATACATGGTATTGCCCTCCCCTTTATAAAAAGCTTTATAAATGTTTTGTCCTGAGCAATGGATGAAAAATAGACAAATGGTTGTTGCAAGAATGAACCGACTAGTCACAAGAAAGAAGATTAATTAAGTTAGGTTTCTTATAAAGATCTGCCATCATAATTGAGTCTTTGCTTATAAAAGAAGCCAAAACTACGTAGTTTAATTTTGTCTGATCATAGAGATACCTAAGGACAAAATTTTCTCCTATTTTCTGAAAGTGCTTGTCATAATCAGCACCCACATCTTCAGATAGCATCGATTTCGTTGATAATATTTTGTCCAGTGTTTGGCGGGTATTTGTTAGCTCTAGCCCAATGTATATTAACAGGGAGTCTGTTTCGATCACCTTCGTCAGGGGTATACTTAAGCTGTCAAGTATCGCAAACTGTTCGTAATGATCAAGGTAAAGCTGGTTATTTTCTACTTTATCATTTTCAGATAATTTCCAACATTCGAAACCAGCAAACTTTAATGTGTTTTTATCCTGGCTACAGGATATGCTAATGATAAAAGAGAGAAAGAGTAGTTTTTTCATATTAAAAAAGCCCTCTTGGAAAGAGGGCTTTTGGTTAGGGTTAAACTATTTCTTATTCGCCAGTAACAGTAGTTTTAACACTACTGAATATTAGAATAGTAGTGGTCTTTACATCTACTGTAGAGATTTTAGAAATTCCTCCTTGACGTGCAGCTTCAGCAACACCTCCATCACTAAGTTCGATGAAACCTAGTAGTCTGTTAGAAGAAGAA
>JBCCXH010000208.1:0-8924 GCA_039192005.1 Bacteroidota bacterium
ATTTGCTCTTGTTCGATGGTAGCTATTGCCGCTTCTCTGGTAGCTTGCTCTTGTTGCGTTTTCCGCTTTAACGCAGCCAACTCCTCACTTAGGCGTTCCTGTTTGGCCTTCGCTTCAGATGCTTCTTTTTCAAGAGCGATGCGTTCTGCTTCATCTTCAGTGGCAGAAGCTGCTTCTTTCTTAGCGGTCCAGTCTGTAGCAGCTTTTGTTAGCGAGTCTTCTAGTGCAGACAGCTCACGTGCTGATGTTATTCTTGCGTCTTCACGTTCTTTGATCAATCTTTCTCGTTCTGCTTCTACCTCTTCCAGTTCGTTCTCTTTGACGATTTTGAGTTGTTTCGTCTTGGCAAACGTCTTCTCAAGTTGAATTCTTTCTTCAAGCGTAATGTCTGTTGAGGCTTTCCGTGTTGCTTCCTCACTTGCACTGGTTGTTAATGCTTCCCGCGTACTTTTTTGAGCGGTTGATCGGTCAGAAGTGTTGGCTGTTGTAGCATCGGCAGATGGACGACTTTTCCGAGTCTTCTGCTCAGGTTTTTTAGCTGTTGGATTGCTGTTCTGGTTACCTGCTTTGTCTTGTTTAGATTCAGATTCAGCGGGTGTATTTTCTGTCAGCTTAGCAGGAGGTTGTGTTTCTTTATCTTCAATTTCTTCCGACGGATCCGTACTGGTTTTATTGACAACCTCTTCTTCTGTGTTCTCCTCAACGGAACAACTAAAAATGAGAAAGGTAACACCAACAAAAAAAAGGATGGGTCTGGTTGTTAACTTGGAAAAAAGATCGGATTTATTCATGGTTAAGCTGGACGTAATCTTTTACTCTGCGAAAATAAATTGAATAATTAGAGTAACCCTTTCAACAGTTTATGTTAAACACCTCAAGTTATAGAAAACAAACGATGCATACAAAATGCGTCATGTTGCAGTTCGACCTGATGAATAAAAACTTCCATAAAAAGAACGTAAATAGCTGTTATTCTGAGAGTAAAACATGACAACTTCACATTGAATTAATGCCATTGACTTAAGCTTTAAAACAACCGTTGTCGTGGCTTGTCCTGGCCTTCACGAATGAAATGATTCCATTAGCGTTACCTCCCTTATTAATAAGAACCGGTCAGACACGATTTGATCAGTATGACGCACTGAGGGCGTTTTTTATGGCTTTTTTTCGTCAACTCACGTTATCTCTAAGTAAACGACATTAAGTTAACATTACGTAGTTCTGGATGGTCTGTTGAGACGTTATTTATGCATTCGGTTTAATCAATCACTTCCATCTTTTTCATTAGAAAAGTGGCGCTTTTGTTTTCACAAATACCGTCTCTTAGCTTGTAGTCAAAGGAAAGTTCATTATCAATGATTTCTACTTCAAATCTTTTATTTGATAAGATGTCGGGAAACTCTTCCATGGTATGGCAAACTTCCAGATCGTGTGTGGCAATGATGCCAATGGCTTTTTTCTCGACCATTTTTTTTACAACAGCGATCGTTCCGGACCTTTTATCATCGGAGTTCGTACCACGGAGGATTTCATCCAGCAACACAAAAGAGGTGTTATTTGATAAGGAGTCCATGATTTCCTTTAGCCTTTTTACTTCTGCAAAGAAATAAGATTCACTATCACCTAGTGAGTCTGCCAACCTCATGGATACTAAAATGGATAATGGGTGCACATTGGCTTCTTTTGCACATACGGCGGCCCCCATGTTGGTCAGGACCATGTTGATGCCAAGTGTCCGTAAAAACGTACTTTTCCCGGACATATTAGATCCGGTAAGGATAAAGAATCGCTTTTCATTAAAGGAAACATGATTGGTTATCCGCTTGTCCGATCGAATTAAGGGATGACCCAATTCTTTGAATTCGATTTGTTGTTCAAAGTTGAGGGTCGGGAAAACATAAGATGGATTGTTAAAAGAAAAGTTCGCAAGACTACTCAAAGCCTCAAACTCTCCTATAGTATCCAGCCATTTTTCCACGTCTTCTACGTGCGCATTCCTCCATTGCGTCAAATTCCTGAGTTGATGAATATGGTAGAGGAAGATTCCGTTGAGAAGAGGAGAGGCAAAGATGTTTTGGACGTGGTCCATGCGAGCAAATAAAATGGAGAGCTGATGAATGCTCTGACTTGCCGACTTTCCCGTTAATAACCGATGCTGTAGTTCAACCAGGTATGGGCTCTCAAAACCAGCATGTTCTATTTCCCTCAATATGAGCGCATAGTGTCGCAAAATGTGATCAATGCCCATCGAAGGAATGAGCTCCGTTTTTATTCGAAGCATCTGCGTCGTCAAAAGCAATAAGTTGACAATGAAAAACAATCCGGCCACTTGCCAGTAGATCGTTGAGGAAGTAATCAGGTACAAAATGAAGGAAGACACAACGATAAAAGGAGTGAGGTAAGAAAGGACACTGAGAAATCCCGGAATGCCTCGTTTATCCATATTTACCCATTTTTTTAGCGCATCAACACTGGATGCATCATCTGGTTTGATTTGAGCAAATGCACGGATGCGATTTCTCCACTCCAATCGGGTAGTAAGTTCTTTGATTGCTGATTGGTTGAGGGCAATCTGTTCTTTGGTCGATTTGGAAGTGAGTAGTCGGGAGAGCGCCAACCGACCTCTAAATGTTTCTGTTCGGTTTAAAAATTGATACAAGGATCGCGCTCCGAAAATATCCAGGTCATGAGCGTAAGGATGCTTGGTGTCAATAAAATCCGACCCATTTTCAAATGGTAGTGCACCGGATGCTACATGTGCTACTTCGTCTTCGTTGATGTTTGACAACTGCTTTTCTACTTTTCTTTCCCATTCAATTTTTTGATGTTTTTTTAAAATGAATAAAAATAGGATCAGACATAGAAAACAGGGGATGAGCAAGCCTGTTGAATTACTTTGGATATAGAAGTAAAGAAAGGTTATCCCGGTTATGGCAACAATCAGTCTGAAAAGACTCACCAGATTGTAACGCCTTTTAAGGATTTTTTCCTGGCTTTGGTGGCGTAGTAGTAGCCTTTTGTATTCGTTCACTGGATCCATAGGAAGGGGAGTAGCTGACTTATAAATCAGTTGGTTTGTTATTGATTAAATCATATACCTTTTCTATCATTGGGTCTTTTCTCCCAAGGACGTCTTCGATCGTAGGGTCCAGGTATATATCGGGAAAAACACCTCTGCCGTAATCTTCTCGTTCAACAGCGGTTTTAATGTGCCATAATGGAAAAGTGATGTGGAGTCCGCTGTTGGGTAAGTTAAAGTCGACCCGAAAATAACCATCTGTATCTTGATAAATGCCTCCGCTTTCTTCTCCAATGATTGTACCTAGCTCATGAAAATCAGCCAGAGCCATAAATATGTTGCATGCAGAGAAGCAATTTCCATTCATTAAGAAAAAGGCTTTTCCGTCAAAGCGATATTTTTTACTTGGCCTTTGTTCTTTTAAGACAATGCTTTCTTTTACCAAATATCCGGAGTCGATCTTCTGGTATGCCTTTTTTCTCAATCCATCGTATTTGATTTTTAAAGAATCAAGTAATGGAAACTTAATCTTTCTTGACAGCATGGATGTTTCCAGGTAGAAGGGTTCATCCATCAAATAGCTGAGTAATTGTGCCCCAAGGTACTCATGCCCGCCTCGATTGTCCCTTACATCGATGACCAAATAGTCAATGCCTTCGGTTTCAATTGCTTCGAAGGCGAGTTTATAGAACTTTAAGTAGTCTTTAAACTTCAGGTTAACAACCCAATGCGCAAAGGAGAAGATTTTGATGATCGCAAGACTTCTGGTGGTATCTATGTTAAGCGAAAAAGGAGGGTAGACTTCGTTTCGTTCCTGTGTAAAGGAAACCTTAAAATCGATCGGATTACCCGCTACTTCAACTGTTTTTATGCCTCCTTTTCGATCTTTTAAGACCAACTCATAGCTGGCGCTTTGATCTACAAAAAGGAAATAAGCCAGAGGAAAATTTTTCATAAGGGATAGCTTGCGATATACCATGGACCTATTCGCTGCAGTGCCAAGACATGAGATGCTATCGATTTGGTCTATAATGGAGCTTATGTCCATGCCGTTGATTGACAACACCTGGAAACCTTCCAATGCGCTCTGGAAACTGGATTCGTCATTGGAAATGAAGGCATTTCCTTCAGAAAAATGAAGTTCCATCGGTAGTAACCGACCGTAATCTTCCATACCTTTTATGATTTTTTCCGAGATGCCTACATTGGAGTGCCCTTCGCCAATATGAGACATTACTGAGGAAACAAGCTGAAAAAAATCAATTTGACTAAGTGAATCAGTGAGTAATTGCTCTTTATCTTCAATAAGTTTTTGAAAATCTGCGGGTCTTAAAAATCGATACGGTTGGGGGTGAGTGGAGAGCAAGACCTTTTTAAATACATCAAAATCCTGTTGAAGTTCATCTGGAGGAAGCTTAGGAAATGACATAGGCTGCCCCAAGCCAATCAGCGTTGCTGAGAAAAAAAATAGCTGGAAAAATAATACTTTCATATCGTCCGGTCGGCAAAAAAAGCAGTAATCTTGGTAAGAACCATAAAATAAGGGGCTAATATTTTCCTTTCACTCTTGTAACTAAAAACAGTTCACCCCGGAAATCAAAAAAATGATGACCCAGTAGGAATGGAATAGGTTTTTTAGTTAATTGCGTTTTCAATAGGTCAAACGTTTTATGCTCCATGGCTAGTATTGATTGGTTCGGCATAATCAGAATCAATCGATAACAATTAAGCACTTATGCCCAGACCTGAGAAATCATTCAGTTAATTTCCATTCATCGCTTTAAAATCGCAGATAATCCACTTTTATTGTCATTTGATAAAATTTTTCATAAAAAGCTTTGTCGATTTAGGAATCCATGATATCTTCGAGGTATTAATAGATAGTGAGTATCTATTTTCCATAGCTGGTTCTTAATGATTGAAGGGTTATTAACTATAACCCTTCTTTTTTTTGTTTATCAACTTCCTTATTTTTAAGAAATGATAAACGATCGAATAAACCGGTTAATTACTATTCTTGAAATGAATCCTACCTCATTTTCAGAAAGTATTGGAGTCAACGTTACAGTAATATTCAACATAATTAAGGGAAGAAGAAGTAAGCCAAGTTTTGATTTACTTTTCAAAATCCTTCACACCTATCAAAACCTGAATGCCGAATGGCTTACGAGAGGGGAAGGAGAGATGTGGGATGAAGATCTCGCTAACGTTGAAAACGTAACACCATCCTATCAAGAGATAGAAGAAAGGATCGCGAGTTTACTCAGTCGGCTGAAAATTGAAGTCCCTGAATCGTATGAATTATACGAGTTGGAGGAGTTGGTTACGTTTGTTCTGGAAGAAAGTAACGCTCAAAAGAGTAAACTTATCTTACTAAATGAAAGACAGGAACAAATGTTGAACATTCTTAGAGAAAAACTTAAGATTAAGATTTGATCGCCAGGTATAGCTGTAACCTTTAAATCCCTGAATTGATTTATGACTTATTTAATTGTAGCTTTTCTATTATCGTTTATTCCTCAGCAACAAGTAGGGTATGCAAGCTATGGCGAAATCATTTCTAAGGACGAGGCACTAAGCGTCGCGGATTTCATTGCTCAGGTAAATCATGAGAAACATGACTTTAAGGTGCAAGGAGTGGTAGAAGATGTATGCCAGATGAAAGGATGCTGGGTTACGTTAAGAAATGATCAGAACCTTTTGATTAGGGTGAAATTTAAAGATTATGGTTTTTTTGTTCCTAAAGACATTTCTGGGAACGAAATTATTATGGAAGGTGTCGGGAGTTTAGTGCAACTTAAAGAGGAAGATGCCAGGCACTATGCAGATGATGCGGGAAAAGCATACCATCCAAGTCAGCGTAAAGAAATATCTTTTATTGCAAGTGGGCTTTTAGTTAGCGTAGACGAATAAAGGGCTGCTTAAAACCTGATTTGTTGATGGATGGTCCTGGTCCCTCTTATGATCCGGTGTCTCC
This sequence comes from Bacteroidota bacterium, assembly GCA_039192005.1. GTDB lineage: Bacteria > Bacteroidota > Bacteroidia > Cytophagales > Cyclobacteriaceae > Ekhidna. The sequence goes on from JBCCXH010000208.1 coordinate 5,997, forward strand.
AATGTACTTAGACATAGTCAGACGTTCTTTCTCTCCCTGCCCTGGAGGCTGTTGCTCTCTCCATTAGAGTGAAATACTAAAAACTTAAGTTAACAACTTTAGGTAATGGAGAGGGTCCTTTGGTAAAGCGTGCTTCGAATAGCATTCCTTAGGAGAGTAACTGGTAAGGCATTACACTAAAGAAGAATGAGCTTTTCAAAAGTCTCTTACGATCTGATCAGGAATAATAACCTGTTTTCTTAGTTTTTCTCGTTAGTAGTCGAAAACTTGCCCCTGTTGAGCTGGCTAGTCCTCCGGATAACCCACCAATTAGCCCGGTAATTAGTATCAAAAGAATGGGGTCTTCTACAGGAAAAAGTTGGACAATTACCTTAGAAAAGGCTGATTTATTTGCTACATCCAATACCCATGCCTGGCCAAGCCAAACCAACCCTACACCCAGAAATCCAGAGATAAATGCGTTTAGAATACTTGAGGGGAGCAGAAAGCAAACAAGTAGAGAGATGATCATTCCCGTCCACCATGTCAGAAAAGTGGATAAGAAATAGGTGATTGATCCAATGATGAGGATTCTGATGATTAATTTCATTATTCGGGACTCATTTTTATGGTGTAAATGATTTTATCTGTCTCTTCATTGATGTCGTTGCGAAATAGGAGTTTTTCATATTTACCACTTGCCCATTGTTTGATCATGTGTCCGTATAATGGATTGCCTGGATTTGCTGATTGACTTCCGGGGTAAATTCCCCAGGCATTGACCTCACCGTTTCCTAGTTCTACCACCAGTCTACAGGATGGGCCGTGATTGGCAGATGCTGCATTGACAATGGATCTATAGCCTCCAATTTTGACATTCGAAACACTAAAAGGGTCGAGTCTTAGCAAGTGTTTTATTGTTGTGTTTTTAAACCGATACCAGGTAAGCTCACGGTCTTCTTTTTCTTCTAGGTATGCTTCCAGTTCATCGACTGTTTCTTTAAATGTTATTCTAAAAAGGTCTCCTGTAGATTCTTTTTCGGGAGTGTAACTGTTGTCAATCATTTCAAAGTCGGGATGGTTTTTGAGAATGTGGTAGGTGTTGTACCAATGTGGGCGATACAACGATACTTCAGCACTGTCGATTTCCTCCCAAAGTTTGGACCTTAAGTTTTCCCACCATGTTTTAAAAATAGAAGGCGCTTCCCATTCCGGCTCATTGAAGTAGTCCCATGTTTTTAGGGTGTTGTAGTAGTCTTGCTCCACGTTGGTAAAACTTATTGAATCCAGACTATCCAGCATCATAGGCAATGATTCAAAGGCCGTGTAATTGAAGTTATCATGCTGAAGATCCATCATGTCTTCTACAGATATATTATTCATGATACGCAACCGGTCATTGATTCTTCTTCCTCGATAGTATTCATAATTATAATCGTATTGATAATAAGGGTAAGTGGTGTCTGCCTGATGTTGATTTGCAGAACTGACAAAGTTTTGAGGGGGATTAAGTACATGTGGGTTCTGTTCTTTTGGTATAAAGCCGTTCCACTCTTGTGAGACATCGCTTCCGTCCATCAGAAACTTACCTTGTTCTTTCCATTTTATCGGAAACTTGCCATTCACTGCTACGGCGATGTCTCCATTAACGGATGCAAAAGAATAATTTTGAGGAGGTCCCGAGAAATAATTAAACGCTTCTTTAAAATCAGTGTAGGTTTTCGCTCGATTAACCATGAAAAGTGATTTCACTTCTGTAGAGGCATCGTGAGCGGTCCAGCGCATGGCAAGGTTAATGTCTTCACTTCTACTGCCTTCAAAATTTCTATCATAGACTACAGGACCATGGTGTGTATAGATGATGGTGTCGTAGAAAGTTTGACCATCCCGTACGCGGAAAGCTTCTACTTCTTTCCGGGTTGGAACCCAGTTTCCGTTGTATAAGTATTCTTCCCTTGTGGTATCCTTAAACTGTATTTTATACCAGTCTACTAAGTCTCTCTTGGCGTTAGTATTTCCCCAGGCGATGGAGTCGTTGAATCCAATGAATACTCCCGGGCTTCCTGGGACTCCGGCCCCCATCACGTTTACTCCGGGTGCATTCAGATGGGTCAAATACCAGATGCTTGGTGCATTTAGGCTAAGGTCGGGTTCGTTGGTCCAGATGACTTTACCATTTTTGGTTTTATTCCCATTAACTACAAAGCTGTTACTCCCATTATCCGGGTTCGGCTGCGTTATTGTTGGGTTGGTAAATTCCAGAGGAAATGCTATTTGCGGTTTTTCAACTTCGATTGGTTCAAAATCATAAAGCGTACCCTTAGGTACGACCGGATCAACTGAAGGGTGTCTCTCTGGATACAAGATATCGAAAACCTCTCTGCCCCATAGTTTAAGTGCGTTCGTATGTTCCAGGTCTCTTTCTCCTCTGGAGAGCATGTTGTGCAAACTGCTGAAAAGAAGAAAGCACTTGAATGGCGTCCAGGGTTCAGGCTTATAATCCAACAGTTTGTACTCAATAGGTAAGTCCTTAAGAGATAAGGAAGAGATGAAATCATTTATCCCGTTTGTGTATGCTTCAATTTTTTTGTAAACATCCGGGTACTCCTTTATGATCAGTTCTTCCGAGTTCTTAGCTCCGTATATCAGGCCCATTCTCCTTTGTGAGCGGTCGTATCTCAATGCGCGCTTACCAATTACCTCTGACAGCCTTCCTTCCGCAGCTAAAAGCTGAAACTCCATTTGCCATAAGCGATGAAAAGCTGTGATGTAGCCCTGAGAGTAGTAAAGGTCTTCGTCGTTTTTAGCGAAAATATGTGGGATCAATAATTCATCAAAATATACATTAACGGGCTGTTTTAGATGGGTGGATGATAGCTGCGTTGAAGCGTTGATTGCCTCGTTTTCAGAGTTGAGCCAAAACCCGTGAAAGGGACTTAGAAACTTTCC
>JBCCXH010000209.1:0-8911 GCA_039192005.1 Bacteroidota bacterium
AGAATGCTACCCGTATTATCGGTTCAGGTCGGGGATTTATCAATCAATGGGCGAGGAAGATAAAATGAAATCAGACCTCCGGCATTACCAATACCTAAAGCGTAATTATTTCCCGAGGGTTTACGCCAGAAAGCGGTTTGTGGGTTACCGATAATGTATACAGAAACAAGACCTTGTTTTTTACGCCTACTTTCTTTTTCGTTTGAGATCAGGTTTCAACGCTAATTTTTTTTATAAAATTTAGTAGTCAAGGGAATTTTTATTCCTCCTATCCAGTTTAGCTTCCGTATGAATTAAAACCCTCTTCCGTTTAGTGAAAAGCATAGTTGGTGATTTCAATGACCAGGGTAGGCAGGTATAGCGATAAAATTAGTTGCATTTCTGTTGCATTATCAGGTGAAAATGCCAATGCCTGCTTCTTTGAAATTATATAAGCGGTTTTATGAAACTTAATGAATAAACTAATATTGTCGCTTCATTTTAGCTGACTGATTGCCAAAAGCGAACTTCCTGACATGATTAGAAAAATTGTATTGTACGTTTTAGGAGCAGTATTGATCCTAACCTCCGTAGTCCTTGCCAGAAGAATCATTTCTTCGCGAAAAAAACCAAAAGCGGTGGTAGATAAAGTAATTAAGACCGCTTTTACACAAAAAGTGCGAAATGGGTTGGTGCCGATCGTCATTCCGGCAAACGGCAACCTGGTTGCTAAGCGGAGGCTGGAGTTATATGCAGAAGTTCAGGGTATTTTTCTACCCAGAAAAAAACTGTATCGTACGGGTGAAAAATACACGAAAGGAGAAGTTTTGATAAGGCTGGACGACCGTGAATACTATGCGTCTGTCCAATCTGCTAAAACAAACCTTTATAATTTGATTACATCGGTTATGCCAGATCTTAGGTTGGATTACCCGGATGCATATAACACATGGAGAAAATACCTTGAAGGCTTCGATATTAATAAGACCACTCCAACGCTGCCCGGGTTTTCTTCGGAACAGGAAAAATACTTTATCACCGCCAAAGACATACTGAGCTCCTATTACAATGTGAAAAACATGGAGGAGAAGCTTTTTAAGTATACGATAGCTGCTCCTTTTAGTGGAGTATTGTCAGAAGCAGTTGTCACAGAAGGTACATTGGTACGGACGGGTCAGAAACTGGGGGAATTTATAGATCCATCCGTTTATGAACTAGAGGTATCCATTAGCAATCGTTTTGCAGACCTGCTAAAAGAAGGAAAAGAAGTCACGCTAAACAACCTGGATGACACGAAGAAATACAAAGGGACGGTCGTCCGAATCAACAAAATTGTGGACGTGGAAACTCAAACCGTGACTGCGTTTATACAGCTCTCAGGAAAAAGTCTAAGGGAGGGGATGTTTTTAGAAGCATTGTTGCAGGCCAAAGAGGAAACCGAGGCATTTGAAATGGATCGCTCCTTAATGGTAAGTGAAAATGAAATCTATGTCATCAAAGAAGGAAACCTGGACTTGCTCAAAGTAAATCCTGTTTACTTCTCCGATAAGAAAGTGGTATTAAAGGGCATTCCTGAGGGAACAGATGTGCTTTTAAAACCCGTACCAGGTGCGCATCCCGGGTTGGCGGTGAAAATATACGAGGGAGAGTAAGCGAGATGAGGAAAGTAATTGGCTATTTCATTAAATATCCTGTAGCTGTCAATGTATCGATCATTGCGATTGTTGTCTTTGGGTTGATCGGTGCCAACCGTGTCAGATCATCTTTCTTCCCATTATTGGACTCCAGAATTGTAACGGTTACCATCACGTACCCGGGAGCCTCTCCTGCCGAAGTGGAAGAAGGAGTGGTTCTGAAAATAGAAGATAACCTGAAAGGGCTGGAGGGAATCGAGCGTGTTACTTCGCGATCGTATGAGAATACAGGGGTGATTACCGTTGAATTGTTTCGCGGTCAGGACATCAATGTCAGGCTGGATGAAATCAAAAATGCAGTAGACCAGGTACCCAACTTTCCTTCTGGAATGGAGCCGCTTGTGATTGCTGAGCAGAAAAGGACCAACGAAGCGATCAATTTTGCATTAACAGGAGAAAAGGTCTCCGTGCTCACTCTGAAAGAAATTGGCAGGGAAATAGAAAATGACCTCCGGGCACTTGAAAGCATATCCAAGGTGACGATCTCGGGCTATCCTGAGGAGGAAATAGAGATTGCGGTAAACGAAAAAGAATTGCTTTCTTATAACATCTCCTTCAGTGATGTAGCAGTTGCCGTGAGTAACGCCAATATCTTAGTGACGGGTGGAAATGTGAAAACGGACGAGGAGGAATACCTGATCAGGGCAGATAACAGAGGGTACTATGCAACTGAGTTGCTGGATATTGTGGTAAAAGCACAGACAGACGGGAGTAAAATTAAGTTGCGAGACATTGCCACAGTAAAAGATCGATTTTCAGAAATACCAGATGCTTCCTATTTTAATGGAAAACGGATGGTCAACTTCTCTGTAAGTACGACAAACTCGGAAGACCTTATTCTGGCATCCAAAGAGGTAGTTGACTACATTGAGCAATTCAATCAGAAGTACGACGTCGTGTCACTGTCCATCCTTCGTGACCGGTCCGAGTACATCAATGAACGAACACGGCTGCTGATGGAAAATGCAGGGATGGGGATTTTACTGGTCCTTGTGTTTTTATCCTTATTCCTCAATACCCGGTTGGCTTTTTGGGTGGCTTTTGGATTGCCGATTTCTTTTTTAGGACTTTTTATTTTTGCCCCTGGCATCGGCATTACGGTCAACATTCTTTCACTTTTTGGACTGATTATAGTTATCGGGATACTTGTGGATGATGGAATTGTCATTGCGGAAAATATCTATCATCATTTCGAAAAAGGGAAAAGTCCGATCAGGGCAGCCATAGACGGAACACTCGAGGTGATACCTCCGATTGTATCTGCTATTACGACAACCTTACTGGCATTTTCCATCTTTCTGTACCTGGACAGTGACATTGGGCAGTTCTTTGGAGAAGTGGCGATCGTAGTCATCATCACACTTTCCGTTTCGCTGGTGGAGGCGCTCATCATTCTGCCGTCTCACCTGGCACATTCAAAGGCTTTGTTGCATAAAAAAGGAGAGGAGGAGAAAGGAGGCTCTTTGTTTACTAAACTGTTCCGGTCGCTACGGGGGATCAATCGTAAAGCTGAGGCTGCGATGAATTACATTCGTGATAAAACCTACGTTCCTGCCATTGACTTTATATTAAAACATCGTTTCTTTTCTCTATCAATCTTTATTTTTCTCTTTGTTCTTACCGTTGGTTCCATCGGTGGAGGGATCATACGAGTGACCTTATTTCCTGAAATAGCCAGTACGGAGATAAGCGTCAACCTAAGGATGCCTGAAGGGACCAATGTAAAGTATGCGGACTCCATCATTACGATGATTGAAAAAAAGGCCTGGGAAGTGAACGAAGAGTTTACTAAAAAACAAGGCGATACTGTCATGGTGCAGAACATTGTCAAAACCATCGGTCCTGGCATCGCCGCTGCAAGTCTGAGTATTAATCTCACCAGCGAAGAATATCGTGATTTTTCCAGCAGAGAACTTAGTAACGCCCTGCGTCAAAAAGTAGGAAGTGTATATGGTACCGAAAGTTTGACGTTCAACTCAGGCTCGTCATTTGGAGGGTCACCTGTAGCCGTCTCTCTGTTAGGAAATAACATTAAAGAACTAAAGGCAGCGAAAGTGGAGTTAAAAGAGGCCATGTCTAAAATTGATCTGCTAAAAGACATCTCAGATTCTGACCCCGAAGGAATTAAAGAAATACGGTTGGAACTGAAAGACAATGCTTACCTGCTAGGCCTGGACTTAAATACCATCATGAGTCAGGTCCGGTCCGGTTTCTTTGGGAGCCAGGTGCAACGCTTGCAAAGAGGTCAGGATGAAATAAAAGTATGGGTACGGTACGACCGGGCAAACAGAGGGTCAATCAATGACCTGGACAACATGCGAATCGTTACCCCTTCCGGTGAAAGAATACCGCTACGCGAAATTGTAAGTTACTCCATCGAAAGAGGAGAGGTTTCCATTAACAGGTTGGATGGCGCCAGGGAAATTCAGGTGACGTCAGATATCAAAGACAGCGACGCGGTAGGGGACGTCCTGGAAAACATCAGGACGAACATCATACCGGAAATTCTTTCTAAATATCCTAGTGTAAAGGTGTCTTACGAAGGCCAAAACCGACAGGCCGGAAAGCTGGTCAACTCATTTTACCAAATAGGACCCATCATATTGGTATTGATCTTCATGACCATCGCCTTTACTTTTAGGTCTTACAGTCAGCCGTTTTTGCTTTTGTCGATGATCCCACTCAGCCTTATTGGTGTGGCTTGGGGGCATTGGATACACGGATTTTCACTCAACGCACTGTCCTTGCTCGGCATCATTGCGCTAATAGGCATCACGGTAAACGATGGATTAGTGCTGATCAGTAAACTCAACTCGTTCTTAAAAGAAGGAATGGAGTTTGATAAAGCCATCCGCGAAGCAGGAAAGAGCCGCTTTAGGGCGATTTTCCTCACCTCCCTCACCACAATTGCCGGGTTGGCCCCGCTGATCATGGAGAAGAGTCGGAATGCTCAGTTTTTGATTCCGATGGCCATTTCGATTGCTTACGGGATTGCAATTGCTACCTTTTTAACACTGTTGGTATTGCCGCTGCTTATTTCGCTGACCAACGATTTTAAAGTGTTCTTTAAATGGCTGGTGACCGGTGTGAAAGTATCCAAACATACCGTAGAACGTGCCGTCATAGAACTTGAAGCAGAGAAAACACTGGAAGAATAGAACCATGAAGCAATACATCGCAACGATTATTTTATTCACTGTTTTTGGGGCGGGTACGTCGGATGCACAAGAACTACTCGACACAAAAGGTGCCATTGAAATCGCGCTGAAAAACAATCTGGATATTCAGATTGCCAATAGCGACCTGGAAGTCTCGAAGAACAATGCACACCTGCTTAACTCAGGGTTCCTTCCAACCTTGACAGGTACAAGTAGTGCGAATTACGGATCGGATTTTTCCCAGGAAAATATTCTTTTGAATGGCGATGTCGTCGAGTTTAATAACATTAAATCAACGAACTATCGCGCAGGACTGGATCTAAGTGTTACCCTATTTGATGGGTTAGGTAGAAAATATAATTATAAGTCGTTGAAAGAAACTTATGGCATCACCGAATTGCAGGTAAGAGAGACCATAGAAAACACCATTTTGAACTTGTTTTCTGTTTATTACGAGGTGGCCAGACTTACAGAAAACAAGGTGACGCTAAAAGAAACCCTTCAACTGTCAAAAGATCGCCTGGTGCGGGCACACTATCAATTTGAATACGGTCAGGGATCAAAGCTAGATGTGCTCAATGCTGAAGTAGACGTCAATACGGATAGCATTAATTTAATCAATGCTAATCTCGCGTTGGAAAACACGAAAAGGGATTTGAATCTGGTGTTAAATCGAGAGCTGGAAACGCGTTTCGATGTAGACACTGCTGTGCGTTTTGTTTCCGGTTTTAATATGGATGACATTTATGCAGACATTCGGGAAAATAATGCGAGCCTACTTCAGGCTGAGCGAGGCTTATTGGTTAATGAATACGACTTGAAATCAAGAAAAGGAGGTTTCCTGCCTACGGTAGGGTTGACCGGGAGCTACGGCTGGAACCAGAACGTATTTGATCCTAACAGTATTGTCAATTTTAATCAGTTGGATAAAGCCAACACGATTTCCGGATCAGTAGTAGCTTCCCTGACCTGGAATATATTTGACGGAGGCACCACCATGACAAACGTTAATAACGCAAAGGTGGCGTATCAAAGGCAGCAACTGACCATAAAACAAACACGACTTCAAGTGGAGCGTGATGCCATTAACGCCTGGCAGTCTTATCAAAATGCACTTTATGTATTTGAAGCACAGAAAAAAAATGTAACGACAAATGCCAATAACCTCGGCAGGACAGAAGAACAATTTAAACTTGGACAGGTTACTTCCGTAGAGTTTCGGCAGGCCCAGACCAATTACCTGAATGCCATTCTGGCAAAAAACCAAGCCAAGTACGATGCAAAAAATGCAGAACTACAGGTACTTCAAATTAGCGGACAGCTATTGAACGTAGCCTTTTAGTCCGCATCAACCCCGGTTGATAAGTAAGTTGAGCGACTACTTGCTGCGATCCCGTTTTTTTGTCCATGCGCATTGTGTAAATTGCGCATCCATTTAGCTATGAGTGTTCAAAAAAATATCAAGTTAGTCACCACACACCAACTGAAAGAAATGAAAGCAAACGGTGAGAAGATCGCCATGCTTACAGCCTATGATTATTCTATGGCGAAAATCATTGACCAGTCAGGTATTGATGTGATTTTAGTTGGTGACAGTGCATCAAATGTGATGGCAGGAAACGAGACGACCCTTCCCATCACGTTAGATCACATGATCTGGCATGCTACTTCGGTGGTGAAAGCTGTTAAAAGAGCTTTTGTGGTAGTAGACGTTCCTTTTGGAAGTTACCAGGGCAGCTCTTCCGAGGCGTTACGTTCATGCATTCGGATCATGAAAGAATCCGGTGCACATGCCGTCAAAATGGAAGGTGGAGAAGAAATCAGAGAAAGCATCGAACGGGTACTCTCTGCCGGCATACCCGTCATGGGTCACCTTGGACTCACCCCTCAGTCCATCTATAAGTTTGGAACGTATACCGTCAGGGCCAAGGAAGAAGCAGAGGCAGAAAAGCTTAAGTCCGATGCAAAGTTGCTAGATGAGCTAGGATGTTTTGGAATGGTACTGGAGAAAATCCCTGCCATGCTCGCCAAGGAAGTGTCCCAATCCATCGCGATACCTACCATTGGTATAGGAGCCGGCCCGGATACAGATGGACAAGTGCTTGTCGTTCATGACATGTTGGGCATTACCCAGGATTTCAAGCCCAGGTTTCTAAGGCAATATGCAGACTTAAATCAGGTCATGAGCCGGGCATTTGAAGACTATGTTTCGGACATTAAATCCCAAAAATTCCCCAACGAAAAAGAAAGCTATTAGCGGCTTTTGATTATAAAAGAGCATTTACTGACCAAATCATATAGACCTAAAGAATACATGTCAAAGATCATATATACACATACGGACGAAGCACCCGCTCTCGCTACAAAATCTTTTTTGCCAATCATTAAAGCCTTCACCAAGGCGGCCGGTGTTGAAGTGGAAACCCGGGATATTTCTTTAGCCGGTAGGGTGATCGCAAATTTCTCTGAATTCCTAAACGACGATCAGAAAGTCGGAGATGCATTGGCAGAGTTAGGTGAAATGGCCAAAACACCTGAAGCTAATATTATCAAGTTACCCAACATCAGTGCATCCATTCCGCAACTTACCGCCACGATCAAAGAGCTACAGGCGCAAGGATATGCATTGCCGGATTATCCCGAAGATCCCCAAAACGAGGATGAAGCCGCAATCAAAACAAAGTACGATAAGATCAAAGGAAGCGCGGTGAATCCGGTGCTTCGTGAAGGTAACTCGGACAGAAGGGCTCCTAAGGCGGTGAAGAACTACGCAAAAAAACACCCTCACTCAATGGGGAAATGGACATCCGAATCAAAATCCCACGTGGCCAGTATGGGAGAGGGAGACTTCTATAGCAGTGAAAAATCCACTACCATACCTCAGCCGACAAACGTAAACATCCAATTTGTCGATGTTTCAGGTAATCAAAAGGTCCTAAAAGAAGGCATCGCGCTTCAGACGGAAGAAGTCATTGATTGTTCGGTGCTTAACGTGTCGAAGTTGAAGGACTTTATTCGCAAGGAAATCGAAGATGCCAAGGATCAAGGTGTCTTATTCTCATTACACATGAAAGCGACCATGATGAAGGTTTCGGACCCGATCATTTTTGGAGCGGTAGTTTCGGTGTACTATGAAGAAGTTTTTGAAAAGTACGGCGAACTCTTTGAGTCGTTGGGTGTGGATCCTAATAATGGCATAGGCGATGTGTACACAAAAATCCAATCTCTCGATGAGGGGAAAAGAAAAGAAATAGAAGAGGCACTGGCGGCTGTCTATAAAAACAGACCCGCTTTAGCCATGGTCAATTCAGATAAAGGAATTACCAACCTTCATGTACCGAGTGACGTCATCATCGATGCTTCCATGCCTGCCATGATTCGTACCTCCGGCCAGATGTGGAATGCAGAAGGCAATCCTCAGGATGCGAAAGCCGTCATCCCGGATCGAAGTTACTCTGGAGTGTATCAGGCAGTCATAGACGATTGCAAAGCAAATGGCGCATACGATCCGTCCACCATGGGCAGTGTACCTAATGTTGGCTTGATGGCCCAAAAAGCGGAAGAATACGGTTCTCACGATAAGACGTTTCAGTTGGATGAAGCGGGTAAGGTTCAGGTGGTAGACGCAAGCGGCGAGGTGTTGCTTGAGCAGGAAGTAGGGGTTGGAGACATCTTTCGCATGTGTCAGGTAAAAGATGCCCCCATTCAGGATTGGGTGAAGCTGGCGGTGTCACGAGCGAGAGCTACCGGTGCAGCAACTGTATTTTGGTTGGATAAAAACCGAGCTCACGATGCAGAGCTGATCAAAAAAGTAGAAAAGTATTTGCCCGATCATGACACCGAAGGACTGGACATCCGCATTTTGTCTCCAGTAGACGCAACCAAACTCTCTGTGGCGCGCATTCGAAAAGGAGAAGATACCGTTTCTGTAACTGGAAATGTATTGAGGGATTATTTGACTGACCTTTTCCCGATATTGGAGGTGGGTACCAGTGCAAAGATGCTTTCGATTGTGCCCTTAATGAACGGAGGAGGATTGTTTGAGACGGGCGCCGGAGGATCCGCTCCGAAACACGTCCA
>JBCCXH010000210.1:0-8906 GCA_039192005.1 Bacteroidota bacterium
GTAGAACCATACGAATGCCGGTCACCTGAACTGGTCACTCGAGTATGATGCTACCCACCAGAACGTTTGGCGAACGTTCGAGTATCCTACATCCACCGCTATCAAGCACGACGTTCTTGTTCAAATGAACCACTTGCTGCTTTTATTAAGTATTTTATTGAAAAATAAAACTTCATAAGTTAGACCCGTAACAACCTACAATTTCAATAATTATTTGGCTTAAAATTAGAAGGATTCATCATTTTTTTAAACATGATTGATCATGTTTGGGCATACGATTGACCTAACCGTTATCTTTTTATTTTTTGTAATTTTTTGAAAAGATTTCCATGAAAATCTTCATTATGATAAAAATGAACAATAATCGATTAGTCAAAAAATGAAAAATTTAACCATACTACTTTTATGGCTAGCTTCAGTGAACCTTGTCGCACAGGGGTTCAGTGATCTGGTTAAAAACGAACGAATTGAATCAGGAGATGACGTCACCTGGGAACAATTCGGTCCGGGCAACTCCGGATTTGTCAACTTACTCCGGTATCACCCCACGTTGCCGGACATCTGTTATACATCTCCGGACCTCTTTGAAGCATATCAAACCGAAGACAACGGCACAAGTTGGAAAACGGTGAGGGATGTAGACGATAGTGGCGACCGAAGGATGGCGCGCCTTTACGATTTATTCTACTCTTCCAAAGATCCTGCCTTCGGCATCGCCATTGAATTTTCCAGACTGCATACCAGCCAGGATACCGGGAGAAGCTGGCAGGTAGTGCACAACTGCCCGTGGTACGATACTCACGGAGGAGTGACCGATGAATCTCGACATTGGTTTCAAAAAGTATCAGCTGTGGCCCTGGACCCCAGCGACGACAATACGTGGTACGTGGGGGCTGGTAACTTTCCTCGTGGGCAACAGCAACTTGCCTGGACATCCATAGCCAACCCTACAGCGGCCACCCCCCGAGGACAAGACTCCCGGTACATGGGCACCATCTGGAAAACGACCAATGCTGGCCAGAGCTGGACCACGCTAACCAACGGCATCCATCCGCAGGCGCAGTTTTCCAGGATCATTGTCCACCCCGAAAACGGCGATCTGATTTTTGCAGCCTCTCAGTACGGGCTATTCCGATCCGTCGATGGAGGAGCGAGTTGGGTCAACATCGGTGAGGGAAGGCTCGATAATAACACCATCATGAACATGGACCATTACTACGATGCCACACGTTCCAAATTTACCTTATACGTGGCCGATCAGGTGCGCTATTACTCCGATGGACAAAGTACCAGAAGCGATGGCGGGATCTTTAAGTCAGAAGACAACGGAGCTACCTGGACGAACATCAATGGGAACCTGGGGCTGGACATCAACCGGCTCAGCGGTGGCGTTCCGGGAAATTACTACCAGTACATTGCCAAATGGTTTGGTATCTCCGAAGCAAGTGCAAGAGCCACCTATCCGGTGCTTCCGCAAAATGCCTTGCAATATTTTAACTCGCTCAACGTCGATCCAAGTCAGGAAAACACGCTTTACGTTGGTTTTCACGACGCACAGATACAAAACTCCATCATACCGGGACGTTTGTGGAAAACAACCGATGGCGGTCAAAACTGGATCAGCGTCGCGCGTGACTTTGGCCCTGCCTGGGAAGCTGACCGGGACTACTGGGAGGAACGGGGCAACCCGATCAGTGACAACATGGCGATGGGGCATCAGCCCTCCAACCAACAGTTTGGTCAAAACTACCCGCTTCGTTCCCTCCGCTACTGCTCGGTCAACTCCAGAGGAGATATCATGATACTTTATGCTCACAATACCTTGGTAAGTACCGACGGAGGAGACAGTTGGCAACAAGTAGACGAAGACTACACCCCCAATGGAAACATCATGGGTCGGGGCAACAGCAACTTGCCAGGAGAGTGTTTGTACATGGATAAGCGCCTGGGTGAAGGAATTGGCTATTTTGGCTCCGGCGAACACCACTTGTGGAGGTCGACCAATGACGGCACTGACGGGCGCCAGGCAGTCACCTATCTGAATGGAACCCAGGAAAGTGTGTTTTCTGTGGTGACTCATCCCTGGGACGTAGACATCGTCTTCACAACTTCCATGAGGCAAGCCAAGCTGGATCGGATTTTCAGATCCAACGACGGAGGAGAAACGTTTGTCGATTGGGGAAAAGCTACAGAAGCCACGGAATGGATGAAAACCAACCACCTGCGCATCGATCCGGTCAACCCGGACTTCATGTACTTCGGAGTGACCGAAGTTGGAGGCTCCGGTGGCGGTGGCGGCACCGACGGGCCAGATGCAGACAGGGAAGGAGGCTTTCATAAATCCAGCAATGGAGGCAGAAACTTTGCACCCAGTAACAAGGGCATGCCCGTCAACACCTGGGTACGAGACATCGAGTTTGACCCACGAGATGACACACGCGCTTCACTCTTTGCGGCCTGCCCCTGGAACGCTGAAAAGCAGACAGATGGAGGCTTGTTTTTCTCCGATGACCGTGGGGAAAACTGGACGGAAATCCAGGTATCCAATAAAATCGAAGGGGTCAATAACATCCAGTTCGATCATACCGGTCGTTTATACGCCACCGCAGGGCGTCGTGCAGCAGGGTTAGACAACGGAGGGCTTTTTTACAGTGACGACTACGGTCAGACCTGGACACAGATCTTTGATGGGCCGTTCGTGGATAATTTTGCCGTTTCACCTTTTGATCACAACGTGCTGATCTTTTCCATGAGCGTCTTGACGAAAAACCCGGGGATCTTCGTTAGTTTAGACCGGGGTCAGACCTGGAGTAAAAACAATATGGCGATGGGGAGGCCTGCGGGAATTACCCAAATTGAGTTTGACTATTACGACCCCTCCCGGATTTGGATCTCCGTATTTGGAGGAGGATTTTATCGCGGGCAGTTTCCTGCCGGGGCAGACACCCGTAAGATCACCTTAAGTCCGGGCGTAGCAGACATTGCACGCAATGAGACGTTGCAGGTGGTCCCGGCACTAAGCGATGGAGTAGATGAGCGCACCTTGATTTATCAATCGTCCAACCCGTCCGTTGCCAGCGTAAGCAGTGATGGGATCATTACCGGGTTATCGCGTGGTGCAGCACGCATTTATGCCATCAGTGCAGATGGCAGGTATGCAGACTTTGTGCAACTTACCGTAGACGTTGCCAATGCGCCACTGACCAGCGTAGACATTTTCCCCAATCGGTTGGAGCTAAACGAAGGGGAGACCGATTCGTTGAAAGCCACCACTGTCCCTGTATTTTCCGATCTTGCGACGGACATCGTCTGGGTTTCCAGCGATCCTGCCATTGCCACCGTCGATCAAAATGGGGTGGTGACGGCACTTACCGGAGGCATTGCGGAGATTTCAGCGACAGCCGGAGCGGTGAAAGGTACCGTAAGTGTATTTGTCATCACCCCCAACCGCAGCCGGTTTCTGACATTCGAAAACCGATCCGATTTTATCCCTTCAGGAGGTACGATACCGGAAATGGAGGCGGGGAAAGAGGTGAACCTACGGTTTAGGTACGCCACTGAAATTGTCGAAGGAGTCGTGGAAGACTTCAATTTCCTTACCGTCCGCGTTCGACAACTGGATGAGAATGGAAGTCAGGTCAACATCAGCCCATTCAATCAAGTGATCCCCACTTCGGCACCAAATACGGACGACGTAGTCGTTACCTATTCGTTGCCCACTACTTTTCAGGATGGGTCACCGATTCCTTTAACGGAAAACTTACCAGCAGGGCACCGGTTGGTCATCCGTCCATTGATGGTCTCCAATGGTGGTGCCGGTCAGCGATTTACAGGAGCACAAACGGATGTCATCATTAAGCGGGCAAGCCGTAGTCGGTTTCTGACGTTTGAGAATGTAAGAGATTTCATTCCAAACGATGGCACCATTCCGGAGGTGGAGTTAGAGCAGGAGTTGCCGATTCGCATTCATTACGGGACAGAAGTTGAAAATACCATTGAAGAGGACTTACGCTACGTGACCATTCGCGTCCGGCAGTTGGACGAGGCTGGCAATGAAGTAAACATCAGCGCATTCAATGAAACCATCCCGGACGGTGCTTCCAATGCGGCAGATACGACGGTAACCTACACCGTACCCACGACGTTTGCCGATGGTACGCTCATACCCATTACTAAAGATTTGCCTACGGGTCATCGGTTGCATTTAAACATCGTAATGGCTTCCGATGATGCGGATGGAAACAGAAGCTTCATAGAGTTTGATGATCTTTTCATTATTAATAAACCTGGAAGAACCCGTTTTCTTGATTTCGTAAACGTAGCCGATTACTTTGTGGGAGGAGGGACCACCCCTGAAGTACAAGAAGGTCAGGAAATGACAATCGACATCAGCTACGCTACCGAAGTGGCCCGAAGCGAAGAAGAGGACCTGCGATTTGTTACCATTCGTGTCATTCAGTTAAACGAGCGAGGCAGTCAGGTCAACATCAGTCCATTTAATCAAGCCATTACTGACAATGCACCTAATGTTGCGGATACCACGGTCACGTATACGTTCCCGACGGCCTTCCAGAATGGAACGCCCATTCCTCTGACCAGGGACCTTCCGGCAGGGCATCGGTTGATTTTACGCATTCTTATGGTAGCAGATGATCCGGACGGAAATCGAAGCTTTACCGGTTTCAACAGTGAAATCGTACTCAACCCGGTTGCCGTTACTTCTGTCTTGATCAGTCCTGAAAAGAGCATCCTTGAACCAGGAGAAACAGCAACGCTTACGGCTACGATAACCCCTGCAAATGCAGCCAATCAACAGGTGAGCTGGACAAGCAGTGATGAGCGTGTCGCCACCGTAGATTCAAGTGGCGTGGTCACCGCAATAGGAGGCGGACAAGCGATCATTACCATCACGACCAATGATGGAGGGTTTACCGCTACTAGCTTTGTACACGTACAAGCCCCATATCTGGGGACTCATCCGGTACCCGGAGTATTAGAAGCAGAAAACTACGACCTCGGCGGAAGTGAAGTGGCGTACTTAGACACCACTCCCGGAAACAGCGGAGGCGCGTACCGAACCGATGACGTAGACCTTGTTTCGACGACAGATAGGAATGGCGGATACCACGTGACTGACATTGAAACAGGAGAGTGGCTGGCCTACACCGTAGAGGTAGCAACTACAGACGCCTACTACCTGTCCTTTCGTGTGGCTTCCAATACAGAAGTGGCTGCTTTATCCCTACAGGTAGATGGTGTCAATGAGACCGGAACGGTCAACATTCCCAACACCACAGGCACTTGGCAGACACTGGCCATTCCTACGCCTATCAACCTATCCGCAGGAGCACAAGCGTTGAGGGTAAACATAGAAAGTGGTGACTTTGACCTAAACTATTTGGAGTTGGTGGCTGTGCCATCGAGCTGTATCGGAGTTTCGGACTGGCTCCTGGGTGCCGTCTACAACACTGGAGACGAAGTGCGCTATAATGGCCTTCGCTATGTAGCAAAATACTACACGACCAGCGTACCCGGAAGCGAAGCCTGGGAGTTGGTGGGGTATTGCGGTGCCGCTTACCCGGATTGTTATGACGTATCGGAATGGAGCCCAACGACCACCTACACGCGAAGTGGTACGTCCATTCGCTATCAGGGCGACCTGTACATCAGCCGCTGGTATGTGAGCGCGGGACAGACACCGGGCGTTGCCGATGTATGGGAATACGTAGGACCGTGTAGTGCCGCCTCACTGGATGCAGCAGTGAGCGACTGCCCGTCCGACTTCTATGCGTGGAACAGTTCAGCCATTTACCGCACAGCCGGAGCGTACGTAACCTACAACGGACATCTGTATGTCAACTTATGGTATGCCAATGCCGGAGAAGAGCCGGGAGTGGCGGCAGTATGGAGTTTAGAAAGACCATGTAACCCGGTAGCGATTTCCCCAACATGTCCCGATGTTCCGATATGGGAAGCTAAGGTCTATGCTGCTGAAGGTACCGAAGTGTTACATAACAATGGCGTTTATACCAACTTATGGTACGCTCAGTCAGGCGATGAGCCGGGCGTTGCAGCGGTATGGAACTACGAAGGGCCGTGTGCCTCAGCGACAGCCAGGATGACATCAGAGGTAGCTGGAGGTTTCCTGTTGGGCGACACATCCGAATCCTTCCATTATTCGCTAGCTCCCAACCCGTTTTCGGATCAGTTGACGCTCAGGTTAGTGAACAACAAGCAATACGATCGGGTAGAAATGGTTGATTTGTTGGGCAGGGTCGTCCTGTCTCAATCCCTGTCAATGGACGAGGCCGAAGTAGAACTTTCCATAGGAGATGAAAAGCTGGAACGTGGGCTTTACCTGATTCGTCTGATTGGAAAAGAAGGAGTGAAAGTTCTTAAAGTACGAAAGAACTAACGCTTCGGGGGTAAGGTTAAAAAGTAATGAAATGCCGGCTCCGAAAGAGCCGGTATTTTTGTTTTGAGGTACGAATACCTGAGCGTCGTCGTTATCCAATCCTGATTCAAAAAAAATGAAAACAAAAGGAATCATCGTTACGGTGTTGCTGCTTGCCAGTGTTACCTGTCAGGGACAGAAGAGCGCTAAGAAGCCTCGGTACAGGTATAGGGAAAATGGAGTTTTAGTGGAACTAGCCGGTACGGCGGTGATTGGGGTCGGACTTAGCTATGAACGCTACTTCAACATAGGTCTTCCTGTGAAGTACCTGGTCAGAGCAGGTCTGAATTTGATAGATTATTATTCGACATTGTCTCCTCATGTCGGAGGGAGTGTTCTGGTGGGCGGTAACCACAATCTCGAATTAGGGTACAACATGATTTTTGGACCCGATTTATCAAAACTTGATTCCGATCCGAGAATTGTCGATGTAGCCTCTCAGTTACTCATTGGGTACAGGGTACAACCACCCATTGGTAGGTTTTTGATGAGGGCTTATGTGGTGCCACCAGTTTTGGACTTTGACCTACCCACTTTCTTTTTCTTCACCTATGGAGGCATTACGTTCGGATATACTTTTTGATGATTGCTTCTAGGTTTGCTACTACGCAGGTAGTAGGTAATTCGCTGGGTCAACGGCTACCTGTTTTGCAGGTTTTTCATTCGCTTACTGGCAAAGACAAACTCATCAAGCTCCTGTAGGTCAGACGTTAAAATGTCATCTTTATTTCCTTCCCAAATCTTTTTCCCTTGAAAGATAAAGATGATGGTATCTCCAATTTCCAGCACGGAGTTCATGTCATGCGTGACTACGACGGTAGTCATTTGGTACTCATTCGTAATGTCCTGTATGAGGTTGTCAATGCGAATGGAGGTCTGAGGATCCAATCCGGAGTTGGGTTCATCACAAAAAAGGTAATTCGGATGGTTGACGATGGCCCGTGCGATACCCACCCGTTTTTTCATCCCTCCGGAAATTTCGGATGGCATTTTCTTGTTGACATTTTCCAGGCCCACGCGCTCCAGACAAAAGTTCACCCGGTCCAGCTTTTCATCATTAGGTATTTTCGTCAAAACGTTCAAAGGAAACATGACGTTTTCTTCTACGTTGCTGCTGTCGAATAAGGCACCACCCTGAAACAACATCCCCATTTCGCGTCTTACTTCCGTTTGCAGTTCTTTATTAGCATGAACGAAATCCCTTCCGTCAAATGAGACCGATCCCGTTTCCGGTTTTAGTAAGCCTACAATGTTTTTTAGTAACACACTCTTTCCTGTGCCGCTGGCTCCGATGATCAGGTTGGTTTTACCTTTTTCAAACGTAGCGCTGACATCAAAGAGTACCTGTCTTTCATCAAACGTTTTGGAGATGTTGGCGATTTCAATCATAAATTCAAAAGTGGAGCTAAGAGGTAAGCCAATAGAAAGTCTGCAACCAATATGGCGATGCAACTACTGGTGACGGCACTGGTAGATGATCGTCCCACCTCCAACGCACCGCCCTCGGTAAAAAAGCCTTTATACGAAGAAATAGAAGCGACTAAAAATCCGTAGACAATTGCTTTGATCATGGCGAACTTGACCTGGAAAGGGACAAAATCCATTTGGATACCCAATATGTAATCGTTACCTGAAATGACACCGGTCACTATGGACGTGAGGTATCCTCCGTAGATGGAGATAAATCCCGCCAGGATCACCAGCATGGGAAACATGATGACGGAGGCCACTATTTTCGGAAGGACCAGGTAAGAGGTCGCATTGATGCCCATGACTTCCAGTGCGTCGATTTGCTCGGTGATTCGCATGGTACCCAATTCACCGGCCAGGTTAGAGCCTACTTTTCCGGCGTAGACAATGGCAGTGATGGTAGGTGCCAGTTCAAGGAGGGTCATGTCCCTTACCACCAAAGCAATGATGGGGTCAGCAATTAAAGGGGAAATAAGGTTATAGGCCGTTTGCACCGTCGTCACCGCCCCAATAAAAGCGGAAACAATCACGACGATCACAATCGAATTATAGCCTACTTTGATGCTCTCATCCACAACCAATCGGATGTAGGTGCGAAAGGACTCCCTTCTTACGAATAGCTGACCGATAAAAAGAATGAATTTACCAAGGCTTCTCATACACGAGTTTTAAGGACACAATCCAGCGTTACAGATATTTTAGCGTTTAGTAGTGTGATGATTAGTTTTGCCAAACATAACATGATAAGTTATAATCAAAAAGAATCTATGGATAATTCCGGGTCTTTAGCGGTTAAATGTTCAATAAGAAGTTAGCATAATTTTTTGCTAAAACGATTTCAGGAGGATCGAAGATACATTATCCGTAGACTAAGCATAGATATGGGATCCTTGATATACTCGTGTCAAGTCAACATTTAAATGACAGGTAAGGCAGACACAGATTCTGAGCCGCCATTCCATGGCGGGTTTGGCATAGAAAA
>JBCCXH010000211.1:0-8853 GCA_039192005.1 Bacteroidota bacterium
ATTAGTTTTGGCTGGTTTGGGATTCTTGACGAGTGGGTTCGTACGTTTTCTCCATTAGACATGGTTTCCACTCTTATTTTCTTCGGGGCTTTATTCCTCATTTCGGACTTAACCGGCATTCCATTTACCATTTATCAAACCTTTGTCATTGAATCAAAATTTGGGTTCAATAAAACAACTGTTAAAACATTCATTTTTGATAAAATCAAAGGGTACATTCTTGCACTGCTGATCGGTGGAACGTTGCTAAGCGCGCTTGTTTATATGGTCAACGCCATAGGAAGTCATTTCTGGATCTACTTTTGGGGCATCCTTGCAGCATTTACACTGCTGGCCAACGTGTTCTACTCTTCACTCATTCTGCCTTTATTCAACAAGCTGAAACCATTAGAAGAGGGAGCGTTGAAAGACTCGATTCATGCTTATAGTCAAAAAATTAAATTCCCCCTTCAAAACATTTTCGTTATTGACGGGTCCAAACGATCGAGCAAAGGCAACGCTTTTTTTTCTGGCATCGGGAAAAAGAAAAAGGTCGTATTATTTGATACGCTCATTGAAAAGCACTCCATAGAAGAGCTGACAGCGGTGTTTGCACATGAGGTCGGTCACTTCAAAAAGAAACACATTTTATACAGCACGGTCTTTAGTATCGGGCTAATGGGATTTATGCTCTACTTATTTTCCCTAATGGCCTACAGCACCGAGGTAAGCTGGGCCATGGGTGGACAGACTTCTTCCCTGCACCTCAACATGCTCGCTTTCGGCATTCTCTATTCTCCTATTTCCAGAATCATTGGCATCATTGGAAACATCGTGAGCAGAAAGAATGAATTTGAAGCGGATGCATTTGCTAAAGACACGTATCAGGCCAAACCTTTAATTGAGGGACTGAAAAAGTTAAGTGCCGACCAGCTATCTAACCTGACGCCTCACCCTGCGTTTGTATTTGTCCATTATTCACACCCCCCACTTTGGGAACGCGTAAAGGCGCTTAGCTAACCTGAAAGAATCAGGACTCTTTTATTGTAGCAAGCATTCCTGGGGCAGGTCTACCTGCCCTAAAGTAACTCGATGAATATGAGCAGATAAGGTGGAACGGCCGCAATTCCATGGTGGCAGTGGAACTGGTGTTTAATTCTAAATCACTGTAAATACCGTTCCATGGTGGCTCATTCCAGAGCGGCTGAATGGAGCTGACAAACGTATGTGGAAGGCACAAAGTTTGACTAGTTCTAATCCACGACCGGCTGCTCAAAAAAATCAATCTCAGCACGGAAGGGAAAGCTCATCAAATAAGTCAATGCATCCTGAATGGTCATTTCCTGATTGAAAATTTTGTCAAGTGTCTGAGTAATGGGGCATCTAACACCATAGGAATCGGCCAGTTCATTGACTATCTTGATCGTCTTGATTCCCTCAGCTACTTCTTCTGAAGAAGCTAAAATCTGGTCTAGTGTTTCCCCTTTGGCAAGTCGAACACCGACACTGAAGTTTCGGCTCAGGTTTGAAGTACACGTGGCAATCAAATCACCTACCCCTGCCAGTCCTAGAAAGGCCTGTGCATTTCCTCCTAATGCTTTTCCTATGTACACCATCTCCACCAGGCCTCTGCTTATGAAAAGTGCCTTGGCGTTTTGCCCAAGATCCATTCCATCAATGGCACCGGCGCCCACCGCAATGATGTTTTTAAGGATGCCGCAAAGCTCTATTCCTATCAGATCTCCACTCCCATAGATCATGAAACGATCGTTTTTGAGCAGTTTTTTTCCAATTTCTATGACTTCATCAAAATGTGAGGCAACCACTGTTGCGGCCGGCTTTTTTTCATTGAGTTCTCTGGCGAGGTTAGGGCCCGCCAGACAGCCCACCCTTAAGACAGAAGTTTCTTCAGTGATGACCTCCGATATGGTCTTGACATGGTCCCGGGTCAATGGGTTTCCTTTTGCAATTTTCTCCTTTTTAGGGATGTAAAGATCAAATCCTTTCGTCCCATGAAGCAGGACATGATAGGGTTTTAAGAATGGAGAGAGTGCCAGGATCATTTCCCGAAAGTTGGCAGATGGCACCATGGGAAAGATGACCTCACACGTTGCAGCAACGTGTTGTAAATCCTCTACTACTGTAATGTTGTTCGCCAGCTTTTGCCCTGAACTCACCCGATCTTTCGAAATCTGATGCGCTTTTTCCGGCGTACGAACATAGAGCAATACTTCTTCTACATTTTCAGCCAGGATGTTGGCAATGGCAGTACCAAAACTCCCGGCTCCAATGACCCCAACCTTTTCATCAGATGAACTTTTCGAGTCCATAACCATTCATTCTGTTGTGATAATAATAAAGTGTATTGGTGTCCTGAATAATTATCTTATTCTTTTTGGCAATAAGTGGCCGCTTATTGTGATAAAGCCCTACGTTCTTCAGTCCAACCAGGATGGATTCATCTGCTTTTTTCATCATGTGATTTGCCAGATCTACGTTGCCCTTCTTATGCAACTTTTCCAATTTTTTCCTTAGACGCTTGTAGTTTTCTTTAAACTCCTCGTAATTCAGTACTAAATCTTCTTCTGATAAGCGTAAAACGTGATAAATATCAAGTTTCGGATTTTTTCTTTCCAGCATCTTAAACGCTGTAAAGGCTACCAGATGGCTCGCAAAGACGCGGTTGTACTTGTGGTATTCTTCTACAATGCGTTGAGAGAGCACCCTGACGTATTCATTTTCTCGCTGTTTGTCCACCGTGATCTTGTTTTCCCTCAGGAAATAATCTCTGGGATCGATACAATTTCCGTTTTTATCCGTGCTTCGGCCTTCGGCATCGACGTAGTTTCCAAGAATGTCCATTCCTCTCCCAATGCTTACTGAAATATCAGAACCTTTGGTGAAAAACTTGAAAAGGAACGTACTGATTTTATAAGAAGTAGAAAACTCGTCTGCCTCTACATAGTACCGTTCCTTACCTGTACGCTTCAAATGTTCTTTGATGAGTGCGGGCGCCTCCAACGTAAAGTGATAATTGATCACCACGGGGACGATAAATACTTTTTTGACCTCCTTACCGTCTTTCTGATTTTGATACAACTCCCTTTGGGCTTCTATGGTGGTCCCCAAAAGTCCCAATTTTAGTCGGCTTTCGATCTCTCCCGATCGGGAACGGGTCCCTCCCGGAAAAAACAAACTGTGACACCCTCGCTGGATGGACCGATTGGAATACGTTTTGAGCGTTTCCAGATAAAGTGGATTTTTTTTCCTTCTGTCTACTTTATACGCTCCCAGGCTATTCATAAAATAGGCCAGTACTTTGATATTGAACAGGTTGAGCCCGGCACCGTAAGTAAAGGGTGGCAGCCCGAGGTACTGAATGGCCCATCCAATAAGAATGGAATCCAGGTTACTGAAATGGGTCGGTACCATCACTACCGTACCAATTTTTGAAAGCTGACGAATGTGCTCTGTTTCACCTACGACGTGCAGTTTATCGTCCAGATCAAGTTGGCGACTAAATAGCGCCAAGAGTCCTTTCACCCGCGCCGCATTGAGCAAACGGGCAAAACCAAACGTGACAAAGCTTTGTGCAAATCGGTAAGAAGATTTCTTAAAGTTTCCGGCAATCTCTTCTGCATACCGGTGGATGATGTCTTTAACGATTTGATGCTCCTGTTCTCTTGCCTTCTCTTTGTCTTCAGGGTCAATCTCGATTAACCGGTTTTGGATTCCTTTCCAAAAGCCGTGCTCATCCGGTGGATCTACCTTCCAGGGGTTTGCTTTTATTCGAAGCTTCTCCCTGTGGATGGTCATTTCAATTTCTTCGCGTATGGTTCCGTTTTTACCCTGGACAAACTGATGGTATGCATCAGTCGCTACTTCATTAATAAATGCTTTTCTGTCCCTTGAAAGCTGAACAATTGGCCAATCTCTCTTGTTAGGAATTATTTCCGAATATCTAACCTTGTTTTTATTCATTCACCAATTTTGGAAATCTGCGGAAAGTTAATTCTAAGCATTAACATCTGCATCAGTATACTTGCACTCAAATGGCGCTAAAGCTAAAAGATATACAATCGCCTGTCGCTCAAGAAATGGCGGAATTTGAAAAAAAGTTCCGACAATCCATGAAGAGCAAAGTGATGCTCCTGGATAAGATCACAGGATATATTGTAAGGAGAAAGGGCAAACAGATGCGCCCGCTATTCGTCTTTCTAAGTGCGGGAAGCATTGGAGAAATAAGCGAACGAACGTTTCGCGGTGCTTCTTTGATCGAACTCATCCACACGGCTTCTCTGGTACACGATGATGTTGTAGACGACTCGCATTACCGAAGGGGTTTTTTTTCTATCAATGCGCTATGGAAAAATAAAATCGCGGTATTGGTCGGAGATTTTTTACTCACACGAGGTCTCATCCTCTGCATGGACAACGGAGACCACGATTTGCTTCGAATCACCACAGAAGCCGTCAAGCAGATGAGTGAGGGGGAACTTCTTCAAATGGAGAAGGCGAGAAAGCTGGACATCAAAGAAGAAGTTTATTATGAAGTGATCCACCAAAAAACGGCCAGCCTGATTGTTTCCTGCTGTAAAGTCGGTGCGGCATCCGTTGGTGCAGATGAGGAGACCGTTCAAAAAATGGGCGAGTTTGGAAAAAACGTGGGCATGGCCTTTCAAATAAAAGATGACTTGTTTGACTACGGTGCGTTTGAAATCGGTAAGCCAACAGGAATCGACATCCGGGAGAAAAAAATGACGCTGCCGCTCATCCATGCTTTGAGTAAAGCTTCGAAAAGTGAGGTAAGCCGCATCAAAAAACTGGTAAAGAGAAGCGAAAAGAAGCCCCGTGCGGTACACGAGGTCATCGATTTTGTGAAAGCCTCGGGAGGCATTGAGTATGCGACCTCGGTGATGAACAGCTATCATCAAAAAGCGAAAGACATTTTGGCAACACTCCCCGATTCGGCCCACCGAACTTCATTGGAGCAACTGGTACAGTTTACCATTGAGCGGACAAAGTAGGCAGCGGATTTTAGCTTCAAACGATTGATGGATTTGTCCGGTTTTACTGACATGGATACACCATTTTAAAAAGTAAATGCAGCACTTTGTCAACTCATTTTTGAAGAAGGAGTAAATTAAATCATGATGACGTTCAGGCAGGCTACGCTCGATGATCTGGAAGAAATACAGCAACTGTTTGTAGGTACGGTAATGAGTACGTGTCGGTCTGATTATGACATGGAACAACTGAACGCCTGGGTTTCAAAAGCAGGAGATAAGGAGCGGTGGAAAAATTTTATCGTTGATCAATACTTTATCATCGCAGAAACTGACGGTAAGATGGCCGGCTATGGCTCATTAAAAAACGGCAACTATGTAAACCTCATGTACGTACACAAGGATTTCCTCAGGCAGGGGATCGCCGGACGTATCTATGAAAAACTAAAAGGTGAATCGCTCAGGCTTGGTTTCCACCAATTGACTTCCGATGTGAGTAAAACGGCCCAACCTTTTTTTGAAACGAAAGGGTTTAAAGTCATCAGGGAAAATAAAAATGTGATTGATGGTATTGCCATTGTCAACTACCACATGAGCGAATAAATGCACGTTCAACATCACAAGGTTGGAAAAGGAAGCTATTTTTCGTAATTAATTAAATCCAGGGATTTGATATTTTGGAATCCTTTATCTGCACTTAGGAGGGGCATATCAAAGTATAAAGCCGTCCCAGCAATCAAGCCGTCCGGTAACTTGACCTTGTAGTTTTTTCTAATTTCTATGGTCGCATTTTTTATTCCTGCATTAACATCAATAACGGTGCATGCCGATAGCACTTTATCAATTTTTTGCTTCTCAATGAGGGTCAACTTCTTAAAGCCATACAATTCCAACTCGGTAATAAAAGAGACATATACATGTTTTTCATCCAATATTTCAACTAAGGTTTCGTCACCATCGAGCAAGTAAAGTATGATGTTGGTATCAAGTAAGAGGTTAGTCCCATTCATCTCTCATACGCTTCTGAATAACTAACGCATCTTCATCCAATTTTAAGAGACCACAAAATTCCTGTGCGTTGAATCCTTTTTTAGAAGGCCTTTCTGAAATCTCTTTACTCACTTTCTTAATAGATTCTTTTGTCGCACCTTTTTTCAACACTTTCATCATAACGTATTGTATTACTTAAATTTAATCTAAGCCTCTTCTTACAAGTTAAAAAGATCCATTTGATTTATTCTACTTCTAAAGGAAGCTAAATTATTTTTTTAAGTTTAGAGTCATCAGGGAAAATATAAATGTGATTGATGGTATTGCCATTGTCAACTATCACATGAGCGAATAGGAAAAAGTGCTGGGCTTTTGGATGAATTTCATCGTCAAAACAAAGTTGTTAAACGATAAGACGAGGTTAACTAGTGACTTAGCACAACCATTGTTTCTTAAACCGAGTCAGTCAGTCAATCTTTGATTCATCATTTTAATCCGGACCCGATGAAACGTAGGTATCTGATTGCTCTAAGTATTGTCTGTGTGCTATTTGTTAACAGTTGTGGAAGTGATGACACGAATAACGTCCCATCTGACGCCCTGGAGAGAAATTTTGATATGGGATTTACCTCCTGGAGTTTTGGTGCGACACAACAGGACGTAGATGACACCTACGCATTCATAGGTGAGCACGCCACCATTTACGCAGAGCATGTAGACAATCAAATCCCCTGGAATGCCTGGACGAATGACCTGATGCTTCCAGTTGACTTCACCAATGAGATCACCGGCAGGGCTGCCAAAAAAATAGCAGATAAAAAACTACTTCTTTCGGTGAGTTTGTTGAACTCCAACCGGGACGACCTCGCAGCGGATGTCGATGGGTCTGCACCAAGTTATTCCACTATCAACGATTTGGAAATTGAAGATGCCTATACAAAACACGTTCAGTATCTGGTTGATCAGTTTTTGCCTGATTATTTGGTGATCGCCATTGAAGTCAATGAGTTGAGACTACGAAGCAGCGATAAGTGGGAAGGGTATCAGGCATTGATCCAAAAGGTGACGTCCCGAATCAAAGACGTGTACCCGGACCTGCCCATATCAGCATCCATTTCACTTCATAACCTCTTTGAACCAACCGTTGACGACCCTGCCAGCTACATCAATGACATCATTAGTCACATGAACCAACTGGACTTTGTCGCGATCAGCTACTATCCCTTCCTTAAGAACCAAAAGACCGCCAATGAATTCCAACAAACGCTCGACTTCCTGCATGGCCGGGTCAGTCAACCGATTGCCTTTGTAGAAACGAGTCACCTGGCGGAGGACCTGATCATTCCCAACCTGAATGTATCGATTACCGGAACCCCGGAGGAGCAAAACGTCTACCTCGAAACTTTGCTGGAAAACGCCCGGGAGCAGGATTATGAGTTTGTTATCTGGTGGGCCCACAGGGATTACGATGCGCTCTGGGAAACCTTTCCGACAGAAGTAAAAGACGTTGGCCAGATATGGAGGGATACGGGCTTACTGGATGAGAATGGTTTGGAACGGCCCGCTTTTTCTACCTGGAAAACTGCTTTAGGAGGGTAACTGCATATTGCTACCTTTTTTTCTCATCATGGCAAGACGCCTGACGAGGCAAATGTTTTGGAGGTACCTTTAATCTGATTTATTTGATTTCCTTTATAAATCCACCCCAAACCCAGCCCTCGTATTTCTTGTACCTTACTTTCATCCAGTTGGCTTTTTTTTCAGAAATGACCGTCTCCGGACCATCGGGTTGAATAATCGTAATCTTTTCGTTGGTAGGAATTGCCGTTATCACATCAGATCCGGAATTTGGCGCTAACCGAAGGTTTAAACCCGTTTGGGCGATTATTTTACCTTGCTTTTGTTCATCCGATGCCGTTGGGTTTGCAAGTAGGAATACCATCAGGCATATGCCAATTGCCAGTAGCCGGCCCTGGGTATGCTTCCACTTAGCTGTACCGATCCAACTATTTTGGGTTATGTTCCTACGTTTTGGTAGACGATGAGCGGAATTAGTTTCTTTAAATTTTTTAAGATACGTAGCTACCTCCTCCTTTACCCCGGAGTTGTCCGTTTTACTGAAAAGGGTATGCTTTAGTCCGTTCTCATTGACCAACACATTTAGGCTGGCAGTTTCATCATCCGAGCCAATAATCTGCAAACCTGAAAGCTCATCCAATAGGCATAGGGCAGCAAGATCATCCACCTGCAATTGATCCTGAAGTAGCGACCTTGACACTGTATTTCGGGCAACTACGAGGCATGCCGCTTTAATGAGTTCATCGGTAATAACCGTCTTCGAATGATCACTTGAATCGTATCTCAATTGAAAATCATAGTCCGCTCTTTTCTCAGCGTCTGAAAGTACGGCATATGCTTCATTGATGTCTTTAAATCTTTCGGAGAAATAATCGTCGCTTTCATTTTTGTCCGGGTGGAACTTCAATGAAAGCTTTCGGTACGCTTTTTTTATTTCGTCCTGATTGGCGTCTTCCGGTACGCCCAACGTATGGTAATAATTTCTCATATGAATAAGATGGAAACGTTTTGGTTTTGAGAAATAGTCTGGTTATCGTGATCATGCTCGCTAACAAATTTATCTACCCATCAGGTATGTTTCAAATGTGTCGGGCTTAGCTTGAAAATTAAGGTATTATTTATTGACGCAATCGAATTGGTCGTTGATTGGAGGGGGCTTGAGAGGTTTGATTAAAAAATAGCGGCTTTGAGTCAATCAGGGTAGCGATCAAAACACAAAATAAGACTGTCGTTTTTTACTACAATGCATTCATGCGATAAAGGAGGCAAAAAAACCACCTATTTCCTCTTATTAACCACA
>JBCCXH010000212.1:0-8807 GCA_039192005.1 Bacteroidota bacterium
CGTACTTCTCCATCGCCTCGTCATAACTAATTCGAGGAAAGTCTGATAGTTCTACTCCTTTGATTTCTTTGTACAAATACTTAGTCATCCCTTCGAAGGTTTGAAGGATGTCTTCTTGCTCCACGAAAGACATTTCACAGTCTATCTGCGTAAATTCCGGCTGGCGATCGGCCCTCAAATCTTCGTCCCGGAAGCATTTTACAATTTGAAAGTACCGATCCATTCCTCCCACCATCAGGAGCTGTTTAAACGTTTGAGGTGACTGGGGCAGGGCATAAAATTCGTTCTCATTCATTCGGGAAGGGACCACAAAATCCCTGGCACCTTCAGGAGTGGATTTAATCAGATAAGGCGTTTCGACCTCTACAAATTGCTCGGAATTCAGGTAGGTTCTTACGTGTTGCATCAGCTCATTTCTGAGCTCCAGTTTTTTTCGAACGTCGCTTCTCCTGATGTCCAGGTACCGGTACTTCATCCGCAGGTCTTCCCCTCCATCTGTTTCTTCTTCAATTGTAAAAGGTGGTGTCCTGGCTTCGTTGAGAAACTCCAATGCGGTGACCCGTACTTCGATATCGCCGGTAGGCATTTTATCGTTTTTTGCGTAACGTTCCACGACCTCACCTGTTGCTTTTACAACGTATTCTCTCCCCGCCTTCTTCGCCTGATCTATGAGTGCCTGATCCGTCACTCCATCTTCAAAAATCAGTTGTGTGATCCCATACCGGTCCCTTAGGTCAATCCAAACTACTCCTCCTTTATCTCGTTGTTTTTGAACCCAACCGCATAAGGTTACCTGAGTTCCAACCTGATCCATTCGTAATTCTCCGCATGTATGCGTTCGTAGCATTTTCTTTAGTGATTTTTTGAAGATGAAAAAAAATAAAGGCGCAAAGATAGGACGATGATGGTTAGTTATTCCTGATTTACGATTGCGTATCGTAAACCTATTTTTCCATAGAAATTAACACACTTATCAAATCTCCAAAATCAATTCTGTCTTTCTCTGTTTAATTTTGAAGCATGCGAAACTTGTTCTTTCTATTTCTCCTTTTCTCCGGGTCTGTGACCTTTGCGCAAAAGCTGGTTAATGTCACCGTAAACAAGAACATCCAAATGAAAGTCCCTGACACGTTCATTAATATGAATGACCAGGACCGAATGACGAAGGTGGCCTCATCAAAAATCCCATTCGCCATGTTTACGACGCAGGACCAGGAGGTCACGTTGGGTGTAAACGATAACCCCATGCAATGGACAGCACCGGATACAAAGACGGTCTATGGATTTTACAAAGCAAGTATTCGGTCCTTATTTGACAAAGTAGAATTTATCCAGGATGACATCAGAAAAATCAACGGGCGAGAGTTTATTGTTTTTGAATTTGTATCAACCGTAGTCAATGACAACGAGTTCTCCTCAAAAAAGCCACAAAGCAATTACTCTTACATTCAATATACCTCTTATAATGGTCAAGTACTTCTTTTCAACTTTGGTTGCAGAGCTCGATATAAAAATCAATGGGAGGGGATAGCGAAAGAGGTAATGGAGAGCGTGAAGATTAAATAACGAATTTCAGGAAAATAAAAACGGTAGCCAATTGACCTACCCAGAAGATAAACATCCATTTGATCAGGTCTGCTTTCACATGGGCAAATGTCCGTCTTCGTAGTAGCAATATCTTCCTTGGAAGCAAAATAGCTGTTTTGGTCATTCATTTTTTACTGAACTTTAGGTTTAAGTGAAAGAGACTAATGAATCTGCCTCTTTTTCACCAAGTTTCTTTTTCAAAATATTGTAAATTCTATGTGAGTAACATTCATTACAGCACGGAGGAACGTAATTTTTAAGCAAAAGATATGACTTTATCGATCCATAGCGACGAACACTACATGAACCAGGCCCTAAAGGAGGCTGAGGCTGCTTTTGAAGAGGGTGAAATCCCTATAGGTGCCGTAGTTGTTTGCGACAACAAAATCATTGCGAAGGATCACAACCGGGTAGAGCGGCTAAGTGATGCGACAGCGCATGCAGAAATGCTGGCGATTACTGCCGCACAGAATTACCTGGGGTCAAAATATTTAACTGACTGTACGCTTTATGTCACGCTGGAACCTTGCTGCATGTGTGCCGGAGGACTTTTCTGGACGCAAATCGGAAAAGTGGTCATTGGTGCGAACGATGACGTGAGGGGGTTCAGCAATTTCAATGAGAACATGATTCATCCAAAAACAAAAATCGTCCGGGAAGTACAAAGAGAAGCGTGTGAAATTTTAATTAAAGACTTTTTCAAGAAGATGCGAGGCAACTAAATCCTACTTCTTTTTGTTACATTCACCGTATTATTTTTAACAACCTAAAAAAGACTTGATTTATGGCTTTTGAATTACCAAACTTACCTTACGCATACGATGCATTGGAACCTCATATTGATGCTAAAACAATGGAGATACACCATGGAAAACATCATGCGGCCTATGTTTCGAAAGTAAACGCAGCCATTGAAGGGTCTGACATGGACAGTAAGTCCGTTGAAGAGCTATGCAACGACAACACAGATAATGGTGCCGTAAGAAACAATGGTGGTGGACACTATAACCACACGCTTTTCTGGTCTATCATGAGCCCTAATGGTGGTGGTGAGCCTTCTGGTGCAATTGCAGATGCCATCAATGCCGCTTTCGGTTCATACGAAAAATTTAAAGAGGCATTCAGTAGTGCTGCTGCAACGCGATTTGGCAGTGGTTGGGCATGGTTGATCAAAAAAGAAGATGGAACAGTAGCCGTAACTTCTACTCCTAATCAGGACAATCCTTTAATGCCGGTCGCCGACGAAAAAGGAACACCTCTTTTAGGTTTGGACGTTTGGGAACATGCTTATTACCTAAACTATCAAAACAGAAGACCTGATTACATCACTGCTTTCTTCAATGTGATTAACTGGGAAGAAGTAAGCAAAAGATTTGAAGCTTGAGCGATTTAACTCGATTTGAAGATTGATTCGATTTAAGAAGTGATTCAGTTTCCTGTTTGTGTGATAAAAGAAGAAACTGAAGAAAAAACAAAAATCTAAAATAATCAATAAAAAAATCGGTATATATTCGCGACAAGTAATGAAAACAAATACGCTACATCATCATTATCATCATGTTACTTTCCTCACTGAGGGGTAGGGAGATGATGCTGTAGTTAAACGAAATAACTGAAGCCCGTCGGACCCCCGTCGGGCTTCTTTTTTTTATACCAAAGCAGAACATGACAAGACTAAAAATCGCCGTTCAAAAAAGTGGTCGTCTCAACGAAAAGAGTATGGGATTGCTCAAAGAGTGCGGAATCAAAATCAGTACCGGAGGTAAGTTAATGTCCACCGCCTCCAACTTTCCGATGGAAGTTTTCTACTTAAGAGATGACGACATTCCTCAGTATGTGGCAGAAGGGGTAGCCGACATCGGGATCGTTGGAGAAAACGAATACCTGGAAAAAGAAGAGGACGTCGCCATCATCAACCGTCCGGGATTTTCGAAGTGCCGGTTATCACTGGCAGTAAAACGTGAAGAAGACTATCCGGGAATCAATTGGTTTAAAGGGAAAAAGATTGCCACAAGCTACCCGGTTATCTTAAGAAACTTTTTGGAGGAAAAAAACATTGAAGCCGAAATCGAAGTCATCAGCGGCAGTGTGGAAATTGCCCCTGGCATCGGGCTGGCAGACGGTATTTTTGATATCGTCAGTACCGGAAGTACGTTACTGGCCAACGGCCTGAAGGAAGCAGAAGTCGTCTTAAAGAGTGAGGCGCTGC
Organism: Bacteroidota bacterium; assembly: GCA_039192005.1. Classification (GTDB taxonomy): domain Bacteria; phylum Bacteroidota; class Bacteroidia; order Cytophagales; family Cyclobacteriaceae; genus Ekhidna. The sequence continues at coordinate 3,797 of JBCCXH010000212.1, forward strand.
TCATTGCCAACAAGGGACTAACTCAAGAAAAACAAGAACTTTTAGATCGACTTTTGTTTCGCATAGAAGCAGCAAAAACAGCTAAGCAAAACAAATACATCCTCTTAAATGCACCCAATGAAAATTTGGAGGCTATCATTGATTTACTGCCTGGCATGAGAAGTCCCACGGTCCTGCCTCTTGCCCAGGAAGGTTGGAGTAGCATTCATAGTGTGATTGGTGAAGATGATTTTTGGGAAGTCATCGACCAACTGAGAGAAAAAGGGGCTGAGGGTATTTTGGTTTGCCCTATTGAAAAAATGATTTTGTAGTCAACTTTAAATAGTAAGAAAGTATGATGAAGGGAGTAAAATATCCAGAGATTGAAGATTGGGCCACGTTATGTGAACGTCCCACGTTTGATTTTTCCAAACTCGAAGGGGCCGTTACCGCCATCATGGATAAAGTGCGGAACAAAGGTGATCAAGCGTTGCGTCATTTTGCTCATCAATTCGATGGGGTAGAGCTGGCCTCCATCAGTTTTAACTTAGCAGAAGCAGCCTTTGAGATTGACCCTGACCTTGCCAAGGCGATCAAGCAAGCCAAGGCCAATATCGAACAATTTCACTTAGCACAAAAAGAAAACTTCGACACCATCGAGACGATGCCTGGAGTGCAGTGTTGGAGAAAAAGCCTGCCCATTCAACATGTCGGCTTGTACATCCCCGGAGGTACGGCCCCGCTTTTTTCTACGCTGCTCATGCTGGCCATTCCGGCAAAAATTGCCGGCTGTGAAAACATCGTCGTTTGTACGCCTCCCCAAAAAGAAGAAGTACTCAACGACGTCATTGGGTGGACCTGTCAACTATTGGGAATCGAAAAAGTGTACCTCACGGGTGGTGCACAAGCCGTGGCGGCTATGACCTTTGGTACCGAGTCCGTTCCTAAAGTAGATAAGATCTTTGGTCCTGGAAATCAGTACGTAACTGCTGCTAAACAACTCGCTCAGAGGTTTGGCGTCGCTATAGACATGCCAGCCGGACCGAGTGAAGTATTAGTGATTGCGGACGATGCTGCTGAGCCTGAGTTTGTTGCGGCAGACCTTTTGAGTCAGGCCGAACATGGGGTGGACAGCCAGGTCGTTTTGGTCAGTGATTCGGAACAGTTGATTGCCGGTGTAAACGAAGAAGTCATAAAGCAACTCAATACATTGCCTCGTCAGGAAATTGCTGCAAAGGCACTGGAAAACAGTCAATCCATCCTGGTGAACGATTTGAAAGAAGCAGTCGCATTTAGCAATATGTATGCCCCAGAGCATTTGATCATTGCAACGAAAAACAGTGACGAACTTGCTGAGCAAATCACCATTGCGGGTAGTGTCTTCATTGGTAATTGGAGCTGCGAAAGTGCTGGAGACTACGCGAGTGGGACGAATCACACCCTGCCGACGAATGGCTATGCGAGAAATTACAGCGGGGTTTCTTTAGACAGTTTTATTAAGAAAATAACGTTTCAAAAACTTTCGGAAGAGGGCATCAAAAACCTGGGGCCGGCTATCGAAAAAATGGCGGCAGCAGAACAGCTACAGGCTCATAAAAATGCAGTGAGTGTGAGGTTGAAGAAGGTTAAAGGCCTCCCCCTAACCCCCTCCAAAGGGGGAAATAACTCTGCACAAAGCACATCAAATTCCCCCTCCATGAGGGGGCCAGGGGGAGGAAAATGAATAAATTCAACTATTACAATAAGAACCTGAAAGACAAAGCGAGAGATCTAAGGAACAACTCAACTTTGGCAGAAGGAATGCTTTGGAAATATGTTCTAAGGGCAAGTGGTCTAGGATACCCATTTAGGAGGCAACGTCCAATTGGCAAGTACATTGTCGATTTTGTTTGCCTCCCACTCAAGCTCATTATCGAAGTAGATGGAATCACTCACTCTTATGAAGAAGTCTCCAAAAAAGATAAGGTACGAGAAAAGAAGTTGAAAGAATTAGGGTTTATCCTAATTAGGATACCGGATGATGCCATTCCATCAAATATCGATAGAGTAAAAAACTATTTAATTAAGGAGATTAACAGCCTCCCCCACAGGTCCTCTGCGGCTCCAAAGGGGGAATAAAGACTCAAAAAAACACATCAAAATTTCCTCGCTGGAAATGGGATATTGAAAGTAAAAACAATTTTTGTTTATAAGTCGAAGTAAACATGTTTGATATAGAAAGAATAACACGACCAAACGTCAAGGCATTAAAACCCTACCAAAGTGCAAGGGATGAATTTGGAGGCCTGGCCAGTGTATCCCTGGACGCCAACGAAAACCCGTTTGGGTTTGGGCTGAACCGATACCCGGACGCTTCGATGAAGGAACTCAAGCATCAGTTTGCTCAATTCAGATCGGTGCAACCCGATCAGGTGATCTTTGGAAATGGTAGCGATGAACTGATCGACTTACTGATCCGTGCATTTTGTGAGCCTGGACAAGATAAAATACTGGTCTTCCCTCCTGTCTTTAGTATGTACGAAGTATGTGCTAAGATTAACGATGTGGAAATTCTCAAGCAACCGCTGACTCCTGATTTTCAAATTGATTTTGACGCGTTGAGTCCAACACTCTCCGACCCCAACCTGAAAGTCATCTTTGTCTGTTCGCCCAACAACCCAACGGGAAATAGCATGGACCCATCTACGATCAAATCCATTGCTACATCTTTTGACGGGCTGGTTGTAGTGGATGAAGCCTACGTTGATTTTACCAATGAAAGCTTGTTGGAAGACAACGCACGCAATATTTTCATCCTCAATACCTTTAGTAAAGCGTTTGGCTTAGCGGGTATTCGGCTTGGTGCAGGAATGGGAAGCAAAGAAGTCATCGAAGTTTTACATAAAATCAAACCTCCTTATAACGTCAACTCCATTACGCAGCAAAAGGCGATTGAAGCATTGAAGCGGCCCGACGAGCTCAAACGACAAGTGGAGATCTTGACCGAGGAACGAGGAAAACTGGAAAAAAATCTCATTTCGGTCCCTTCGGTAAAAAAAGTGTACCCTTCAGATGCGAACTTTTTATTGGTGGAGTTTGAAGATGCTAAAGCCACCTATGACCAGATGCTCAAGAAAGGAATCGTGCTACGGGACCGATCCGGCCAGGTGGAAAATACGTTGCGAATCACGGTAGGAACCCCGGAAGAAAATGCACAGCTCCTAATGGCTTTAAAAAACGAAGAATATGCAGCATCCGGAAGAACAGGCCGAAGTTTACGAACGACCTCAGAGACACAGATTTTGGTGGAGGTGAACCTGGACGACCCTATGCATACGGCTATTTCAACGGGCATTTCCTTCTTTGATCATATGCTGGACCAAATTGCCCGACACGGAGCGGTAGGTTTGCATGTAGAGGTGAAGGGAGACATTCACATCGACCCGCACCATACGATCGAAGATACGGCTTTGGCATTGGGAAGTGCATTTAACGATGCCCTTGCCGACCGGAAGGGAATGGAGCGCTACGGTTTTTTACTTCCGATGGATGACTGTCTGGCGCAGGTGGCCATCGACTTTGGTGGAAGGCCCTGGATGGAGTGGGACGTTGCCTTCGCAGGGACGCACATTGGGGAGTTCCCTACGGAGATGGCTTCTCACTTTTTTAAGTCGTTTTCGGATACGTCCCGAAGCAACCTGAACATCAAAGCGGAAGGGGACAACGATCATCATAAGATCGAGTCGATCTTCAAGGCGTTTGCCAGAGCGATTAAAATGGCGGTACGAAAAGATGATTCGGGTGTGATGCCTAGCACGAAAGGCGTGTTGTAGGATTGGTTCGATTGACGATTGATTCGATTGAGGGATTTTTGATTGAGAGATTTGCTCAAATGAGTGTTAAGGGATTTTGGATTTATTGAATTGAAGAATTTAGGTTTAAACGGTTTTAGATGGAATGATTTTTTTTGATTGTGGTGCATTCAATGGTAAAAATCATCAAATAAAGAAATCGAAGAAATAAAATGATAGCAGTAGTAAAATACAACGCCGGTAACATTCGGTCACTTGTCAACGCCTTGAACCGGCTAGGCGTCCCATCCATTCTCACGGATGATCACGATGAACTGAGATCGGCCGATAAAGTGATCTTCCCGGGAGTGGGAGAAGCCAACTCGGCCATGAACTACTTAAAAGAACGAAACCTGGATAAGGTACTGACTGAACTGCAACAGCCTTTTTTAGGGATTTGTCTGGGCATGCAACTGATGTGTGAGTATTCGCAGGAAAAGGATACGACCTGCCTCGGGATCTTTGACGAGAGTGTGCGGTTATTTCCACCAGAGGAACTGGTCCCTCACATGGGCTGGAATGATTTTATTTCGGTCAGCGGTCCGCTGTATGAAGGCATCTCTACCGTCGACAATGTGTACTTCGTGCACAGCTACTTTGCGGAAGTCGGGGAACATACCATTTCTTCTACCGACTACATCGTTCCTTTTTCTTCGGGACTACACAAAGACAACTTTTACGGAGTACAGTTCCACCCGGAAAAGTCTGCGGATGTGGGACAGAAGCTACTGGAAAATTTCCTGAAGCTATAACGTTCCTAACCTGTATTATTCATAAACTCTACTTTACTATTTGAGATAAGCAATCGGTCCCGAAGCTTCGGGATGATTTTTAGAAAAATAAACCATACTTTAACGCTTTAGAACATGATTTTTTACCTTGATCGCAACGGCGAACCGTCAAAAACACCCCCCTTTGCTTATGGAAGTAATCTATAGCCGCGCGGCGGACCGTCTTTTTTCTCTTACTTTTTTTCTTGGCAAAAAAAGTAACAAAAAAGCCAAGAAAGTTTGTAAGCTGCCTCCCCTTTGCCCTTCGCACCCCCGCCAAACTTTCTTTCCCTACCCTCCTGGGTGTAAGGATAGTGTAGATTTTGACCGGACACCAGTAATTTTTTTTGAAACTTTTTTATCTAGCCCTTCAGTCGTACTGAAATCAATTAACGGTTTCCACCGCGGCTCTAAATCAGGAGGTTATCTATC
>JBCCXH010000213.1:0-8785 GCA_039192005.1 Bacteroidota bacterium
AAACACTAGCAGGGGCTAAGTGAAAGAAGTGCTTTAGTGGTGGTCAAAATGGATTTCTTCATTTCAAAATCAATCCGATTCCGAACTGAACACTATCCAGGTTTTTATTCAGGTTTATGGTACGATACCCCACAAAGTCAGGTACCCGACCAGCAAATAGATAGGTCAACCTTGGTGAGGCATAAAACCCACTTTCACGATTCCCATCAAGGTTTAACGCATAACCAATATCTGCTCCTCCTAATAAATTTCGAATGGGTGAAACGCGAATACTTGCAGTAATAGGGATCAACCGGAAATCTTCCATCTCACCGCGAAGCTCCGGGTGAGATTCATCCTCCTTGTAGAAATAATTGGCAAATCCTGTAGCTACACCAACGTGAAACCGTGCTGAAAGGCCATACAAGTAAACGACATCCAAGCCTATGTTGGAGGAATAAACACCATCGTAATCTCCAATTGTTACTCCACCATTAAGTCCTAACCCTAACCTAGATCGAGTAGAAGAAATATCTACCTGTGCCTCTGCATTTGGGGTGAAGAAGAAGAGAAAAAGAGCGAAAAATAAAAATTTGTTCCTTGACTGCATGACTTACCTTAGTTCAAAAAGTTCATTTTCAATAGTATGGACGCGTTAGACGGACTCAGCTCAAACCTGGATCGATTGAAACTCGGCTTACCAAAGCCAGTTTGGTTTGAGGCTCCTACCGGTTCCTTTGGAAATCCTACGAAATTGGTATCTACCTCACCATTTCCATTCTCATCATGAGCGATCGATATGGCATAGGTACCGAAAGGTAGCTCGTTGAAAGTATAGGATACTTCGCCCTCTTTAGCTTTCAGCTTTTGTTGTTTGTAAACTTTGTTCCATTCATTGGGGAAACCATCGTCCGATTGGAAAACGTTGAAATAGACGTATCCTCTGTCGCTTTCCACGTCTTCGATGGTGACGGTAACCTTTCCTTGAGCTGCTAAATCACTTGCTGTTGTTACTATTGTTACTACTAAGATGATCTTTTTCATTTTGATTTTCATTTTGACTCTTTACGCTTAGTTATTATAACTAAGCGCTAATTGCTATTTATTTTTTACTACGTTTATTTTTCTAAGTTTAACCTTCCACTGAGTTCTAACAATCGCACCTCTGACTGTTTGATGCCATAACTCAGGTTATTCATTCGATTTTTTGCTGAAGCCAGGTTAAGCTGAGCGGTGCGTACATCCGATGCGTCGACTAAACCCAGCTTAAAATCGTCACTCGTTTTATCGTAGTTTAGCTGGTAAGTGGGCAGGTTTGATTGCGCTATTCTTAGTTGTTCCCTGTGGTTCAAATACTGAGAATAGACGTTTTTCAGCTCTTTTTCCATCATCATTTCAGTACTTTCAAGCATGGCTTGTTGCTGCCTCAGCTGGATTCCGGCATTCTGCCGCTTCACCTTGTTGCTTCCCCCGTTGAACAAGTTCCACGACATGCGGATGCCCACATTGGGGCCGTATACTTGCTGGCTTTGCAGGAAGTTGGCTTCATTCTCACTGTCCAGATAAGAATAGTTGGCATAAGCCGATAGTGACGGTGCGTAAGTGGATTTCGCAATCTCACTTTCATAGTTGGCATGTTTCAGGTTGAGTTTCGAGAGGTTGAGATTGGCATTATTAGCCAGCATCTCTTCTCTAAGTACTTCGTATTCTAGTTTCTCCACAAGTAGGATTTCTTCTGATACCCGATACATTTTATGCGGTGGCTGAGCCATGATTAAATTGAGATCTCTCATGCTATTTTCATAAGAAAGTGCGGTGTTGCGGTAGTTGGCACTATCTGTTTTCAAGTCAACTTCTGCCTGAAGTTTTCCAAGCGTGTTAGCAGCTCCGTAGTTGGCATCTTGTACCATTCTGATATACCTGTCTCGTGAGATTTCGATGATATCCGTATCAATAGATAGTTGGGACTGTAACCTCGCAACTTCCAGGTAGGCTATTACCGTAGAACGGATGGATAACTCTACGGTCTGGTTAACTCTTTGTGCTCCGATACGACTCGAAGTTTCCAATTGTTTGTATCGATATCGGTTTCTAAAACCGGAGAAAAGCGGTACGGAAAGTTCAGGTGCGATGGAAAAAGTCTGGGCTGTTCCATCCAGATTTTGGGTAGGCGATTCTTCTGAGCCCGAGCCAAGTGTTTGGATCTCCGCATCGGAGTATCCGAATTCATAGTTCATCGTAAGGTCCAGTCTTGGAAGCTGACCGGCCAATGCGCGTGATACGTTGTTGTCACCCACTTCCTGATTGTATCGTTCTATTTTTATGTCGTAGTTATTAGCTAATGTGAGATCAATGGCTTCCTCAAGGGTCAGTAGCTCTGAGGAGGTCACCTCTTGAGAAAAACCACTACTTACCAATCCAATCATTGAAAAACCACAAAGTACGGCCTTGGTCAGCCAGAAGAAACCAAGCGAATTTCTCTCGGCATTTTCTCGTTTGGGAAGTTCCCGATATGAAGCCTGGAAAGATCTTTTTAATAAGAATTTTTTCATGGTATATTTTTTAGTCGTTGATGATGTATTTCATTTTTCTAATGGCAGGTTCTACCTCTTCCTTGGTGTAGACCTGATGGTTCCAAAGGCTAAACCATACCTGTCTCATTCGATTGAAAAAGACGAGGAACACAGGAAGTAACAAGAGCACATTAAATAACCCGAAGGCCATGCCATAGGCAATGGAAATAGCTGGCCCTTTTAGAAACTGGGCACTCAGGCTCCCTGAAAAGATTAAAGGAGCCAAACCGGCAATGGTGGTGATGGAGGTGATCATCACCGGGCGAAACCTCGTCTTTGCTGTCTTGATCAGCGCCTCTGAAAATGACGTTCCCTCCCTGAGGTTATCGTTCATTGTGGAGAGTAGTACGAGCGTGTCATTGACAAATACGCCTATGAGTGCAATGGTGCCAATCATCGAGAAAATACTCAAAGGTGTGCCATGCACCCAATGTCCTAAAATCACACCAATGAGGGTGAATGGAAACAAACTGAAAACCATGAGCGCCTGTGAAAACGAATTGCAATTGATGACGATCAGGGCAAAAATGAAGAGTAAAATGATTGGGCCGACTGTGGAAATTGCACCGAGTAGCTTAAAAGACATTCGGTTTTGCCCTTCTACGGTGTAAGACACTGACGGATACTTATCCAGAATACCTGGCAGGATCGTTTGCTCAATATTAGCGATGGCTTGCGGTGCGGATACATTCAGGTTGGCGACATTGGCTTCTACCAAGATGCTGCGTACGCCTGCCGTATGATTGATGGTGAGCGTTCCAGTTTTTTGCTCCACTTCTGCAACATCCTTGAGGAAAAAGTTTCCTTGTGACGTTCTAATTTGCATGCTTAGCAGGTTCTCTGCCGCACTTCGTTCTTCTTGAGTATACCTCACCCATACCTCTATTTCGTCATCTCCCCGTTGCAGACTTTGTGCTTCTGCGCCGAAAAATCCGGCGCGTATTTGTGCCATCACGGTAGAAAGGTTTAACCCCAGCAATTCTGCTTTTGGTTTCAGTTTCACGTGCAGTTCTTTGATGCCTTGCATGTCGTTGTCAGAAACATCTTTTACGTCGGGGTGAGCATTCATCCCTGCTTTCAACTCTTCCTTGGCTGTCCTCAGCTCTCGAAGGTCATCTCCTCGAAGGGAGAAACTTACCGGTAGGCCAAACAAACTGGAGGTAGCTCCTAAACCAAAAATCAGTCGAGTAGCTTCCGGCACGGCAGGACTCGATTCTCGTATGGATTTTGAAAGCTCAAATGAACTGATTCCTCGTTCTTCTCCGTTCAAAAAAGTCACCTTCACTTTTCCTTGGTTATCGAGCGGTCCTACCACCTGTTCCACAAATCGTACAATCTCTTTTCCGTCTTTTCTTCCCCTGGAGTATGCTTGATTGACCTTCCACGTGCCTTCCTCTATCTGGCTAAGTCGCTGCTGCGTCACTTCTTTTGGTGTCCCTGGCGGAAGCTCCATTTCTATGAAAATAGCGTCATCGTCAATGTTAGGGAAGAAGGTGGCCGAAACGATACCTGCCGGTATTAAAACCACTGACCCAACCAGTAACATGAGGAATGCAAGGAATGTTAACCCCTTATTCCAACCCTTTCCAGCGATTAACTTTTTAAAAATGGGGAGATAGATCTTCCCTTTTAAGAAATCCAGTAATCCTGTAGCTATTTTTTCAACCTTTGTCAGTTTTGTCTGCTCCTTAAGGCCTTTGGAATGAGACAAGTGAACGGGTAAGACGAAAAAGCTCTCAAGGATTGCTACGATCAAGACCGCTATCACGACGAAAGCGACCTCTCCAAAAAACTCCCCCGCCATGGTAGGCAGGAAAAAGAACATTGAAAAAGCCACTGCTGTCGTAGAGATGGCAATGATGACAGGCACGATCATCTCCACTGTACCATCCAGTGCTGCCTTTAATGGGGGCTTACCTAATTCTTTCGCATGCCGATAGATGTTTTCTCCAATGACAATTCCATCATCAACCAAAATGCCCAAGACGAGGATAAACCCGAACAGTGAAACCACATTAATGGTCATCCCGTAGATATCGACCATGACAAACATGCCGACCACGGCGATGGGAATCTTCAAGGCTACCCACCAGGCTAGGTGACGATCCAGAAACAAAGCCAATACGATAAGTACAAGTATGATCCCTGCTACCCCGCTACTGATCATGGAACTTAGCCGGCTCTTCAGATTAATGGTGCCATCTTCCAATATTTTTAGGGATACACCCTCATGCGATGCATTGAAGGAAGTGACGTATGTTTTTACTTTCTCAGCATTTTTTAGAATATCTTCACTATTGAGCGTGTAAACTTCCAGAGTGCTGACTCTTTTTCCTTGATAATAGCGTGCATTCGCATCGTCCTTGAACTGGTCCACCACATCCGCTACCTGATGTAGGTAGACGATGTTCCCACTCTTTTGCGCTTTGACGATGATGTTCTTCAGTTCTTTTGCATACACTGATTTCTCATCTGCCTTTATGCTGATGACTTCATCGCTATTTTTGATGCTTCCCCCAAAAGTTTCCAAATTGGCATTACGTATGGCCAGTTGAATATCGACCAGAGATAATCCGTAGACGCGGAGGTCGTTTTCCCTCACGCTTACTTCGATCTCTTCTCTGGGAAGTCCTTGGATAAATACCTGCGAAAGCCCTGGCATGGCCATCAAATCTTCTCGTATTTCTTCGGCATAGTCTTTCAATAAAGGAAGTGACAGGTCGCCAACGATACCAAACGCCATGGTCATGTCCATCGGTTCTCTTTTGGTCACTGAAGCAGATGATACACCATTAGGAAAATCATTGATTTGATCTACTGCATTTTTTACTTCTACCAATAGCTGATTTGCATCTGCGTACTCTTGCAGCTCTACTTCAATCATCCCTAGGTTCTCACGAGACTCGGAAGTAATGCGATCAATCCCATCCATACCTTCTAGGTTTTCCTCTACTTTCATGATGATGCCGTCCTCTACCTCAGTAGGGCTTGCTCCTGGATACGGAATAGAGACATCAATAAACCTGATTTTCGCACTTGGGAAGTTGGTGCTTTGGGTTTGGTAGAGTTTCAATACCCCTATGCCCACCAGCAAATACACGAACAAGTTGACGAGGGTTGGGTGCTGTATAAAAAACTTGACGATTTCTCTCATGATCTGATTAGTTAAGGGTGGCAGCTTTTGTTCCTTGCAAAGTGGATTTGATCACTTCGCTGATGACAAGGTCACCTTTTTGTAAGCCAGATACGATGATGGTAGAGTTGGTGTAGGCCAGTGGTTTTACATGTTTTAGCTGGATCAGCGAATCATTCAACACAAATACCTGATCGTCTCTGGTGACTAAACCTTTTGAAAGTTCTACCGCATTTGCAAAAGCATGAGCCTCCAGTTCTGATTCTACATACATATTCTCTTTCAAGCCTTCGCCTTCCAATCGGAAATACACATTGACTGATTGTGAATTTTCATCCACTTTTTCTGCCACTCGATCCAGCGTACCTTTCCATTCTTGTTTGGTCTCATTTGAAGTAAACCGTAATTCATTGATCTGCTGGATATTTGCTAAGTCAGTTAATGACACAGTAGCCCTTACTTCATAGGCACCTGTGTGTAAAAAAGATCCCAGCTTCACCCCGGGGCTGATTAAGCTGCCCACATTAAAATTGTCTTGTGTCACCACTCCATCATATGGCGCTTCTATGGTATAATCTTTAAGTGTTTCCTCCTGACTCTTGATGGAATAGTAGGAATCAAGAATGTTTTTGACAGAGAGAAAGTAGTGCAATTGCTTTTCGGTGACTTCTGGTAGTATGGGTAGCGATTTGTTTATATCTAGTTGGTTTAAGTAGCGCTCCCAGTTCGGAAATTCGGTTGGATAATCCATTTTTAAGTCGGACATGACCTTAACCAGTAAAGAAACGAACTGACTTTTTTGAGCAGTTAGGATACTTCGAAAAGCTGCATCATCAATAGCGACCATGGTTTGTCCTTTTCTGAACCGGATGCCTTCTTTGAATACCGGCTTGGTAGCTAATGCGATCCCTTGGACCTGAGGAACCACATCTAATTTTTTTTGAGCCACCACCATGCCTGTAATGTTCACTTTTTTTGTAATCGTACTTGGGGTGATGGCAAGTGTAGCTACTTTCCTTAGTTGTTTTTTAGGGCTTCCCGGAAGGGAATCTTTTTTTGATCCGCATGCTGAGATGAGTAAAAACATCAATAACAGAAAGATTGATCGTTGATTTATTCGTTTCATTTTTCAAAATTGAATATATGATTTAATCATTTGATTAAAAAGAATGAAATAAAAAAGCCTATGTAGGCTTAAGGGTTATTCATACGATTTAATCATTTGATTACTTCAACAGATTAAAATCAAAAAGGTTTCTTCAAATACAAAAAATTTATGATCATCTCAGGAACAAGTTGCTTTCGTTCTTCTAAAATCTGACGGTAAGCTTCCTCGTCCAGATTCATTTTCTTACTCATCAAAGGCTTAGCGAGGAACGGAAATGCGGTAAGACTAATCAAGTTCAAAAAAAAGTGAGCCGGTGACATCTCCCTAATGATTCCTTGAGCTGATAAGCTTTCCAACTCTTCGGTAAGGCGAGGCATAAGTTGATGACTATCCACCAATTGATCCACTTTGTCCGGGTTGTTTTGTGATTCTGACATGATGAATACCGGGACATAAGGATTCATTTTAAAAAAATCAATGTAGTGATGTGCAAAATTTTGAATCTTCTTATATAGAGGCAGTTCGTTCCCAAATACTTCGTCCATTCCTTTTGAAAATTTCTTCAGTGCTTCGCCTATCACCAAGTCAAAAAGTTTTTCCTTGCTGCGAAAGTAGTAATGTAAGGACGCGATGTTTATGCCGGCTTCCTCAGCAATGTCTCTTGTCTTGGTCGCCGCATAGCCATTACGAACAAATACCTTAGTGGCTGCAAGCTTAATTTTTTCTTCCGTACTAAGTTCTTGAATATCTTCTTTTGCGTTCATCTTCCAAAGTTGGGCAACTATGATTAAATCAAAAAGTTTAATCAAGTGATTTATTTAAGTAAACGAAATCGCAGATGATGTTGATATTGAAACGGAATGTTTATAACACTACATTAAACTTTCGGGTCTACTCAAGGATATTCTGACAAAAAGTAGAATCAAAAAGTCGTAAAAAACCTTTCCAGCTTATTAAGTCTCAATACGGTAGGTACTGACATGGCGGATGGTTATGATCATGATGTTACTGATAATCTCATACTCAAGACGACCAGTTCGGGACAACCAGTCTGGGATGCGTAGTCCGGGACTTTCACAGCCTCTAACTAAAGAAACCTGCACAATGGCAGGCTTCTTTTATACTAATTTTCATTAAAGCTTTGCTTTAAAAAACAACCCTCTACCGTTGGGAAAAGATCATTTTTTGATCACCCTTGCAGTATGTATGGATCCATCGCGAGATACTATTTTGATCAGGTAGCTGCCTGCTGCTTCTGGTAATTCAATGTGTAAAATACCTTGATCTACTTCTGACCTGACGTAGTGTATCCTTCCTGCAAAATCGACCACATGAACAACACCTGTCGGTGGATTCGTACTTGGCATGGCAATGCTAATCCTTTGGGTTGTCGGATTGGGGAATGCCTGAATTTCCATGTCAGCCCGTCCCTCCACGGAGGTCAGCAAATTGAAAAGAGAACAACTGGTTTCGGAAATGCAACCGCCGTTTGAAAGTTCAACATAATAGTTTCCTGATTCTGCTGGCGAAAACACATGCTGGATGGCACCGTCAATAGCTGTTTGTGTATCGCAGTTATACCATTGATAGGTGACACCCTCAATTTCACTGACAGATAAAGTCGTATCATTTTTTTCAATGAAGGCTGTTTCGAGGTTTTCAAATATCAGCGTGACCGTTGAGTCACCCCCCGCCTGATTTGTGAATACCTCTGTATAAGTACCCGATTCGGTTAAAGATTGTGATCCAAATTCAAACAACCCACAAGCTGACCGAGTCATGGTTACTTCAGGCAGGGATAGTTTAAAAACGTATACCGAACCCGCGGCACTAGCGGTATTGCCATTATTATCATCTTCGTCCTCTCTATTGGCTCCAATAAATACATCGCTTCCATCTATCGCAACAGCGTAGCCAAACTCATCGTCTTTGGCACGATCATTTGCTATCAACTTCGTCCTTTCTGTCCACTCGCCATCACTAGATTGGCTA
>JBCCXH010000214.1:0-8710 GCA_039192005.1 Bacteroidota bacterium
ATTAAACATCTAAAATCAAAATTCGATGAATTAGTAGATCAAAAGATGACTGAAATGGTCAGAAATAATGACAGTAGTAAATGTGCCGTTAATCAAAGTCCAATATCCTTTCTGTTAGACGGGAAAGTATTTTTCTGGAACCCGGGGCAGTTAACTTTTCCATGGGAGCAAAAATAAATACCCATGAGATGTTACGTCAAATCATGTCGATTTAGCTTGTTATTGATGGCTATATGCATTCTGGAAGCCCTGATATATCTAAGATTAGCACAATGGAGTCAAAAAAGGATAGCGCAAATCAGAGATTTGGCTATCTAATAGCTTAAACTTAAGCACACGCCACGATTGATACAATGACATTATACGAAACATTCACATACAAGAAAAACTTACCTTCGATTAAAAAATGGTATGTAATGCCGGATGCTATTTTATCCAGCATCTCAACATTTTGTAGGTTAAGTGACTAGCCTACAGATAGGGCAAACACACAAAAAAGCGAATCTTCCAGATTTTGTCGCATATGTGCAATAGAAAATAGCGTTTTCTAACTTATTTTGTTTGTAAACGAGGATTATCTCATTGACAAACAATCATCATCAATCAGAAATGTGGGATCAGGTTTATTCAAACTTTCAGGCATTAGTAGCAGAACGAGTCTTTCACAAACGCATTGCCGCGAGCTTGATGGTCCTGCTTGCAGGGTTTTCAGGTTTGGCACAGGTGGTAGACGTCATGGAAGGATGCGCTCCTTTAACCGTAAACTTTGATGGACAGGGTAGTATTTTTGACTGGGACTCGGATAATGGAAGTTTTGCTAACGATACGGAAAGCCCAACCTTTATCTATACTTCACCCGGGACTTACAACCCAGTTGCCAGACACGCTACCACCGGGGCAATTATTGCCACGTTTACTGTCGAAGTATTCGCTAAACCTTCCCTAACAATCAATGCGGATGTAGTAGATGGCTGTGTCCCTTTAGCGGTCAATTTTGACTATTTGTTAAGCCCGACCACGATCCCTTTTACCACGGCAAATTGGGTATTTGGCGATGGTAGCGCCACTTCCTCAGCGAGCACCACCGCTACCCATTCCTATTCGAGGGCCGGAGATTTTAATGTGGCGCTCCAATTGGAAAGTAGCTTGCCGGGCTGTGAGATCACTGCTTCCGTACCCAGTCTGATCACCACCTATGATGCTCCGGTGGTAGCCTTTGAGTATTCGCCTGAATTTTCCTGTACTGCGCCTACATTGGTCAACTTTACGAACCTAACGACAGATGCCTCATCTCTTACCTATCGTTGGGACTTTGGCGATGGTACGACAGATACGGATGAAAGTCCGTCGCATACGTATACGGCTGAAGGAACGTATGCCGTCCAGCTGACTGCTACGAATGCTGCCGGCTGTAGTGCCTCGGAAACACAGTTTTATACCATCAGCAGGCCATCCGCGGTGATCGATGTTCCTGACACGCTTTGCCTGGATTTAAGTCATACCTTCTCGGAGTTAACCGGAGGAAATGCGACGTGGGATTTCACCGGTGCCTCAGGTGCTTTTGTGCTCAACGACGATGGAGCGTTCGAACCCATCACGACGACAGGCGAGGAGTCGGTAGAGGTTTATTTCCGACAGGCAGGAGTTCAAAATGTGGAGTTGCGGTTGAACTCCAGCTGTGGGAACGAAGTCGTAACCAAATCAATTTTTGTTCAGGAGCTTGCGATTGATCCATTTCTGGATAAAGAATACAGTTGCTCCAATCCCGTAGAGGTGATTTTTGATGTCAATACCAATGCAAAAGATGCGGCTTACCTCTGGCTTTTTTCAGACGGATCTGACACGACCGTCCAGTCGCACACCAGAACGTATTTCGATGCAGCCGATACGGTTGAATTCGGCATCAATGAACAAAACCTGGATACGACCTACCTGGTGGTTACGCAACCGGCCACGGCGACCAGAGGCGTTTGTTATGATACAGCGTTCATCGATTTTGAACACTACCCACTCAATGTGAAAGTAGAGCCTGGATCAGGATTTAACAATTTCTGTGAGGGGGCGACGCTGACGTTTACCGATAGCATCAATGTGACCACCTCCATTGATCCGCTAACCGGTGCGCCTTATGATTTTGTCAGTAGTTGGAGGTGGCAGATCTATGACGAGGCCAATAATCAGGTAGCCGTGCAGAATGGAACCGGACCTGCCATTACCGAGCTCAGTCACAACTTTACCACCTCAGGAAATTACAGCATCTACCTGGAGGCTGCGACCACCACCGGATGTACCGATACCTCGTATGCGCTGGAAGTACTCATCGGTGAACCATTGACCGGCGGTGTCGATTTTGATTTTGAAACCTTTGACCTGGCTGGTATCCCCGACACGGATTTTTGCGTGGGCGACGAGGTGATTTATTCCGTCACCACGACGGATCCTCGCATCGACGCCTTTCATTTCTATGCGGACAATCATCGGGTTTTCCACCAGCCCACCGATACCACGGTCACATGGTTGCTAGGCTCAGAACTTGGAGTTCACGATGTGACCCTTGAAGTCGAATTGGATGGGTGCATTTCCAGTCACACCAAAACCAACTACCTCACGGTCAGCGGGGCCGTTTCAGAAATTACCTATTCGTCAAATTGTGACTATGCGTACGAGTTTCAAAGTACTTCCGAATCGTTTCCAGGCGCTACTCCGTCGCTGTTGTGGGAATTTAGGGACGATAACTCTACTGCAACCAGTACTCCGGTATCCCATGATTACACCGCAGCAGGCTCGGGAGACTATTGGGTGGTGTTGACAGCAGATGACGCAGGCTCGGGATGCCCCGCAGATGTGGATTCGGTACTGGTTACACCCCGGCTGGCGATTGCCGACATCGTAGTAAGAAATACGGTGATCTGCGGAGGGAACGAAATTGTGGTGGACGCAAGCGGATCCGTAGACAATCGAGCGTGTCGGGGGCTTACCTTTAGGTTTCCAACATTCGAAGCGTTTCAGCGGCCGATTACCACGTTTGATACGGATACAGTGGCGGTAACCATCCCTGATTACGACGAACTGGAGGTGCCTTCTCACTTTTTTCAAGTCATCGCCACAGACGACAACGGATGCAAGGATACGATCAACTCTGCGCCCATCAACACCAGTTTTATACAGGTAGGCGCTGATTTAAGTGACACAACGATCGCCTGTAAAGGAATAGAACTGACGTTTTCAGACACCACCAAGTCGTCAAGTACGGTATTCACAAACTGGGAGTGGAGGATTTGGAGCGGCGATTTGTCTTTAGTGGATACCATCAAAGGAGATGGGACGGTAGATACGATCAGCTACACCTTTTTGGAAGAACCCGTCAACGTGGATTCGTTCTACGTTGCGCTGGAGGTGACGGGGGTCGATGGCTGTGTCGGAGGGGTAGGAGATACGCTGTTTGCGCTGCCTTATACGTATCTGAATAGCAGGATTATTTCCGCGAGCAACAACGATGAGCTATGTATCGGAGACGTTGCCGCTTTTAGAGGAAGAGACAATCAAAACCAGGAGTTGAATTTCTCCTGGGATTTCGGAAATTCCGAGACCGATACGACCCTCACTTCTTCAGAAGTAACGCAAACGACCTATACCGTACCGGGAGACTATACCGTATCCATGTATTACTTCCAACCGGCCACCGGATGCATCGACACGTTGACCACAACGGTAGACGTGGAGTCCGCTCCTGACGTGGGCTTTGAAACGAATGTAGACAACCTTGCTGCCATTTGTGCCGGTGAAATCATCCAGTTTACGGATACGTCTAAAGAAACCTTTGGTAGCATTGATCGGTTGGTGTGGGATCTGGATAACGGAGAAACAGGCGATACCAGTCCTTACAGCACTATTTTTGAAAAAGGCAGTTACGATGTCACCCTTGAGGCAAGTACGGAAAACGGATGTGCCCGTTCGATTATGAAGAACCTGTTCATCGTTGGGCCAGAAGGGAAGATCAATGTAGACGATGCGGTGATCTGTCCGGGAGATACCGTATCATTTCGGATGGAAAACCCAATCGACGTGGATTCGGTGGTGTGGTTTTTTGGCGATGGCCTGATCGACACAACTAACCTGAATCAGGTAGATCATCCATACCTTGTCGCTAATGTTTCGGCCAGCAACTCGGTCACTTCCACCTTATTACTGTATTCCAGTAATGGATGTGAGCGGGCAGAAGATACCGTCATTACCTTTTTTCAGGTGGATGCCGCATTTGAGACGTTGAACAATGATGGCGTCACAGATAGTTTGTTCTGTATAGATGAAACGATACAACTCACGGATGCGTCGCTCAATGCCAATAACTATGCCTGGAATTTTGGTGACGGCTCATCCACATCGGTAGACAGTCCCACCCACCTTTTTTCCACACCTGGCAGCTACACGATTTCCCAGGCCGTAGAAAATGTGGCGGAAGGATGCAGAGATACGGTCACTTCTTTGATTACCGTAGTGGGTCCGGAGGAACTGAACGTACAGCTGTCTCATGATACGCTCTGTCTGGGGGAAACGTTTTTAGCGTCCCTGACGCAACCCAATGATTCCAGTAGCTACCGCTGGATGCCCTCTGGTGAGACCGGGTCATTAACCTCTCTAACCCCTCAAAGTACCTTTACCCTGTCGTTGGAGGCGACGAACTTTGCCGGGTGCGTGTCCAGCCTGGATAGCCTGGTCACGGTGATCCAACCGTATGCTTTTAACGATTGGGACACGACCATTCAGGAAGGAAAAAGTGCCACATTGCCCGTGGTGTTGTTGGATAGTACGTACTTTTTCGAGCTGACACCGCCGGAAGGGCTTAGCTGTGTGGACTGTCCTTTTCCCGTTGTTTCTCCATCGGAAGATACTTTCTACAACCTCAGGATACGCGATCGTTTCGGATGCTTCGATGACGATTACCGCCTGACGGTATTTGTCGTGCCTCCATCGTTTATCAGTATGCCCCAATCTTTTAGTCCGAATGGAGACGGCGTAAATGATGTCGTTTACGTTCAGGGGTGGGACCTGGAAGGTTTAGTGGAATTCAAGGTCTTTAACCGGTGGGGGGAACTGATATTTTCTACCACCAGCATGGATGAGGGGTGGGATGGCACCTTTAACGGAAGGGTACAAAATACGGACGTATACGTCTATAAAATAAAGGCAATAGGTATAGGTGGAGACGTGGTTCAAAAAGAAGGCTATATTAATTTGATCAAGTAATGAGACGAAAAACATCAAACCGTACGAACCATCTGGTGAGCTTACTCATGAAGTTGAGAACCCTGCGCATCTTGCGACCAATGAACCCCGTAATTGTTTTCGTTGGGCTCGTTCTGGGTGTGGTCTGTTGTACACACATTTCCGATGATTCTGAACAAACGTATTATCCCGGCATAGCAAAAGGTGAATTTTACGCGTGTCGCTCGCATGAGTCCCATTTTCATCAGAATGCCGAAGTCGGTATGGATGGGATGCATACCGTATTAGGAGATTCAAGCCTGCCTAACGTCGACAAGAAGTTTTTATTCGTCATTCACGTAACGACCGATTCATTGGGTCAAACCATCTTTGATCGAGGGTTGGTGACGGAAGCAGCGATCAAGGATGCAGTAAGAGGTGCCGGGGATTTTTTCAGCAGGATAGGGATAGAGTTTGAGGCCGAAGATTCGGTCTATGTGATCAAAAATCCAAGATATGACAAGATGGGGACAACGGAGGAATTAGGTGAAAATGCCACGCTCAATGCCAAACGCAACCGCATCAACTTATTTCTTATCGAAGCTTTTGAAGAAGAGCTGGCGTTTGCAGCGGGGATTGCAGCGGGCAATTACATGTACATTGTTCCTGACGGTGCCAATGCCGGGACCATCGCGCACGAAGCCGGTCACCTGTTCTCTTTACAACATACGTTTGGGACCGGAGACGTTATTGCCGCAGGAGCAGGTGAGCCGTTTGACTCAACGGATGAGTTGGTAGATGGGAGCAATTGTGCTACGGCAGGAGATTTTGTATGCGATACACCCGCTGATCCCTACATCTATCCGGAAGGGGACGCCGATCCGGTTACCTATTTTCAAAATTGTATTTTCGTTTACGATTCAGTCGATGCAAATGGGCACTATTACGATCCTTTGCCCGGAAACATCATGTCTTATTACACCGCGGCAGATTGTCCCTGTAGTAGTTTTCTGACAGATGGCCAGCTACGAAAGGTAGCAGATGCCTACTATAGCAGCCCGGAGAGGTACAGTTGGTGGTAACCTGATGACCATTATGGTAAGAAATGATTGGATTAGAAGCGTAAAGCGAAGTAAGCAATAAGCATCAGTAATAATCTACGTAGATCGGGCAAGGTTTCCCCTTTCGGTAAAGTACCGGTCGCTTCTTACCGGGAGGAGTACGAACGCTAAGTGAAATCTCAACGGAAGTCTTTTGTGAAGTATCCCTGCTAAGGTCTGATACATTCCAGTCATAACTCACGCCAATGTCCATGTAGTGATAGCTCACGCCCAATAACAAGATGGCGGCGTCGCTATTGACAAGGTATCCCCGATACCCCAGTCCGCCTTTTACAGAGACGATATCGGAAAATTTACGCTTGACTAAGGCATGGGTGATGAACTCCTTTGCCTGGCCCGTGTACATCGCCTGACTTTGAGAAATGAACGACCACGCGGCATCCAGGATGATTTCAGTGGAGTGATGCGCCAGGTACCGCATAGGAATCCGTTCGATGCCTCCGGAGAATGCTTCATTTGGCATATTAATGTGTGAGATGCTAACTCCTGTCTTGAAGCGAAAACGGTCTTTGTAGATGGTTTTCCAGAAAAACCCGATGTTAATGCCCAGGTAGCTTCTGTTTAGGAAGTCAAAGGGTTCATTATTATTCAGGGTGTTGTCAAAGGTTCCGTTCGTGCTGTTGAATTGAGAAGGAAAGGTTTGGTTCGGGTCCAATGCCGTTCTCGAAAATCCTGCCTGGATGCCCATGCCAAACGCATGTCTGGATAAGTTCTTTAAATAGGTAGAAGAGAAATAACCTTTAGTCGTCACGTAACCAATTTGGCTGGCTTTATCATTGGAGAAAAGGCCTCCCAGAATCAGGTAGTCCCCATTCAGCCATATTTTTTGTTCGACACTCGCAGCAAGCGTTTCGATCGGAACCCCCAATTGGCCCCATTGCCTTCGGTTAATAAAAGAAGCCCGCAGTCCTCCTGAGTAGTCCCCACCCAGTGCAGGGTTCACCAGGAGTGGTTGCTGATAAAATTGAGTAAAGTGAATGTCCTGACCTCTGGCTTTGATTAAAAAAAGAGACATGAAAGTGATTAGTACCAGAAATTTCCTCAATGTATTAATGATCTAAAGATTTTATATCAGAAGCCGAAAATCTCACTGCTCAAATTGGTGATGGTTTCTACTAACCTTAAAGTTAATACTTCAACTTGAGAATCTTAGCAGGAGTGTTGACGTTAGCAGGGGATTACATGTTAAATTCGGTTTTTAAAAAGACAAGCCTATATTCCATTCCATGGCGGCCCTTCTCAGAAGGGGAGGTGGGGAAGTTTGGACTTAAAATGTCTTTTTAAAAACCGTCGTGGAGCAGCCGTCGTGGAGCAGCCTAATTTTTGAAATGAAAACGTAAAAAATATTAACATGCAATCGGCCTGTTGACGTTAGACGTTTAAGTTAAAGTCGGGTAGATCAGGGCTCGGATTTAATCAAGCTCTTTCCTTCATTGATTTTTTTTCAGAGCTAAACCACCTATTGAAATGTCTACGATGGGCTGGCTCAAAGATCGCTATTCTGATTTTCAAGTACGAACGCTTACTTCCAGTTTTTAAAAGGGTTTTTGATCAAAGACGAGTTGTAGTACCTGGCGTCTTGAGATACCTCTTCGCCAATCCAATCGGGCAAATGGATTTCTTGCTCCTCGCTTGTTAACTCTATTTCAGCGATCGTCAACCCCTCATTTTCTCCGTCAAATTTGTCAATCTCCCACGTCCTTCCTCCATCTTTTACGATAAATCGGGTCTTTTCAATTAATGGAGCTTCGCAAAGCTTTAATAAGGACTCTCCATCCTTAAATGGGATTTCATACTCAAATTCTTGCCTCGTTGTACGTTGTGTCTTGCCTTTGATGGTGATAAAGGCGGTTTCATCAGTTGTGCGAACGCGAACCGTCCGTTCCGCATCAGTGGTTAAATAACCTTGCCTGATGGAAGTTTTTCTATCAATGCATTTCTCCCAGTCCGAATGCTTCAATAAGAATTTACGCTCGATTTCAAGCCCCATAATTAAGCCTTTGATTTTTTGAGTTCAACAAATCGTGTAACCATACTTTTTGTGATGACGCTCACCTTTCAAATATATCTGTTTTTACCAGATCCAATCCTGAATTAATCGACGCCTTTTGTATGAAGTAAATGTCGGTTGTTTTCCTGCGCAACGAGTCGTGTGCGACAGCTAATCCCGGTATCAAAAGGTTAGCTTTTTGTTGATACTCATGAGACGGGTGGTCGTGATCCAATCACTTAACCGGAAGCTTTTCCTGATGATTGCGCCGCGGTTTTGTGTTTTATGTGCTTAAGTATTTCTTTTTATGCTGTTTGATGTCATTTTTGTAGGGAAGAGTGAAACCATTGGCTCAACGTTACGTGCTGGCATGTTGTTGAAAATCAGTCAACTG
>JBCCXH010000215.1:0-8659 GCA_039192005.1 Bacteroidota bacterium
ATCAAAACCTACCTCTACCTTCTGGCCTACTTTTACTTTACGAATGTCTACCTCGTTTACGTAGGTCCTGGATAGCATCTTTGATAAATCGGGAAGCGTGGCGACGGTGGGGTCCCATGCATTTATCTGAGACCCTGCTTTGATGGGCTTATCGTCCCAGCTTTTTTTATAAATGAGCATGCCATCTTCAGGAGCAACAATCTGAAAGTCTTTGGCCAGTTCCTGAAGCCCTTCCAACTGATTGGTTTCTTTTCTAAGATTGGCAGCTACTTCTTGCATCTTGGCAATGCTGAGCCGCTCTTTGATGCTGTAGTTTTCTTCTGCTAACAGCAACGATCTTTTTGCTTTTTCCAGCCCTATTTCTGCTTTTTGTATGGTAGCAGGTGGTTCGTATTGAGACTGGTCGAGAACCAGCTGTTTTTCTTTTACTGCATATCCCAAATCGACGAGGTTATCTCTGGCTTCTCGCATATTGAGTGCAGTGTCAAGTTTAGTTTGCAGGTATTTGGACCGTTGTTTTTCTACCTCCAGTTGGGAGTCTTTGATCTTTCCTTCAAGTTCCGTGGGATCTAATTGGGCAACATATTGGCCTTTCTTAACATAGGTCCCCTCATCAATGATGTCCTGTATCGTGACATTCCATATTCGGTAATTTCTAAGGTTAATGGGGCCGGTGATTTTTACCGAATTTTTTGCTTCGAGGGCCCCTGAAGTAATGACATCGACAATGAATTCTCCCTCTTGTGCCTTGATAATAATGCTACCGTCTATACTGGAAGACGTATTGCCGAAAACAAAAAAGAAAATAAGGGCTAATGGAATAATTGAAAAAAGAATGATTTTTTTCCTTTTCATGATGGTGCTTATTTACGCATGATCGTTTTAGATGGCATGTGCGCAAAATTCGATCCAAACGAAGGAAAATGTCGTTAAAATTTGAATTTATCGCACAAGCGCTATTCCCGCTAGTCGGCACTTAGCCAGATATGTCTAATCTTTAACTGTTCCTTAGTAGCGGTTTCGTTTACTTCCAGCAAATGCTTGGCTGACGACTCGACCAAAACAGCTTTTGCTTTTAGTTTTATGTTTTTCTCTTTCCCATTCACCTCTCTTCTTACGACCACTTTTATTTTGTCATCGGCAGTTGTATTGGCATAGTGTTCTTCAAAAACTGCGTTGACGGTTTCAATCGTGACATCCTGGCCATTCCATGAGATGAGTACATCGTTTTGCTGATACCCAAGGGCTTTGCCAAACTCATTGAGCTCTGATACATCCTGTATGATGATTTCCTGATCTTCATTCACGCCGAGATTAAACTTGCCGGTGGTGGCTACGAGTTGCGTCGCCTCATCCACGTAGGTAATCCCTGCCCAATTCAGTATTTTTTCATAAGGTAGCGGCTCCGTTCCGCTAACATGTTTCCTCAGAAAGTCACCTATTTCCTGATTGGTCATCTTTTCGATTTCGTCAAATAGTTCTTCATCTTTGAAGGCCTTAAACGGACCGTAACGCTCGGCCATTTCTCTGATTAAACCCTGAAGGTTTTTTTCTCCGTTAGTAGTCTTAATGAGGGTTAAGTCAAGGCACATGGCAATTAGCGCACCGCCACTATAAACATCTCCAAACTTTGCCTCATTTGCGGGTTCCAGGATTCCTTTACTAAATTCAGTGTAGGGGATGTCTACATTGTATTGATCTTGAGCCACCATTTTATTTCCTATTTCAGTTAGGAAGGTCTCCAGATCAGTAAGTCCGTATTTAACTTGTACGTGATGCGTAGAATATTCGGTCACCCCTTCATAAAGCCATAGATGTTCACTCATCTCAGGTTCAATGTAGTTGAAGTTATGAATTTCCTCAGAGTGAATATTCAGAGGAGTAACAACGTGGAAAAATTCGTGTGCGGCTACGTCTCTCACTGTTTGGTTGATCTGAGCGGGGTTCATCTCCGGAAGGGTATATAAAGAAGAGTACGAATGCTCCAGCGCTCCCCAGGCACCTGAAATGGTAGGTCCATCAAATAAGTAAATCAGGTAGGCATATCGGTCGATCGGCAGTTTTCCACCAAGGTATTTTGCCTGAACCTCCATTAAATCACTGATGTTATCCATTACATCTATCGCCGAAAGTTTTTGGTTCGGGGAGTAGACAGATACCAAAATTTTTGCACCGGCAACTTCTTTACTTACGGTATCTGGCTTACAATACATGATAGGTGCATCGGCTAAAAAGTTGAAGTTTTGCGCGGTGAAGGTATCGTTTGTTGCGTCAGAGGTTAGTCGCTTGAGTGAAGTAGAGCCGTATACCAAAGAACTATGCACGATGGACAGTTCGTAAGGGTTGAACTTTAACCCATCAATGTATCCGACCAATCCAAAGGTATTCATCACGTACACTCCTTTTCTTTTATCGATGCCTACACCTCCTGGTTCGAAAAGTTTGTTGTCACCATAGCCTTTGAAGTTATCAAATGAGTCCTCCACCCAATAAGAGATCTTCTTCAGTTGAGTCGCATTTTTAATCAACCAACGATTCGTTGATTTTCGTTCAAACTCAAGCTCATTATCCTCTTTGTCGAGTGCTTTGAAGTCAACGACAAACCTTCCAAAATCCGAAATACTGTACGTTCCCGGTACGACTTTGGCCATGTGGTACTCGACTTCCTCTTTTTCTATCCCTGGTAGCATGATTTCCACAGGAATTTTATCATCAGCAATTTTATTAAGGTCGACATAAACCTTGTACGAATCTTGTGCTGCGGATAGGAAGGTAGTCGCTATAAAAGCGAGGGTTAGTGCTTTTTTCATAAAATTAATTGTAGCCCACAGCAAGTTTACTTGTAAAGACCATTTCCTTACTGTTAATGGCTATTAAATTATACAAAAGGGCACGTATGGTTATTGCTGGTTATCCCATTTCGTGCGCCATTCGCTTTCGTTGGTTCTCATCCAGGTAGATCTTCCTCATTCGGATTGAATTAGGCGTTACTTCCACGTACTCGTCTTTTTGGATGTATTCCAATGCCTCTTCCAGACTGAATTTTTTAGCCGGTGCTATTTTTGCATTGTTGTCCGATCCTGAAGCCCTCATGTTAGTGAGCTTTTTGCCTTTCTGAATGTTCACGACTAAATCATTGCTTCTGGAGTGTTCACCGATAACTTGTCCTGTGTATACATCTACTCCCGGGTCAATGAAGAAAAATCCCCTGTCTTGTAATTTGTCAATGGAATAAGGGGTTCCGGGACCATTTTCCATGGATATTAATGAACCGTTGATTCTTCCTGGGATTTCTCCTTTATACGGTTGGTATTCCTTCAGCCGGTGAGTCATTACGGCTTCTCCTGCGGTGGCAGTCAACATGTTGTTTCGAAGCCCTATCAGACCTCTGGATGGGATTTCAAACTCCAAATGTTGTACATTTCCTTTGGGTTCCATGATCTTCATTTCACCTTTCCGCTGAGTTACCTGCTCAATGACCTTACCAGAATACTCTTCCGGGACATCTACCACCATTTGCTCAATGGGTTCATGACGCTGCCCGTCTATTTCTTTGAATAAGACCTGTGGCTGCCCCACTTGCAATTCATACCCTTCTCTACGCATGGTTTCAATCAGTACGGATAAGTGGAGAACCCCTCGTCCAAAAACTAAAAATTTATCTTCAGAGTCTGTTTCCTGCACCCTAAGTGCCAAATTCTTTTCCAGTTCTTTCATCAGGCGATCACGGATGTGTCGTGACGTGACGAATTTTCCTTCTTTGCCAAAGAATGGGGAGTCATTGATGGCAAAAAGCATGCTCATAGTAGGTTCATCTATCGCAATCCTGGGGAGGACCTCCGGGTTTTCGAAATCGGTGATCGTATCCCCAATTTCAAAGTCTTCTATTCCGGTAATCGCACAAATATCTCCTGCCCTTACTTCCTCTACTTTTCTTTTACCTAGCCCCTCAAAGACATGAAGTTCTTTGATGCGAACCTTATTCAGGCTTTCATCTCTTTTGCTGATGCCTAATGAGGCACCTTCTTTGAGCACCCCTTGAAAAACACGACCTATTGCAATTCTTCCGGTAAAAGAAGAAAAATCCAATGAAGTGATTTGCATGGCGGGCACTCCTTCTTTAAATGGCGCAGGAGGAATGATTTCAATGATTTTGTCTAACAACGGAGTGATGCTGTCCGTAGGTTGTTGCCAGTCTTCACCCATCCATCCCTGTTTACTAGATCCGTATAATGTGGTAAAGTCCAGTTGTTCTTCTGAAGCATCCAGAGAAAACATCAAATCAAATACCTGCTCGTGTACTTCATCCGGGCGGCAGTTTTCTTTGTCTACTTTATTGACGACTACAATGGGAGTTAAGCCCAGCCCAAGTGCTTTTCCAAGGACGAATCGTGTCTGGGGCATAGGACCTTCAAAAGCATCCACCAGTAAAATAACCCCATCGGCCATTTTCAAAACCCGTTCCACTTCACCACCAAAGTCAGCGTGACCAGGAGTATCAATGATGTTGATTTTTACGCCTTTATATTCAACGGATACATTTTTAGATAAGATCGTGATCCCACGTTCTCTTTCCAGGTCATTGTTGTCCAGGATCAGTTCTCCTTTCTCCTGATTTTCCCGGAAAATTTGAGAAGCATAAATAATCTTGTCTACGAGTGTTGTTTTACCATGATCGACGTGGGCGATGATGGCAATGTTTCTGATTTCTTGCATTCGTAATGAAATGAGCCGCAAAAGTACGGCTTTAATTGTCAAAAAACCATTATTGATTAAAATTGATAAATGTCATTTTTTTTTGATTAAAAGTCGCCTTTACTTTACAAAAAGTAAAATATAAAAAATGAAATCAACGTATTTGTTTGCACAATCCGCCAAGAAATGGGGGTGGTTTTTATTTATTCCCTTTTTGATACTTGGTTTTTTTTGCTGGCATACGGAGTTTAATTTTTCATTTTTAGAAATCGACGGCTTAGCGCAGAATCTTACGGATGAACTAGCCGTGACGGGACTTATTCTGAGTCTTTTTCTAATAGGTTTTTCTAAAGTGAAAGATGAGGATGAAATGATTCATTCGATTCGTACCCGATCCATGCAAATAGGCATCTATATCAATTATGCACTAATTATTCTAGCAACGTTCTCTGTATATGGGTTTGAATACATTAATGTAATGGCTTATAATTTATTTACCCCATTGCTGGTTTACGTGCTGGTGTTTCACTTTAAATTATGGAGATTGAAAAGGGAGTAGCATGAGAAATACGTTAAAAGTAGAACGAGCGAAGTTGGACCTTACACAGGAAGCCCTGGCCAAAAAGATTGGGGTGTCTCGTCAAACAATTAATTCCATAGAAAAAGGTAAGTACGTCCCATCGACTGTTTTAGCCTTAAAGATGTCTGAGGTTTTTAATGTACCGGTCAATTCTTTTTTTGAACTCACAGATGGTGATTAAAGCTTGATCAACCGTCTATATTTGTGCCTCCAAATTCGGTTATGATAAAAAATTATAAAAGGCACACCATTACTTCGGCACTTCCTTATGCAAACGGACCGGTTCATATTGGCCATTTGGCGGGAGTATACGTACCCGCAGACATTTATGTAAGGTACCTGAGAAGTAAAGGCGAAGATGTAGCGTTTATCTGTGGATCTGACGAACATGGGGTAGCTATAGAACTGCGCGCAAGAAAAGAAGGAAAAACACCACAGGAAGTTGTCGATTTTTACGACCAACAGATTCGGGAATCATTCGAGTCTTTTGGGATAAGTTTTGATATTTACCATCGTACTTCTGATCAACTACACCATGAAACGGCGAGTGAGTTTTTTAAGAAACTGCATGCTGATGGGAAATTTTTGGAAGAATCTTCCGAACAATTTTTCGACGAGAAAGAACAACAGTTTTTAGCTGACCGGTACATCAAGGGGACCTGCCCCGTTTGTGGATTTGAAGAAGCATATGGAGATCAGTGCGAAAACTGTGGATCTACGTTAAGTCCGGATGAATTGAAAAATCCGAAATCCATGCTCAGCGGAGAATCCCCGATAAAGAAAGAAACGAAGCATTGGTACTTTCCTTTGGATCAGTATGAGCCTTGGTTAAAAAAGTGGATTTTACAAGATCATAAAGAGTGGAAAGCAAACGTCTATGGTCAGTGTAAAAGCTGGATTGATAATGGGTTAAAACCCAGGCCCATGACACGTGACCTCTCCTGGGGCATCCCTGTTCCGGTAGATGGGGGACAAGGCAAAGTGCTGTATGTTTGGTTTGATGCACCCATCGGATACATCTCCGCTACCAAACAGTGGGCAAAGGATGTTGGAAAAAACTGGGAAGATTACTGGAAATCTGACGATACCCGATTGCTCCACTTTATTGGTAAGGACAACATTGTTTTTCACTGCATTATTTTCCCGGCGTTGCTTCAGGCAGAGGGGTCTTACATCGTCCCGGATAATGTCCCTGCAAATGAGTTTCTGAACCTGGAAAATAATAAGATTTCTACTTCAAGAAACTGGGCGGTCTGGTTGCATGAGTACCTGGAAGAGTTGCCTGATAAGCAGGACGTCTTACGCTATGTGTTGACGGCCAACGCACCAGAGACAAAAGACAATGATTTTACATGGAAAGATTTCCAGGCGAGGAACAACAATGAACTGGTTGCCATTTTTGGCAATTTCGTCAACCGATCCGTCGTATTGACTCATAAGTATTTTGATGGTAAGGTGCCAAACTTCGGCGAGGTCCAGCCCATTGACCAAAGAGTACTAGATGCGATGGCTGAAATCCCGGGTAACATTGAAAAATCACTGGAGCAATTTAAGTTCAGAGAGGCATTGGCCGGTATGATGGAATTGGCCAGGCTTGGTAATAAATACCTGGCAGATACTGAACCCTGGAAGTTGATTAAGACCGATCAATCAAGAGTAGCTACCATTCTTAACCTCTCACTACAGATATCAGCAAATCTTGCCATACTATGCGAGCCGTTCTTGCCATTTACGTCAGAGAAGTTGACAGGTATCCTGAATACGGAAAAACGAGGGTGGAAAGCGGCCGGTAGCCATCACTTACTTAGCGAAGGACATCAAATAAATGAGGCCGTTTTATTGTTTGATAAAATCGAAGACAAAACAGTAGAAATCCAAGTCAATAAACTACTTGAAACAAAAAAAATGAACGAAAAAGATCAGGAAGAACTAAATCTTCCGAGCCTAAAAGACGAAATTAATTTTGATGATTTCGTGAAAATGGACCTTAGGGTAGGGGAGATTAAAACAGCCGAAAAGGTTGAAAAATCCAATAAGCTGCTGAAATTCTCCGTAGATATGGGACAGGAAACGCGCACGATTTTAAGTGGCATCGCCAAGCACTTTCAGGTGGAAGAAATGATTGGTAAAAAAGTAGTGGTGATGGCTAACCTTGCGCCACGCAAGATCATGGGAGTGGAGTCTCAAGGCATGTTACTTTTTGCAGAAAACTCCGATGGAAAACTGGTAGCGGTAAGTCCGGATGCCGATGCGGAAAATGGAGCGACGATTGCCTGATTTTTCTTTTGCCCGTCGTCGCTCAATGAGCGCTTGGGTCCGACTTGTCTTTGACGGAGATGCCAACCAAACAATTAACCTTGATTTGAATTGAGTAAAGACGGTTTGATAAAATGAATAAATCAGAGAAAGTAACGTTTGTCGTTGAGACTCTGGAGGAGCTCTTCCCGGAGGTGCCTGTTCCTTTAGATCATTACAGTTCGTATACTTTATTAGTTGCTGTGCTACTGTCTGCACAATGTACGGATGAACGGGTAAATAAAACCACACCCGATCTGTTTGCACTAGCAGATAATCCGTATGATATGGCAAAGGTTCCGGTAGAAGAGATCAAGCGTATCATCAGGCCGTGTGGTTTAAGTCCGATGAAGTCAAAAGGTATTTCGGAGTTGTCAAAAATCCTGGTCAACGAGTATGGCGGCGAAGTTCCTGACGACATGGAAGCCCTTGAAAAACTACCGGCGGTAGGTCATAAAACGGCTTCCGTCGTGATGTCTCAAGCGTTTGGTGTTCCTTCTTTTCCAGTAGATACTCACATTCATCGGCTGATCTATCGGTGGGGGCTCTCAAGCGGAAAGAACGTAGGACAGACAGAAAAGGATTGCAAGCGTTTATTTAACCAAGATTTGTGGAATAAACTGCACTTACAGATCATCTTTTTTGGAAGAAAGTACTGTCCCGCCAGAGGGCATAACCCTTACGAATGCCCGATTTGTTCAAAGATTGGGCGAGCTCCCATGTTTAAAGATTTCGATTTGAAACCCGAAAAGAAGTAGAAAAAGACGGCAGATAAGAAAATGTACATACCTGATTTGAAGAATCAGTGAATGCTTCTCCTCCTTGTTAAACGTGAAAAGCGACCTGGTTCGTTAAGTCATTGTCTCAGATGTTGGTCAGGGCAGTTTTGCATAATAACAAGTTCACGCTTCTTGTCATGGTGAGTAATGATCCTCCCGATTTTAAATGCCCCCAGCCAGAGGCAATTCCATTAAACTTTACGTGTTTTTTCTTATTTAGGCTCCGCTGAGAAACACTTTTATCAATATTTGCAGCACATAATTGCACTACCAACCAAGACTTTTTGAAATGTGTTTTTCAATTGGTGCA
>JBCCXH010000216.1:0-8647 GCA_039192005.1 Bacteroidota bacterium
AAGGCAACGACTAAGCGAACAGGACAAACTAAAGCTGGGTTCAGTGGCTAAAGAGGTATACGAAAGTGGCATCCGGCTATCCTTGACGTTGAGCCAACAGACGTTTAGTAAAAAAGAATATTTGTCCACTGCCTTTGAGTTTTGTGAACGTAGTAAGTCGGCGGTTTTATTGGAGGCCATAACGGAGACAAAAGCAAAAGAGTTTTCTGGTATTCCTAACGAATTGCTCCAGCTGGAAGATAGCCTTAAGGACGAAATTTCCTATCTGGAAAGGAAGCTGGCCGAACCTGAAAATGCCGAAGACCAACAACTGAAAAGCCTGATCTTCACTTACCAAAACGCCTACAGGTCTTTCATCAACAAATTAGAAAAAGAGTATCCGAAGTATTTTAATTTGAAATACAGTCATGACCTTGCATCGATTGAAGAAATTCAGTCCAAGCTAAATGATAACAGTGCCATGCTGTCTTATTTCCTGGGAAATGATCAACTATTTGCGTTTCTTATCACCTCAAAAAATGCTAAATCCTTTCGGTTTACTATCGATAAAGATTTTGAGAAAAACGCAACAGGATTGAGAAATGCAATTAAATACAATGTAAAATCTGCATTTAACTCGTATTCGAAAAAACTTTATGAACAACTCATTCCCAAGATACCGGGAAACATTAGTCAATTGGTTATTTTACCGGATGGAGTCTTGGGAACCATCCCATTCGAAGCACTGATCAATCCTCAGGATAATTCGTCTTCTTACAAAGAGACCGACTTTTTGATTCGAAAATACCACATCTCCTATGACTATTCTGCTACGTTGTTTACACAAAAAACATACAATGAAGATGGGTCCAACCCTGAAATTTTATTGGTGGCCCCGGTAGAATTTGACACAAATGAAACGCAAATGGCAGCACTTCCAGGGTCAGAGAAAGAAGTAAAGGAAATCAGATACCTTTTTATGGGTAATAACTGTCAGCCTACCGTTCAGGCAAAAAGACAAGCAAGTGAAACCAATCTAAAATCTGAAGACCTGAGCAAGTATCAATATTTGCACTTTGCCACACACGGATTTGTTAATGAGTCTGAGCCCGCCTTATCTAAAATTTTTCTTCGGCCTGATCAAAAAGAAGACGGAAGTTTGTATGCAGGAGAGATCTATAACTTAAAAATCAACGCAGACCTCGTAACGCTTTCTGCCTGTGAGACCGGATTGGGAAAGGTGGCAAAAGGAGAAGGGATTGTAGGGTTAAGCAGAGCCTTGCAATATGCCGGTGCAAATAACATCATCGTTTCATTATGGCAGGTAGCCGATGAGTCTACTTCTGAGATGATGATCGAGTTTTATAAATACAACCTAACCAACTACCACCACGGGTACAATACTGCGTTGCGAAAGGCCAAGTTGAGTCTATTGAATTCCGATAACTACAACCGTCCCTATTACTGGGCACCTTTCATCCTTGTAGGCATGTAAAGAAGATCGCCTCTTGTTAAGAATCCGACAAAATGCGAAATGTTTACAACTTCGTAGTTGATAATTTCCAGTAATTAAAAATTAATTCTGATATTGCTAGTGATATTCTGGTTGATCTAATTAAGAAAGCCAGTAGTAAACTACCTAGACATCAACAATATGAAGAGGATAAAAGTTGGTGACCTGGTAGCGAGTGATTATGGAAAAGGGGAAGTATTGGCCATCACGGACCAGTGGCTGATACACAATAATTCCCTTAATAACAGAAATGATGAGTTTGCCATTTTAATCGCCGATGAATCAGTTCGTCTTCTTGAAAAAGAAGCCATCCAGTAGTACTCCCTACCAAGTCATTCTGCAAGTAATTGAGAAATGATATCGTTAAAACGTGCGTCAAATGCATCATAATGGCTTCCGGTTGCCG
The DNA here is from genome assembly GCA_039192005.1 of Bacteroidota bacterium. Lineage (GTDB taxonomy): Bacteria > Bacteroidota > Bacteroidia > Cytophagales > Cyclobacteriaceae > Ekhidna. Next base: position 1,899 of record JBCCXH010000216.1, read on the forward strand.
GACCATTAAAATAACTTAAGACATACCTCGCAAAACCCTTCTTATCAAGGATTACCAGCGTTGGAAACGCTTCTATTTTATCCATGAAGGGAAAAGGAGTAGCCGCACTCCTCTTGCTTAAACGACCTCCCAATACAACTTCGTAAGGAATATCATTGCTTTTCTTATACGCTTCTATTCGTTTTAACCCGTATTCCTGAGAATAATTAGCTTCATAAGAAGATGCCAGCACCCGTACGTCTTTACCTTGATTTTTGTTGTACCACGCTACCAGGTATTTGGTTTGATCATGACTGTTCGGACACCAGGTTCCAAAAACCTGTATAACCAGGACTTTACCATCGTAATGAGAGGGATCAATCACATCTCGGCCACTGCCTGCCGCAAGAAGATCTAAATAAGGCCGTTCGCTTCCCGGATCAAGGACTACCATCTCAAAAGGATCAGGTAAGGTAGCTTCGGGATCATCGTATGCTTCCCATGTTTCACTGTAGCCATTGTCAAAAAAGAAATTTCCCTCCCACCGATCTTCCATCATTCTTTTCCCGGATATCATAAAGGCATGTGCTCCATCAAATGAAGACATTTTTAAAGAGTCTCCATCCAGGATCCCTTCAAAATACCGATAGTCGCTTGTTGTAGTCAAAATGGTCCCGGTGACCTTGTTTCCGTCCTGCTCAAACAATCCCACTCCTTTGCTCATAAAAGAAGTACCCGGACTAAAGGTCATGTTCCATCGTTCCTGAATCTCCGGAGTCGGCTTAATACTTGAGCGAGTAAAACGCGGTGCCCCAAAATGTGCTTTGAATAAAACCTTTTTGTCTTTGTAGCCCTTTACGTAAACTCCTTCCATGGACATTGCCGTAAAAGTTGCTCTGAGGGTCACGTCAAAAGGCTCCATCGGAATGATGATGCTGTCTTCTTTTAAAAAAGCATTTTTTATCTGGCGCGACTCCTTTCCATTTTTAAAAATAAACTCAGGCACCTCTAAACCGGAAGGTAATAGTTCAAAAGAAAAAGGTACATTGACAGAATCGTATTGAAAATACCCGCTCCACTTTCCTGTTTTTAGGGACTGTGCAGACAAAAACGCAGTGCAAGCGTAAAGAAATGAAAAAGCTACAAATCTCATAATATGACAAATAAACAAATTAAAAGGATTGATCTTATAAAAGAAACTGAAAACGAACCATTTGAATTCTACATATTTGCAGGTCATGAAATTTACCGACTTTGAATTGGACGAAAACCTGCAGGAAGCCATCGCGCACACAGGATTCTCGACTGCGACGCCTATCCAGGAACAGGCGATCCCTGCGATACTGGACGGAAAAGACCTGATTGCTTGTGCGCAAACAGGAACGGGTAAAACAGCAGCCTTCGTCCTCCCTGTTTTAAACCACCTTGCAAAGAACCCCAGCGAAAAAGCTAAAGTCCTGATTTTGGTCCCTACGCGTGAGCTGGCCATCCAAATCGACCAGCAAATTGAAGGTTTTTCCTATTATTTACCCGTTCACTCCATTGCCATTTATGGAGGCGGAGACGGCGCTGATTTTGAACAACAAAAAAAGGCGCTCAAAGAGGGAAGCAACATTATAGTGGCCACCCCAGGCAAACTCATTTCTCACCTCAACCTGGGATATGTGAAGTTTGATGATGTATCGCATCTGGTATTGGATGAGGCCGACCGCATGCTTGATATGAATTTTTACGATGACATCAAAAAAATCATCACCTTCCTGCCTGGGCTAAATCAAACGGCCATGTTCAGTGCGACCATGGCATCTAAGATTGAAAAATTGGCACGGAGTATCCTAAAAGATCCCGTCAGAATCACATTGGAACTTGCAAAGCCTGCGGAAAACATCGATCAGGAGGCTTATCGAGTAGAAGAGCCTTTCAAAGTAGAGTTGATCACAAAGATCATCGGAAGGTATCAGCATTTTGAAAGCATCATCATTTTCACTTCTACTAAAAAGAAGGTCAGCGAAATTGTGAAAGGACTAAAGGATGCTGGTGAAACCGCCAAGGGTATCTCTTCAAATTTAGAACAGGAAGAACGGGAAGCGTTCTTGCTAAAATTCCGAGCAAAGAAACTTCGAATACTGGTGGCAACGGATGTGCTCAGTCGTGGCATCGACATTAAAGACATCAACCTCGTTGTCAACTTTGATGTACCGAACGAAGCAGCCGATTATGTCCATCGAATTGGCAGAACGGCCCGCGCCAAAACAAGTGGGGTAGCCATCACACTGATCAGTAAAAGCGATAATTACAAAATGAAGCGCATCGAAAAACTCATCGAACGAGAAATTGACAAGGTAAACTACCCTATTAAAAGGCCCTGATCATTTAATCATCACTCTTGTCTTTATCCTCATTTTTGATAAATACGTGAATCTGCCTATCTTGTCATGAGAACCAGATTTAACTATATCTATGAAGAAGATTGGCTATGTTCTATTTATTGCCTATCTCATATCCGCTCATAGCGGCCACGCACAATTCAAAAAATACTTTTCCATAGGAGTCGGAGTCAACCAAAGTACCTTTCTTCTCAACCCGGGTTTCTTTTCCGAAGGAGAGCTTACCAGAATGTGGACGCCAAAATTCTATCCTTCACCGGAGCTGGTAGGCCAGTTCAACATCGATTTGGATAAAAAAAACACAGTAGCCGTTGCAGCTAATATCATTTACTACCAACGCACCATTACCCTGGCACTGCCGGTAACTATTCGGTATGATTTTAGGTTTACGGAACGAAAAAATTCCCCGTTTTTAAGATTAGACGCTGGCTATTCCTTTTTTCTCACAAATGGTGCCTGCTATGGTTTTGGACTGGGACAGCAGTTGGGAGACTTTAAGGCTTCACTTGTTTATACCAACCAATTTCAGAACAAATCCATATTGGAAGATAACCAATTCATTGCTGCGCGAATCGCCTCAATGAGTTTGAAGTTTGAGTATGCATTTAGAAAATAACAACTAAAAAATGAGCGATCATGCCGCGCATCCTGCCACTAAAACCGAACCATTCCATGACTAAAACAAAGATTTTTGTACTTGCCTACTTCATCCTGTTATTGTTTTCAGGATGCGAAGAAACGGAACTACCCGTCTTTCAAGAAGCTACCGGTACCCCTTCCGGCACGGCACTCATCATCACCGGCGCATCTGCTCGAATCACCCAGCAGCTTGCACTCATCGAGCGACTTCACGAGCAGGGTCGCTTTAATAATTTAGCATTTATTTCCGGCGTAAGTTCAGGTGCCATCAACGCCACCATGCTTAACGGGATATTGGATCCAGACCTCAACTTTACGTTTGAAGATTACAAAAACATTGTATTAAACCTTTCGAACAGTGATGTTTTAGACAATTCAAGAAATAACCTTCCGGTGGACACCCGTCCTCTTTGGAATACGTTCGATCGCATCATCACCAATACCCTCGGCTACGACTCTTTTGATGACCTGCCTATTCCAACGGCCTACAGCAACACCAACTTCGATACCCGGGAAATTGAAAGCGCTTCTAATGTGCCAGAACTGGATCAGGTCGGTGGTCGGTTAGTCGAATCTCTCATGGCTACGACAGCGTTTCCAGTGGCTTTTCCGCTCATACGAATCAACGAAAAAACCTATGTGGATGGTGGGTTGGTTGAAAACATTCCTGCTAATGTCGTCCTGCAAGAACAATTGAGGAGAGCCATGCCTTTTGATACGGTATACATCGTTACCTTCCAGAAAAACACGGAAACCCGGTGGGGCGATGAGTTGAATTTTCTGGGAATCGGTGGAACAAGAGAGGATCTTCTGGAAGTCACGCTGGAAAAAACCGGATTTGACACCGATGAATTATCCCAACAGGCATTTTTAGATGATTTGATACGCATCCAAACCAACTATCCAGAATTTGCCCGAAGGTGTTTTGTGTATGAACCTGCGGTCGAAGATGCCCCCTACTATGGCGTTTTTGACTTCAGCTCGGAAACCGCAATGGACTCCTACAACAGCGTAAGAGAATGGGCGCAAACCAATACCCCGCTCCGGCTTGGAGAGTTTCTTGATTTTAATGGGATAGGTGAGGAGTAAACGTCATACCTACCTTTAATTTATATTCGTTTTCCAATCAGAAATATCGGATACGACACACGTTCCCTTATTCATCACTTACTTTTATTCATCTATTGATGCTGGTCATTCAATAATAGCAACCACGCCATCTTTTATCAAGTGATCAGTTTATATTTGCAGCAAAATATAATTAACCACCGTATGAAATCAATCCTATCAAATTTTTATTATCCATCAATTTTTATCTTATCTAATCAGGTAAGCCCTCTTCTTCTCCAGTAAGAGAAGGAACCAGAAAGTATTCCGTTCTTTTTCTAAAACAAACAAATGTTATGCTAACCATGGATAATCAAAGAACGATCATTCGTGATCTCTTATAAAAAATTCAAAAACCAGAAAAAACACATAATTAAAATGAAAAGAAAGTTTATCATACCAATTTTAACCATTATCACATTTAGCTTTCACCATACCTTCGGACAACCCGTACCTTTTGATGAACTAAATGCTAAACCAGGGAGTCAAAAACACATTGAATGGCTCACATCTGACTATGAGAAAGGATTTGGACATAAAATATACAACAATGATCCGGGAGGAAAAACATTATTAACGTTTGCAGGAAGGCATAACAGCACCACTTGGAGCGATATCCTTACCCTCACTTCTGATGGTAAGGTGGGAATTGGAACATTAGACCCATCTTCAAAGTTCCAAGTTAATGGAAATACCAATCTATTAGGTAATGTAACCTCTTCTTCTACTCAGTGGATCATCAACAATAACTCACACGAAACTTCCACTTTATGGCTTACTAACCCATCTTCTGGACCAACTGTAGTTGGCCATTACTACATTAAAGCTTTTGATTGGTGGAGTGCCTACCTACATTTTCAGGGAAGTGGCGATGATGGAAATGAAAAATTAAATGTCACATTTGATGGCAAAGTTGGTATTGGTGTTGAAAACCCCGTATCAAAACTTCATGTTCACGAAGAAGAACAGCTTGGATCCAATGTAAATGATACTAAACTCATCACCAGAGTATCGGGTCGAACAGGAAACTTTATGATGAACAACCTATGGCTTAGACGAGACGATACAGGAGATAACTGGTTTACAGCGCGCCTTCACGATGGCGTCTCCGTAGATGGCTCTTTTCTAAGCCCTGGGACAGATACACGCACCTGGTGGGAAAGAGACGCTTATAACGACATTCAGTCTTGGGGTAACGCAGCCTCCGCTTACATGACGTTAAGAGCTGGCAAACTTGGCATCGGCACCACCAACCCTGATGAAAAACTAACCGTCAAAGGGGCTATTCATGCTGAAGAAGTCCGCTGCGACCTTTCCGTACCCGGTCCCGACTACGTCTTTGAAGCCGATTACGACCTGAAATCACTAGAAGAAATCGAACAATACATCCAGGCTGAAAAGCACCTCCCCGAAATTCCATCAGCCAAAGAAATGGAAGAAAATGGCGTGGAACTTGGAGAAATGAACATGCTGCTACTGAAGAAGATTGAGGAATTGACATTGCATCTTATTCAATCGAATAAAGAAAAAGCTGAAATGCGTGAACAGCTGATGGAAAACAGCCGAAAGTTGGAAATGCAGGGAAAGATGATTGAGGAATTGAAAAGCGAATAACGATTAAATACTTAGCCACTATCGTATGCATGATTGGATGCCTGACACTTGTTTTGGGTCAGGTATCTTTAAAAAGATATGACGATCCAACTAAACATGGCTATGAAAGCGTTGTCTTTGAGAAAGTAGTAGGTAAAAATGCGGATGGTTCGGAGATCAAAGAAAAGGTTAAATATGAACTAGCTATTCACAATCCCTACCACCTCGATACTGATCAATCAACGCAACTATCACCTAATAAAGCATCCACTCTATTTAATGTCTCCATTGAAGAAGTAGGCACTTCTGATGTGCTAACCGATACACATAGGTGGATAACCATCAGTGAAAACTATGCAGTAGTTTCTTACAATTTATGGGGATACAACGATCACGGAGAAGATACGGGAGTGATGAGAAAGTCTACCATCAAGGTAATAAATAACAATGGAGAGGAAATTTACAGCCAGGAAATAAATTCAGATAGTTATTCCGTTCAGGTCACACCAAATGGCAGATTTTTAACTTATGCTTTTGGCGAACCAACAGCTGATTCTTCACCTGCAGAATCAGGCGTGAAAATTATAGAAATAGAAAGTCAAACCGAATTCTACTCAATAAATGGAATTGTTGACTACATAGGATATGGATTTGATTATTTGGTAATTGGCATTTCACAAAATGGAAAAGATTACACCTGGATATTAGATACTGATACAAAAGAGTTATTTCAATTGACGGGAGTATTCATTATGCCATCTAGTAATCAATTTAGAAGTAGCGACGGAAGTATAATTATCGAAGATCTGGCACCATATAAAATCAAATAAACAATGGGGAAGAAAGTAAACTATGCCACTAATTTCTAAAAGAACTGCTCGTTTCTTACACTTCAACAAGTCACCCCACAAAACCCGAAGAAGCAGCTTCTTCTTTTAGTTGATCGGCAAGGTCATCGCCGAGATACTTATCTATTAAGGAGTGGCCCAAATAAATAACAGGAGTCAGTACGATTGCCACGATAAACTTGTAGATGTAATTAAT
>JBCCXH010000217.1:0-8626 GCA_039192005.1 Bacteroidota bacterium
CTTGTTTGAGGATCCAAAGACATGAGTCTGTTTGTGCAAACAGACTCGCGCGAACAAATAAGACCAATAAGATGACAATACCTCGCATTCAAAGAAAACTAAAGTCCCGTTTAAAGCTAAGTGATCTTATTTACCTCATCCATCATTTATGCGATCACTCCGAAAAATCTTGTTTTTTCAGCAAGTTTTCGGATGAAGCTCTTCCTACACTTTTTTTATTTGCAGCCTGACTGCGTCAGGGAATAAGTACGTTAGGGTGTTTCATTTTACCCGTTAACAAACTGTTTTCCACCGAATGGAAGGTCAGCCAATCTATTTGGTCCACGGGTAAATACGAAGGGTTATAAATTTGCACACACCTAGCAGTTGCGGATGCTGAGGAAAAGGAAGTGCCATCCACATAGACGGTTCCACTCTCATGAGTGAACGGTATTTTCACTCCTTCGGCGGCAATATCTACCGCCTCAGCACCGAAGTTTGAAAAGTCTGAAAGGTACTCACCTAAACTGTCTATCGCAGCGACTGACAGGATATTTGTATAGTCGTACCCGGAAGGATAGTGTGCAAAAATATCATTGTCGATTCCCTGGTTTCCGCTCGAAGTGATGATAACCATTTCATCTTCTACTTCCCGGATAAACGTAGCTAATATGTCCAATGATATCCCGTACCAGCCAAAGCTCATATTCATAATGGCTACGTCAGGCTTTCTGGTAACAAAACGAACCGCGCATGTAATATCAAATGACGTTCCTTTTCCATCTTCATTGAATGCTCGGACAGGTAAAACCTGATAGGAAATGGTTTCATCCAGTTTCCGAAACAGTATGTCTGTCACAATGGTCCCGTGACGGTGACGATCCTCCGGAACAGGATCCTGATCCACAAAGTCCCATCCGGAGATCTCGCGCAACACACCTTCCCGGCAAAAGTTTCCGGATTGTCGGCTGTTGTAAAGAAATCGTCTGGTGAACCCGAGGTGATCAAAATCAAGGCCCGAGTCAATAATGGCCACCGTAATCCCATCATTTTGCCGCTTCACTAACTGAGTAAACCACGACAGGTTTTCTCCATTGATGGTTCCATAGGTGTTTGGCTTATTGAATACGTATTGAAAATCAGACCCTTCCAGGTCAGGTTCTGAGCTCACCTCGCCTTTAATTTCTTCAATTCCTCCTTGTAGTGAATCTAAATTCAACCACCATAGTTCCAGTGTTTCATCGGCACAGTTACATCGTTTGATCTCTTTTGCAAAGTACTTTTTTCTCAACATGGCTTTCGTGGTGTCGTGTGTTCCATTTCGGTATTTGATGACTAACTGGTCCTTAACCAGGCGTTGGTTGGATAAGTCAGGACGGCGAGGTTGACGGCGACCAGCAACAATTCCTGATTCTTTTTCTAATGATGGTAAAACAGGTTCTTCGGAGTGAGAACAACCTGAAAGAAATGGTATCGAGGAAATAACTAAGCAAAACTGAGCGATTCTATTTAATGTGTCTTTCATTTTGGATTGGGGTAATGGTTTAAATCTATTTTAAAAGTCATGTAATGCGGCATATTCCCCTAACTATTACATCAAACCTAATTTGTTACCCAGAATCATTAAAAAATTAATCCGCTCACTTCATCTTTGTGAGGGCCAGGCCCTGATAATTCAGGAATTGTGAAGAAATATACTAACTGAAATATGCGTAGTTGTTTTGTGTATCAATAAGGCAAAAAACACAAGCTTTGTCGTACTAAGCTGAGTATTTTTAGCACACTTGAGGTGCAAAAGAACAAGATCAAACGAACAATTTATTTTTTAACAATTCATACAGGTCTGAAAAAACAGCAGCAACGCTTACTTACATCTCCCTGAACCCGGTCATTTGAGTAACGCGTCATAGGTAAATAGATGGGTGAATCCAAAGACATGCTTAAGAGCCTACTAGAGAAGAATAGTAGCGGAATACAAGAAATTTATGAGGTTGTCTTTCCTCCGGTTAAGCGCTTCATTCTTTCTAATTCCGGCACTGAGGAAGATGCCTGGGACATCTTTCAAAAAGCACTCTTACAGGTGATCGCACGGGCAAAAGTAACGGGATACCGACCGATTGAATCTTTTGAAGGGTACCTTTTCACCTCATGTAAAAACTTATGGCGAAGGGAAGTGAGTCGGAGGAAACGGGTAACAAAACTATCCTCTGAGGAATATAGCATAGCAGATACGGAAGTTAAAAACATGGCAGAAGATGTGATAGACCAGGAGCGATGGGAGTTATACCAACACTGTTTCAACAGGCTTTCTGAAAATTGTAAGAAAGTGTTGAGCATGTACTTTAAGAAGGATGCTTATAGTAAAATAAAAGAAACGTTGGCCTATGCCTCAGAAACGGTCGTTCGGCAACGTGTGTTTAAATGCAAGGCAAAGTTGGTGAAGCTGATAAAGGAAAGTAAATCTTATGACCAACTGAAGGAATGATGAAAATGGACGATACCACGTACCAATTGATAGAAGATTACCTGGATGAAAGGCTAGATGAGGTGGCGGTAGCTGACTTTGAAAAAAGGCTTGAAGAAGATTCCTCTCTGGCTGAAGAGGTAGCTACTCAAAAAGAAATAAGGCTTTACTTAGGCAACGACGATTCGCTTTCTATAGAAAAGGACCCTTTGGAAATGAAGAAGTACATTGATTTCTTCAATAGTCAGGAAGCACTCAGCTACAAAAATGAACTAGCTGACGCTCGTGATCACTACACGAATGCGGTTACAAATAAAAAACCACTTCTTCCCTACCTGGTGGCAGCCAGCCTTGTGCTCATTGCCGTTTTTGCACTTACCGTCATCTTTTCGGGAGATGATACAAAAGACGTAGCCTCCTTTTACACCTGGGAAGAGCTCCCGTCGTTTTATGTACGTTCCGAACAATCCTCCCGGTTATCATTGGGAGAAGAATCTTTCAAAGAAAAAAAATACGACCAGGCATTTGCCATCTTTCAATCTGAATTGGCCGATAGTGACTTACAAAATGCGGATGTCTACCTATACCTGTCACTATCACAGTTTGAGCTTGGGAAGCACACAGAAGCGCTTCAAACATTGGATGATTTATTGGCAACCGACCTACTAGACCGGTATAAAGCCCGATGGTACAAGGCACTTATCTACTTTTCTTTAAATGAGAAGCCTAACGCTAAGATGGAGTTAGAACACATGCTTTCGGATCAGTTTACCTTTTTTGATGAGCGAGCCAAAACGTTGTTGGACCTAGTGGACAGCCAACCTTAACCCGGTAGTAGATCAAAGTCAGACGCATCCCCCAGGTCTTTGAGCCAAAGACCGGATATACTGATCATCAGAAGAGGTCTATAGGCAACAGGTCTTGGATTAGATTTTAAATTAATTAATACTATAATATCACTTATTGTTATATTTGCCTAATAAGTAACATTATGACATCACTTATCACCACAACTAAGGCACTACGAAAAACAGCAGAAAACACGCGCACCCTGCGCCTGGAACGTGGGTTAACGCAGGAAGGGCTGGCGGAACGTTCCGGTGTCAGCCTGGCCACGCTGCGTAAATTCGAGCAAAAAGGACAAATTTCATTGGAATCCTTTTTCAAGCTGGCCATGACGCTTGGGCGTTTGGAAGACCTGGTGGAAGCAGTAGCACCCAAGGCTGAAAACTTCACCTCCATCGATGATGTACTGAAAGGCAAGTCAGAGAAGAAACGACAAAGAGGGAGGCACAAATGAGCACGATTACTTCCCTGAATGAAATAAAAGTTGGTCTCCGCCTTAGTAGTAAAACACTACCAGTGGGGCGTTTAGCTCTCCGTGATCACCTCACCTACTTTGAATACCATGATTCATTCATTGATCAAAAACTCCACATCTCTCCGATAAAACTCCCGCTTGAACCCGGATTGCAAACGTTTAAACCGAGCCTCTTTGAAGGATTACCGGGCGTATTTAATGACAGCCTGCCCGATGGGTGGGGCCGATTACTCCTTGACCGGTTTTTACGAGGCAAAAACCTGTTACCTTCCGATTTCTCTCCGCTGGACCGTCTGGCGCATGTGGGGCTGTCCGGTTTGGGTGCGCTGGTCTATGAACCGGATCATGGTGAAGACAATCAACCGGAAGGTGAACTCAACCTGGATGCGCTTGCCAAGCAAACACAAGAAGTCATGGAGGGTGAAGTGAATGATGTACTGCACGAGCTCATTGCCCTAAATGGATCATCTGCCGGTGCACGTCCGAAAGCATTAATTGGAATCGATCACACCCAAAAACGCATCATTCATGGAAAGCACGAACTGCCGGAAGGCTATGAACACTGGATCGTGAAATTTGCCAATACCATGGACGGCCTGGATGCGGGGGCGATAGAGTATGTCTACTCCCTGATGGCCAAAGCTGCGGGTCTGGACATGACACAAGCATACCTTTTTCCGGCTGAGAAAGGAGCGGGGTTCTTCGCTACCCGCCGATTTGATCGGGTCCATGCAAACAGGCTCCATATGCATACGGCCAGTGGCCTGTTACATTCGGATTTCAGAACGCCGGCTCTGGACTATGAAGACTTGCTCGCCCTGACCGAATTCCTGACAAAAGATGTAAGAGAGGTAGCAAAAATGTTTCGCCTTGCGGTCTTTAATGTGCTGTCTCATAATCGGGACGATCACGGAAAGAATTTCTCTTTCCTCATGGATGAAAAGGGGCAGTGGAAACTTGCTCCGGCCTATGACCTCACGTTCTCATCGGGGCCGCGAGGCCATCAAAGCACCATGGTCATGGGAGAGGGACAGTCCCCCGCTAAAGAACACCTGATTCAGCTGGGAAAAGAGGCAAACCTTACCCTTCCGCAAATTGACCGGATTATCGAGCAAACTCAAGAGGCATTGAGCCAGTGGGAAACCCTTGCAAAAAATCATGGGGTGAGTAAATCAAACATCCAGCTGATCAAGAGTCGGCTGGTGGTTTAGAAATGTTGATCGTGTTTTCACAAAGCACCCTCCCACTCACTTGAAAAATCACTTTCCGATTTACACCCTGTTTTTAATCAAGCATGAACGATGCGCGTTGCGGTATCCGAATGGTGACACGCGTACCCTCTGAAGCTTTTGTTTTCGAATACAAATCGGTGATCTCAATTGGAGCGATGTGTTCCGGGTAGTCATAAATAAGTCGGAGTCTTTTGACAGACAGCTCAATACCTTGAGATGATTGATGCTTTTCTTTCTTTTCCATGATCTCATTGGCGGCTACTCTTCCTATCCCATCATCCTGAACAGTACAGTACAGGTAATCGTCCTTCATGGCAAAAGTCACTTCGATGGTACCTTTTTCCTTACTGTTTAAGACACCATGGACGACGGCGTTTTCTACAAAGGGCTGAACCAGCAAAAAAGGGATCATGGGTTCTGTTTCCCATACTTCTTGCGCGACGGATATGCGATACGTAAACTTATCCGAAGACCGCATTTTTTCTAAATTGAGGTACTCTTCCAAAAGCTCCATTTCCTGTTCCAGCGGAATCATCCCTTCGTCGTTGTAATACAGGTAGCTACGCATCACCCTTGAAAAGGCCGTTAAATAAAATAAGGAAGACTCTTTATCATTTTCTGTGATGAATCGCTGAATGGAATTGAGAGAGTTGTACAGAAAATGCGGGTTCATTTTGGTGCGAATGTTCAGTATTTCCAATTTCTGATTTGCTCGCATGAGTTCATTTTTTTGCGAAGCAATTTCATCCTTTTGAGCATTGGTCTCTGTCAAAAGGTTGTAAAGCGAGGCTTCCGATTGGAAGTTGATGCGCTGCAAATAGGTAAAAGCAAAAGACACGACCAGAAAATGAAATCCAGCAGAGGCATAATCCAGGATATACAGATCGAGTGACCGGTATGGGGCGTACGTCTGGTCAACAAGACCATTGACCCAGTCGTACATCATATAGCATACCATTACCCAAACCAAACCCAATACCATGCTTAGCTTCTCGGAAATGCCATAGATCACCAGCGGGACGATCACCAGGTTTGTTACTGATGTTTTCTGAGTCAGTTTTACTTCCGGTGGGGTGAAATACCCCATAATTACCACAATAACCGGCACACCTATGATGATCATACTTCTGGCAAGATGGATCTTACCCTTACCCATCAACAGAAAATAGGCCGTGCAAAGCAACATGCCACCCATGTAGGTAATGGCTTGCGATCGGTTTTGAAAAAGAAAGAACAGAAAGGCTACCAGCAGGAGTAGTGCTGCAAAACAGACCTGATTGCTCAATATCAACCTTCGTTTGAGGTCCTGTGGCATTTCTTCATCCACACCTACAGTAGAAAAGTACTTCCAAATGAGTTTGAGCTTGCTGACCATTTAGCTTATAAATCCAATAATGAAGAAATGTACATTAAAATGACTTGTCACCAGCAGGACCAAAATAATACTTCTATACTATCCTTATCGAAACATATGTGAAGTATAGTGTATCCTATTATTTTATATAAGAATAATTTGGTCGTTGGGTCAAATTGATTAGAAATCGCAAATATTGAACCTCGAAAAGGAAATGGATATCTTTGTCACAAAAACCGATGCCTGAGTTTATTGAGAAATATGTCAATCCATTTACCGATTTCGGTTTTAAGAAACTCTTTGGAGAGGAGCCGAATAAGGATTTATTATTGGACTTTCTTAATGAGCTTTTAAGAGAAGAGCAAGGCGAGATCACCGCACTCACCTACCTCAAGAATGAACATCTGGATCAAGACCTGAATAGAAAGGCTATTTTTGATCTTTATTGTACGAATGAACGAGGTGAACGCTTCATAGTAGAACTGCAAAAGACAAAACAGAATTTTTTCAAAGACCGTACAGTTTACTATTCGACCTTTCCGATACGAGAACAAGCGAAGCGAGCCGATTGGAATTATCAGTTAAACGCAGTTTATACGATCGCTATATTGGATCGCCCGGCGACCCGGTTCGTATTTGATGAAGGGAAAAATGAACCACAAAAGTATCGCTACGATATCAAATTGATGGACAAAGAGACTTGTGAGATTTTTTATAATAAATTGACATTTATCTACCTCGAAATGCCGAAGTTCAGCAAGACACTAGACGAATTGGAAAGTAGATTTGAGAAATGGCTCTATGTGCTTCGAAATCTTAACAAACTTGATCGAATTCCGGGAAAATTAAGAGAACAGATATTTGAACAGCTTTTTGAAACGGCAGAGATAGCCAAATTCAGCCACAAGCAACTAAACGAATATGAGGAAAGCTTAAAGTATTATCGTGATTTGAAAAATTCACTAGATACTGCTTTTGAAGATGGTATTAAGAAGGTAGCTATAGGGTTAATTCAAGAAAAAATTTCCGATCAAATTATTTTATCAACAACAGGACTAACAAACCAGCAATTGGACTATTTAAAACGGACAATTAATGATGAGTAAAAAATGTAGGCCAAGTGTTAACAATAAATCTATCTAAATATCCTGTAATCAAATAGAGTACTCCCAAACGTCCCAGCAAGTTTCAGCGTTTTTAACCTACCTTCGTTTTAGTTTTTCATGGAACAAACAGAAGTACACCATCCTGAAATGCCAGACCCGCTGATTATTGAGCTATGCTGAAATACCTCATCGTAGAAGACGAAATACCCAACCAAAAGACTTTAAAAAACCTTTTGGATGAATACTGTGTCAACATCGAATTTTTATGCTTTGCGCAAAATGTAGAGGAAGCCATTCAAAGCATCGACCACCTCAAACCCGATCTGGTATTTCTAGACATTGAACTACAGACAGGAACGGCATTCGAAGTACTACGGGAAATATCCCACCGGGATTTTGACATCATTTTCACGACGGCTTACGAGCATTACGCCATTAAGGCCATCAAGTATGCAGCCATCGATTACCTGCTAAAGCCTATTGATATAAAAGAACTGCAAGAGGCCGTTCATAAGGCCCATAGCCATCAGCACCTACAAAACTTTCACCAGCGCAGTGAAAAGCTACTGAAAAACTTAACTTCCAAAAAAGAAGAGCAGGTTTTTGCTCTGAAGTTGTCCGATGGGTTTAAGTTCATTCATCCCTCTGATATTGTGTATTGCCAGGCAGATGGCTCGTATACCCAAATTCATCTGGTCTCCGGAGAACAGATTCTCCAAAGTACCAACCTGAAGGAGTATGAAAAAATGTTTCATGAAATAGGCTTCATCAGGGTACATCACTCCTATCTGATCAATAGTACTCAGATCGATCGATTTGTAAAAGGCAAAAATGCTTCTGTTTTCATGAAGGATGGGACAGAAATCAGCGTATCTGCCAAACGAAGAGACGAGTTTCTGGAAAAAATGAAACTTATTTGATAGTGTCGACCACAACGTCTCTCACTGCAAGTCTTGATTATTAACCTGAGTTCGATTAAAAATCTCGCCTCAGTTTGAATTGATTTTGAGTAGAAATTTTGCCAAAGCCTTGAAGGAATATCGGGATATTTCAAAGGGCTTTGGTGAAATTTGTGCCGAAATCAATCAAATCTTTTCAAGACAAATCATCTTCACGTCATTTTTGCTTCAAAAATTTATCAAAAGGATTCATCATTCTTCTAAATTTTCA
>JBCCXH010000218.1:0-8623 GCA_039192005.1 Bacteroidota bacterium
AAAACCTGTAATCAGTTAATGAAAATAAATATAAGTATATCGTGTGACCTGCATTATTGATCAGCTAACTAATTTTTTAATTTATATACAGATTTGAAGTTAACAACGACGAAATAACCACTCCATACGATTAAGGCGACCCATCTCCCTATCTGGAAACGTTAAATCCCTGAAAATCAGTGATACAGAATGTAAAGGGAGAACGCTGTCGAATCCTTATGCAGGTTGCTGCCTCATTTTGGATGGGTTTCATTGCATGTCCTGTTGAGCCTTAGCGTCCTTAATGTGTTCATCACCCTAAGAGCCGGACCACCTACCCGCACCTATGGCTCCTGATATACTTTCAAGACCTGCTCGATGGCGAGTTCCGTAGAAGAAAGCTTATTAAGCTCCATTAATTCATCGACGGTCATTTCGTATTTTCTGGAGATTGCATAGAGTGTTTCGCCTGGCTCCACAGTATGTGTGCCAAGTTTCTTATTGGCGATGGCTTCTTCTACAGGTGCTTTCACTTGTATATTTTGCCCCACATGGAGTGCATCAGGATTTGGTAGTTCATTCCACCTCAGAAGGTCTTCCAACAAAACGTTGTATTTCTTGGAGATGGACCATAGGGATTCTCCGGATGCGACCGTATGTATCTTTACCTTTCTCAGTTCCTTCGAGCTGTCTACGACCGGAACGTTTATTTTGTCCGACTCGTCGTATTTCACGGGGTCATCGGTTTCCTCTACTTCATCTTTTTGATAGGTAGGTGCAATATCAGCAGGGCGAGTCTTTTTCAGGAAAAGAACCCTTCCTTCTTTTACTTTGTCCAACACGCTCATCCTGTTTTTTTTAGCCAGTTTTGATAATTGGATGCCATATTGTTGAGACACGCTCCATAGGCTTTGCCCTTTTTGGACGACATGAAAACCAATTTTCGATTTATTCTTTTTCTTTTTCACATAATAAAATTCGTTGGGGACGATTGCATCAGTAGCTCCCAGGTCATTGTATGCCATGAACCGGGTTTCGCTAATTCCTGCCCGTGCAGAGAGAGAGTGGATGTCATCAGATTGGCGTGATAGAATAGAAGGTATTCCATTTAAAGGAATGATGGTGGATTTGTCAGCATCTGTAATTCCTTTTATCAATTCGGTAGGGTATATTTTTTTATTGGGTTCAGAGATCTTACCGTAGTTTCCTCTTTTATTGGAGGCGATCATTCGTTGAGGAGGTGTTCCTATTTTTGGGATCAACACGGTATATTCTTTATCGTCAGGAACCGAACCCCTCTTTAGCCATTTATTGTATTTTTTTACTTCCTCTACATTTACTTTATGCTTTCTGGCAACTTGAGCCAACGACATGCCCCTAGCCTTTTTATCTTCGTCTAACCAGATGTTTTGGGAGTGAGGAAGTCCCACAGAGGGCTGAAAAGCGACAACGTGTGCAAGGAATTTTTTGACATACCAGTGAGTTTGCGTGTTAATGGTCATCCGCTTTGTTCCATAGTTTGATTCGTCAATGTACTTCTTTGCTCCACCTCGTCCGGTATTATAAGCCATCACCGAATAGATCCAGTTGTTGTAAAAGAAATTGTTGGAATTCAAATATTTGGAAGCTCCGTAGGAGGCACCTACAATGTTTAACCGTTCATCAACACTTCTATCTACCCTTAAACCAACTTCACGTGCGGTAAAGTCTTTAAACTGCCAGAAACCCACGGCGTTTGCAGAAGAGACGGCATCTGATATCAATGCGCTTTCCTGGATGGCTAAAAACTTGATTTCATCAGGGACATCATTTTCTGCAAATGCCTTTTCAATGATCGGAAAATACAAATTCATGCGATCAACGAGAATTTGATAGTACGTCTGGCTGTTGGTCAACCGATCTACATCTCGTTGTATCTGTCTTCTGGCTCCTTCCGTCAGTGTTAGTCGCATGCCTCCGAAATTCATTTCTCTGGGCACAGTTTGAGAAAAGGCAATTGATGAGGTGAAAATCAGGAGTGATAGTATGCTTCTCATAGTTTTCGTAGTGTCATTAATCCATCCCTTATTGGGAATAAAACGTTTTGTACCCGATGATCGGTGTGGGCAAATTCGTTAAAGGATCGTATCGCTTGCGTCGTTTTATCGTTTTTGGCTGGGTCGGCAACTTTACCACTCCATAAAACATTATCAGCGATGATAATGCCTCCTGTTTTCACCTGATCAATGATTAATTTCAGGTACTCAACGTAGTTTTCTTTATCAGCATCTATAAATACGAGATCCCATAACTCGTCCAGGGAATGAAGGATGTCCAACGCATGGCCCACTTTTAGTTCAATCTTATCTGAATAGGGAGAGGTGGAAAAATAATTTCCTGTTCGAAGGGCCAATTCAGCATTGCGCTCTATCGTAATGATTTTCCCATCATGTACCAGCCCTTCCGCAAGGCATAGGGTGGCATAGCCGGTATACGTGCCAATCTCAAGGATACGCCTGGGTTTGATCATGTGAGAAATAAGTGATAATACGCGGCCTTGAAAATGCCCCGAAAGCATACGGGGTTTTAAAACGTGGAGGTGAGTCTCCCTGTTGATCCGCTGTAGCAGATCAGATTCAGGCTCAGTGTGATCCTCAACGTATTTCTGAAGATCCTCGGGGAGAAATTCCATACGATCAAAGATAGTTGTTACGGGTGATAAGTCAATGAACTCATCTGGTCAATTGGCAGATAATTTTTGGCTAGTTCTTGTATTTTTCCGGAAGTAATTCCATCTATTTTCTTAAATACTTCATTAATATTCGGTACCTGATTGAGGTCTAGCTGGCTTTTTGCCATCATAAGCATAATGGCGTTTTTATTTTCCTCGGAAAGCGCCATCTGACCTTTAATCTGGTTTTTCGCCTTCTGTAATTGCAGGTTTCCCAGCGGTTTATTTTTTAATGCTTCGATTTCCCTCCATATTATTCGTTGGCTTTTTTTGAGGTTTTTAGGGTCTGTTGCAAAAAAGATGGTAAAAGCACCTGTTTCCAGGTAAGGCGCATAATTGGCATCTACCCCATAAACCAACCCGTACTTTTCACGGAGGCTAAGATTCAACCGCGCATTCATACTTGGACCCCCCAATAAATTCACCAGAAAAAAGAAAGGGATTCTGTTTTCATCTTTAATGGATAGTGATGGCATACCCATTCCAAAATGGGCTTGAGAGAAGGGTTTAGTTAGCTCCATTCTTGTTGGCTCGTACCCTTCAAACCACTTTCGTTTAGGCGTGTGATTTTTATGCGGAATGGCTTTCAAATACTTATCTGCAAGTTTTAACACCTTTTTAGATGAATAATTCCCGATGCTGGAAAGAATGATTCGCTCCGTGTTGAGGTTGCGGTCTAAAAAATCTCTGAAATTTGCCTGGTGAAATGAATTGACGGTTTCTTCCTTGCCAAGGATATTTTTTCCAAGTGCATGATTTGGAAACAACTGTTCGTCAAAGTCGTCTTGAATGGCATCCTCCGGGGTATCCCGGTACATTGACATCTCTTCTAAAATGACCATGCGCTCCTTTTCTATTTGTTTTTCAGGAAACGTGGAGTTGAAAGTGATATCTGCCAGGAGCTCTACTGCCTTGTCCAGATGGATGTCCAAAAGCGACGCATAGAAGCAAATCTTTTCTTTGGTGGTGTAAGCGTTTAGTTCTCCTCCCAGAGACTCCAATCGATTGATGATGTGGTACGAGTTTCTTTTATGTGTTCCTTTAAACGCCATGTGTTCCAGAAAGTGAGCAAGCCCCTGTTCTTCGGGAAGCTCATCTCTACTCCCTACGTCCAACATAATTCCTACATTGGCGATTTTCGTATGGTTCACTTCTTTGTGAATAATCCTGATGCCGTTAGGCAATTCAAACAACTCGTATTCCGTACGCATATTGGGGCGCAAATTTAGAATTTAAAATCCTTAACTATTTGCAACTGCTTCTTTTATTGAAAAGCAGGAATAAGTTATATCCTTATTTTAGCAGTCTGACTTGTGTTTAAAAGCTCTAAAGGACATCCTGTGCTCGAAGGAAAGAGAATCCTCATCATTCAAACTGCGTTTATCGGAGATGTGGTATTGGCTACCCCACTCATAGAAAACCTTTATGCGACCTATCCAGGTGCTCGTATTGATTTTTTGTTGAGAAAGGGAAATGAGAACTTACTTCAGGGACACCCAAAGATTGCAAACCTGCTGATATGGGATAAAAAAAAGGATAAGTTTAAAAACCTGATTAAGCTCATCAGAAAATTTCGAAGCGAACCCTACGATTTACTCATCAACCTGCAACGTTTTGGGTCTACAGGGCTGATGACATGGCTTTCGGGAGCAAAAGAAAAAATCGGGTTTTCCAAGAATCCATTTTCATTTTCATATACCCGTAAAGTAGAGCATGAAATAGCAAATGGGATGCATGAGGTAGCACGCAACCTCAAATTGATTGCACACTTAGTAAAAAATGTTGCGGATAAACCTAAGCTTTATCCACCTGCGGAAGCCATAGAGAAAGTAAAACCTTACCAGCAAGCGCGCTACATCGTACTCGCGCCAACATCCGTTTGGTATACAAAGCAATTGCCCGAGGAAAAATGGATAGAATTTCTCGGTGCGTTAGACTTTGAAGGGAAAATTTACTTGATAGGAGCACCGTCTGATTATGAAAAGTGCAACAGAATATTAAAGGAGTCGGGGAAGGGAGAAAACCTATGCGGCCGGTTGAGTCTGATTGAATCTGTTGCTTTAATCAAGGGAGCAGTGATGAATTATGTGAATGACTCAGCCCCCATGCATTTTGCTTCTTCCGTTGACGCACCAACTTGTGCAATTTTTTGCTCAACGATTCCTGATTTTGGCTTCGGTCCGCTGGCAACAACGTCTCACGTAGTAGAAGTGGCTGAAAAACTGGCTTGTCGTCCTTGTGGGTTGCATGGAAAAAAAGAATGCCCTGAGGGCCATTTTGATTGTGGGAAATTGATAGATACTCAACAACTGATTGATTGTGTAAAACATTAGTCGAAAAAGTGTAATTGATGTTTGCTTTGCTTAGCTTTAACTATGATTGAGCAGCTTCCCCTTGTTTCCGATGATCCCTGGTTAGCCCCTTACAATACCGACATCAGGCAACGTTATCAATATTTCAAAGATCGGTTAGCTTCGATTGAAATTTCTTATACATCGCTGCGGTCCTTTGCCTCAGCCTTTGACTATTTAGGATTTAACTATGATGCGGCATCTGGTGGGTGGTGGTACCGTGAGTGGGCACCCGAAGCAAGCGAGCTCACGCTCATCGGTTCTTTTAATCAGTGGGGTGAAGGACTTGCCATGAAAAGAAAAGAAGGAGGAGTATGGGAAGTGTTTATTGATGCAAAGGTGCCTTTTGGACATCAGACGGATGTCAAAGTAAGGGTAAAGTCACATTCAGGCATTACGAGAGATCGTATACCAGCATGGATTAACTATGCGATCCAGGACCCGACAACCTACGATTTTTGCGGGCAAATCTGGGCGCCTGAGACCGAGTTTCGTTGGTCGGACTCCGAATTTGATTTATCAGCCATTTCTGCTCCCATCATCTATGAAGCCCATGTAGGGATGTCAATGGAAGAGGAACGTACCGCTACCTATCGAGAGTTTGCGGACCACATCTTACCAAGAATAAAAGACCTGGGGTTTAATACCATCCAGCTGATGGCAGTAAAAGAGCATCCCTATTATGGATCATTTGGCTACCACGTATCCAATTTTTTTGCCTCATCTTCAAGGTTTGGTACACCAGACGATTTGAAATACCTCATCAACAAGGCTCACGAATTAGGAATCGCGGTTATTATGGATGCCATCTATTCGCATGCCGTGAAAAATATTGCAGAAGGCCTGAATGATTTTGACGGTTCTGGTTATCAGTACTTTCATGAAGGAGGAAAAGGATACCATAATGCATGGGATTCGAAACTGTTCAATTATGGCAAAACAGAAGTTTTGCAGTTTTTGCTTTCAAGCATCCACTATTGGATGAAGGAGTTTCATTTTGATGGATTTCGATTTGACGGGGTCACCTCCATGATGTATGAACATCACGGCGACTTTGTTTCATTTGATCATTACGATAAGTATTTCAAGCATCTGGTAGATTGGGATGCCATTGTATTTCTGCAATTGGCCAATTCGTTGATTCACGAAATCAAACCAGAGGCCATCACCATTGCAGAAGACATGAGTGGCATGCCCGGCACGTGTCGTAGCGTGGACGAAGGGGGCATCGGCTTTGATTATCGACTGGGAATGGGGATTCCCGACTACTGGATCAAAATCCTAAAGCATAAGAGTGATGAAGACTGGAACATTTACGAAATATGGGATGTCCTATCCAACAGGCGCTACAAAGAGAAAACGATCGCTTACACCGAATCGCATGATCAGGCATTGGTCGGCGATAAAACGTTGGCTTTCTGGCTCATGGATAAAGAGATGTACTGGCACATGTCCATTGGGGATGAAAACCTGATCATTGATCGTGGCATCGCATTACTTAAAATGATACGTCTGATTACTGCGACACTTGGAGGTGAAGGCTACCTTAATTTTATCGGGAATGAATTTGGCCACCCTGAGTGGGTAGATTTTCCAAGAGAGGGAAACGGGTGGAGCTATAAATACACAAGAAGGCAATGGTCTCTGGTGGATCACCCCAACCTTAAATATCAGTTCATCAACAACTTTGAACGTGACATGGTCCATGCATTAAACGAGTATAATGTACTTAGTGCGCTACCGGCTCAGCAGTTGAATATGGACGAAGCCAACAAGGTGATCATTTTTGAACGCAATAACCTGATCTTTCTGTTCAATTTTCATACCTCTTATTCCATTCCCGATTACTCCTTTTATGTCCCCGAGGAAGGTCGGTATCACGCCCTGCTCATCTCTGATTCAAAAGAGTATGGCGGCCATGACCGGATAGAAAAGTCTACAGAATACGTAGCCGAACGTATAGGAGGTGCGGTTCAAATGAAAGTATACCTCACCAATCGGACAGCAATGATTTTAAAGAAAATAGATTGATCGGCAATTGATTTTGAACAAAGAACCCAAAGCCTTGGCTTCGGGATTAAAACATATACGGTTTCGATCATTTTAGTAAAAACGAGTGTATGACCGATAGCCTGAGCCGCTAACTCGTGTTCTTATGACCCTTCTTTCTCTATTCTGATTCGTAAAATGTATCCGATGATATGGCCCGTTATAAAAACGCCAATTCAACGTTTAATGCAAAAACATGCTCAAGGGAAACCTTTACTTACAACCAAGACGCCGCTTCCTGCCCTTTCAAAAGGGATAGCAATGTTGTTCTTCTTTCATTGGCTATCGTATAAGACAGTCGAATACAAAAACAAATAAGTAAACCTTAAGTTATTCTAGTTTTAGCTCGAGGTCCGTCAAGCAGTTGATGAGCCAGGTGTAATGTTGATACCTGATATCATTGTCCTGTGATTGGTTCATCTTAGTAAAATGAAAAGGAGCGCTTAGCCTTAGAAACGTTTCTGTAATTTCTTCATCGTCTATCTTTATGATTCTTGGGGCCAGTTCGCTCAGCGTTTTGAAAATTTGTTTTTGGAGCGAATTGCCAAAAAAGTAAGTCAGGTCCTTCCCTGATGGATCCAGTGCAACAAGGTTGGGTAGGCTGTAAGTAGGTGATTCACTGGATTCCTCTACTAACTTCGAACAAGATTTTAACGGATCTGAAACGGCAGATGGTGTACGATCAAATTTATCGGCATAAACAACCATTGGGTTTTCCGATGATGAAGTTTTTGCCTCCATCAGTAAGAGTTTAATCTGGCTGCTTTTGGAGTTAAAAACCTGAACATCATCATGAGGTCCCTGAAACCATTTAATCTTTGGAACGATTGAAAATTTGAAGCCTATTTTAGTTAAGGGGGCAATCAAATCATTTGAAAAAATGCCAATGGTATTAATAAACCCTTTGGGTTTTTTCCCGAAAAATGTAGTTAATAACCGGGTATGGTTCTCAACCTCTTTGCTGAATAGTTTAGCTGAAAACAAGCTGCTAAATGAATGATGAAACGTACCACCCAGCAGTTCTACCTGTTCATTTTGGACAAGATCTTTAATCAGTTCCAGTTGGTCTTTATTATGAGCCAGGCTGTTTAAAAAGGTGCCTGAGAAGTAGCAGGACACCTCTTTTTTTGGGTTCTTTTCAAGTTTCTTGAATAAACTCAACTCAGAAGAGGAAACCCTGGCTGGAGTTTTTAAGTAGTTTTTTTTCTTTCCAATATCAAAAAACGAAAACCTGGCCGGTTTCGGATCTATATGAAAGTGATATATGTTGCAAAGTGACATCTACTGCTTTAAGAAACGATTGAAAACGGTGATCACGTTCGATGCAGTATTCTCCCATTTCAAATTCATGGCCGCATTTTTATTTTCAGAAACGATCCCTTCAACATCCACTTTTTTGTCTACGATTGAAAAAAGATGTTGGACAAAACCATCCACGTCTCCTACCTCGGAAAGTAGTGCATTTGGCAACACTTCTGAAGCCCCGGACTGGTCGGAAATGACGATGGGGAGTTCTGCCAGTGCAGCTTCTACG
>JBCCXH010000219.1:0-8622 GCA_039192005.1 Bacteroidota bacterium
ATGTCATTTAAAGTTACACGGAATCTGCTAACAGGGAAAGTGGTTTAGGTTTCGAATTTACCAGTGAAGGAAGAAAATAGACGTTGAGTTTGATAACAAAATGTGAGCGAAAAGGCATCTTTCTTTTCTTCTTTCCTGATATTCCCTTTCGCTCACATTTTGTTATCAAACTCAACGTCTATTTTCTTCCTTCACTGGTAAATTCGAAACCTAAACCACTTTCCCTGTTAGCAGATTCCGTGTAACTTTAAATGACATTATCAACCTATGAAATACCTCACGCTCTTACTTGTACTTTTTGTTTCAGGAACTCAAAACCTTTATTCGCAAAACTTTTTCTATTTCAAAAAATGGCTGGCAAATAAAGAACTGAGAGGTAACTCCATCACATTGGTCATGGACACTACGCAGTCAAAAGAAGATTGGGAATTTATCGACGCTTTCGGACACCAGTTAGCGAGTGACCTGGATAGTCTGGGGTTAACTACCTGTTATGAATACATGGGCGACAGACACGATAACCGTTCGTTACAGGTTGCGTTTGATTTGCTCTCTCCCGCCTACATGAAATTAAATAACTCCGGGATTTCACCGGTTTGCTTTCGGTTTCAAACGAAGCAGTTGAACTTTAGTCCGCTTAATCCAAAAGCAGAAATCCGAACGATGTTAATGATTGCTAAAGAGCGTTCGGAGCGAGGCATCGATCAGGCAGCCAAAGCCATGGCTTACCACATATTTCTATCCATGCGTCCTAACCAAATTACTCAAAAATAATAATTTTGAACAGGGCCTTTTGGGGCCGTCGTTTGATCATACAATAGGAAAGCCTAATGACAATTCCAGGATTAATGAAAGCCCGGAAGTTTTCTTTCAGGTACCTGCAAAAAAACCTTAACCCGCCACTACTTCCGACTGGTAATGTTCAAATGCAGCTAGAATTTTTTCTACCTCACTTACTCCAATTGCTTGGGATATAAACAGCGATTCGAACTGGGAAGGTGCCAGATAAACTCCCTGCTCCAACATTGACCGAAAATAGTTTCCAAAAGCCTCCATGTCACAACTTTTGGCCGCTTCAAAATCCGTTACTTTTTGCTCGGTGAAGAACAAACTAAACATGCTTCCAATGTGGTTGATGGTATGACTACTTCCACCAGCATCCAAAATCCTGCGGTATCCATCCACCAGCTTTAATGTTGTGTTTTCTAAGTCCTGATAGATTTCCGGGTTTTCGTTTAATTGATTAAGCTGTGCCAGACCGGCTGCCATGGCTACCGGATTTCCAGAGAGTGTACCGGCCTGGTAAACAGGCCCCTGAGGGGAGACAAAATCCATGATTTCCGTTTTTCCACCATACGCGCCAACAGGCATTCCTCCACCAATGATTTTTCCCAAAGTGGTCATATCGGGAACGACACCAAATAGCTCCTGTGCCCCGCCTCTTGCCAGACGAAACCCGGTCATGACCTCGTCAAAAATCAAAACAATGGATTGTTCATCACATAGCGCTCTTAAGCCCTGAAGAAACCCCTCATCCGGCAACACACACCCCATGTTTCCAACGACGGGCTCCAGAATGATAGCAGCTATTTCCCCTTTATTGGATGAGACAATTTCTTTTACTTTTTCCAGGTCATTAAATGGCGCCAACAAGGTGTCCTTTGCCGTTCCTTTTGTCACTCCCGGACTGTCGGGAGTACCCATCGTTACGGCTCCGCTTCCTGCCGCAATCAAAAAAGAGTCTCCGTGGCCGTGGTAGCATCCTTCAAACTTCAAGACCTTATCCTTTCCGGTATACCCTCTCGCTACCCGGATCGCAGACATCGTGGCTTCTGTACCGGAATTGACCATCCGTACCTTTTCTATGGAAGGCACCATTTCTACAATCAGCTCTGCAATTTGAACTTCCTTTCTGGAGGGTGCCCCGAAAGAGGTGGAATCTTTGACGGACTTCAGAATGGCCTCTTCTATCACAGGATGGGCATGCCCCAGGATCATGGGCCCCCATGAGTTGATCATGTCGATGTAGACGTTATCGTCTTCGTCGTACAGGTAGGCTCCTTTGGCACGTTTGAAAAAAATCGGATCCCCTCCTACGGCTTTAAATGCCCTTACCGGGGAATTTACCCCTCCGGGTATGTAATGTTTTGCCTGACCAAAAAGGTCTTTGCTGGTATCAATCTTCATACAATGATTTATTCTGCACACGCAGGGTTAGGTCTTCCAACGTTATGATCGGGACGATTTGATTGTCTCTGTTGACTCCATATTTTAACCCTGGCATTAAAATTCCTTTCTTATGTTCACCTCTGGCTAATCCTCTTTGGAAATACTTACCGTGTTCATCAAATAAGCGTCCCAACTGCATGATCAATTCAAAACCCAGGTAGTGATACTTCGTGGGAACGGTAAAATAGCTGTTCTTTACTTTTTCATCCAGCGTATAGGTATTTTCATTGAAGAGCGTGGAGTGAATCATAGAAACGTTGAGCCGCTCCAATTGACCATACGAAACGATTTTAAAATCCAGCCAATTACCATATCCGATAATGCCAATGCTATCACCCCGTACTTCCGTCAGACTGATCAGATTATTGGCCAATAGGTTGCTGGAAGTAGCGGCAAAAATATGCCCGATGGTATCCTTCGGAATTTTAAACTTCATTTCATAGTAAGAGCGTACTTCCTCACCTTTATCATTTCGGATCACACTTCCGGTCTGTTCGTCTCGTTTTACCCGGGATCGGATAAACCTGCCCGGAAGGTCTGAAATGGAATCAATTTGAGATTTTGTCAGGCTATCCAGCGAATGCTCATATTGCTCGGTGAAGTCCAACTGCATCTTCAGGGCATTTTCCTGCGTAAGCTGATCGTAAAGAACGATGTCAAAGTCGTCTTTAATCGTTTCATGATATGCTTGTGCTACCAGCTTATCTCGCTCGGTTTCGAACAAAACAATGGCCTTTTTATTTCGCTGAAACTTGTTTTTGGCATACTCGCCTGCCATCCTGCCCTGAGTTTGGTAAGAAGGTTTAAATAAGTATGCATAGCTATTATCCGAAATGACGTCCTGATTAGCTGAAAGAGGATTGATCATTGGGATTTCTTTTCTTTTAGAATAGGCAGAAATCACTTCATTTGGCCCTGAATAGAGCGGCCCGATGATCACGTCTGCTTTATCCAGCACTCCTCTGGACACCAGCCTTTGAGCTTTGTCCTTTCTTTTATAGGTATCGTAGGGAAACAGTCTGAGGCTGACACCCTTGCTTTCCAACGAATCTCTTCCTAGTAACATGCCCTGATACATTTCGTAGATAATACTGTTTCTAATAACCGACTGAGGGTTTTGAAGGGAATCAAATAAAAAAGGCAACACCAGGGCGACAGCATAATGCTTTTTCTTGACGATGGAATAGTCTTCGACGACGTTATCCACCTTAAACCCAAACCGACTGGAAAGGTTAAGAATCATGGTCTGATCTCGTTGTTCGAAAGGCTGGTGTGACAATGCCTTGAAATAAAGCAAAGCAAGGTCTTTGTTCGAATCATTCTCGCTAAATGCTTCCTTCAGTGCCGGCAAATCAATTTTACCCAGGACACTGCTTATCAACTTGTTAGCTTGATCTTCTGGTAACCGTTTCATATACCTGACCCCTTCCAGGTATTTTTTTTGCTCGATGGAAACTTTTGCGATCCAATAATCTACCTCCTTTGCCTGATCCCAGGTGGGAAACTTGATCGCTGCCTGTTTCCAGGTATCTAAGGCCACTTTTGGTAACCCTTGTTGGTACGCAGAGAGGGCATAGTAAAACGTCGCATAGGCACCGAACTCACGGTCATCTGTCAGGTTTTGAAAGCTTCCCATTGCATCCCGGTAGCTGCCTTCTGCAAAGTACTTTTTCCCGTTGAGGTATTGAGCTTGATTTCCCTGGGCATGTACGTACACCAGCGAGAAAAGAAGAGGTATGGTAAGTAGACGCATAAGACTCAAAAATATGGATTATTCCCATTCAATTGTAGCGGGTGGTTTGGAACTGATGTCATAAACCACTCGATTCACTCCTTTTACCTGATTGATGATTTGATTGGAGACTTTACCTAGAAAATCATAGGGCAAATGCACCCAGTCGGCCGTCATCCCATCCAGGCTGGTGACAGCACGAAGCGCTACTACGTTTTCATAGGTCCGTTCATCTCCCATTACCCCAACAGATTGCACAGGAAGCAACATGGCTCCTGCCTGCCAGACTTCATCGTAAAGTCCATCTGCTTTTAAATTTGAAATGAAGACATGATCTACTTCCTGTAATATTCTTACTTTGTCAGGGGTGATGTCACCTAATATTCGTATACCTAACCCCGGGCCGGGAAAGGGGTGCCTACCCAAAATCGTGTCCGGGATGTTTAACGTTTTCCCTACGTTTCTCACTTCATCTTTAAATAACGTATTGAGCGGTTCCACTACCTTTAGGTTCATCTGTTCCGGTAAGCCGCCTACGTTGTGGTGGGATTTGATGGTGACAGAAGGGCCATTCACAGAAACGGATTCGATGACGTCCGGGTAGATTGTCCCCTGACCCAGCCACTTCACATCTGCAATTTGGTGGGCTTCTTCATCAAACACTTCGATGAACTCTTTTCCAATGATCTTTCTTTTTCCTTCGGGATCTTTCTCTCCCTTCAGTGCCTGATAAAAACGATCTTTCGCGTCTACTCCTTTTACATTGAGTCCAAGGCCCTCGTATGACTTCAGTACGTTTTGAAACTCGTCTTTCCTAAGCAACCCATTATCAACAAATATGCAATAAAGGTTTTTGCCAATGGCATGGTGTATCAGGGTAGCGGCTACTGAAGAATCAACGCCACCGGACAGTCCCAGGACGACTTTATCATCGCCCAGTTGGTCTTTTAATTTCGCGATGGTTTCTTCTACGAAAATATCCGGCGTCCAATCTTGCCCGGCTTGGCAGATATGGACGACAAAGTTTCGCAACACAATTTTTCCCTGGAGCGTATGGGTGACTTCAGGGTGAAACTGAATGCCGTATAGTTCTTTCCCTTTCGCTTTAAAACCAGCTACTGGTATGGTATTCGTTTTCGAGATCAGTTCAAAGCCGTCGGGCAATTCTGTAATGGTATCTGCGTGGGACATCCACACCTGTGTGCCAATTTCTACTTCCTTCAACAAGTCAAAATGAGAATCTACGCGATCCAGGTTTGCCCGTCCGTATTCCCTATGGTCTGATTTAGCGACTTTACCGCCGTTTTTCTTTACCAAAAGCTGGGCACCATAGCAGACTCCCAAAATGGGTAAATCTCCAAATAGGTTCAAATCTACATCCGGGGACCCCTCATCCAGGACAGAACAGGGACCTCCTGACAGGATGACTCCTTTGGTTTCCGGTGTGACTTCAAATTTGTTAAATGGATGGATTTCACAATATACATTCAGTTCTCGAACTCTTCTCGCAATCAATTGTGTGTACTGAGAACCAAAATCAAGGATGAGGATCTTGTCTTGCATCGCGCAAAATTAAGCGCATTTCGTTAGTTAGCTTAAGAAAAAAAATCGTGCTTATGATCACGGTTTTTTTACGGTTGAGGTCGATTGAATTTCTTAAAATAAAACAGTCCCTCCGATACCGAAGAGGCGATGCGTCTGCATGGGAATGGCGGTTTTAAAGCTGTTGTAGTTTACTACCGTCCCGTCATTAAACAGGTCGTTGGCCCAAATGAATACACTGGAGGTACGACCTCCAAAAAACTTTTGAACTTTCAGGTCCATTCGAAAACGCCCTTCCTGTTCGCCATCCAATGCCACTCCCTCATCTTCAGGAATAGCAGAATTGCCCCTTCTTTGTTGATCATAAAAAAAACTTACCGTACGTCCGGTTGCGGTATGGTAAAGGCTTAAAACCGAGACTTCCAGGTCATTTCCAAACGTGAGGTAAGATTTCAATCGAAGAACATGTTCGGGTAAAATTGGTTTTTCAAAAACAATGAACGTGGCAGGTTCTCCCGTTAGCGGATCTGTTTTTCCTTTCAACTCTTCGCTAAAAAAAGCATAAGAAAACTCAAAACGGTAACGACTGGAGGGGAAGTACTTGATGATGGATTCAATGCCGTAGTTAGTAGATTCTAAAATATTTGAGTAAGAAATAGGAACGATCAGCCTGCCGTCGGTAGGAGCCGGTATGGGATTATTCTGATCTGCGGACGTATTTCCTATCAAATCATCTCCTTTTAGGTAAAACGCTGTAAGATCTAGTGAGAAATTACTCCCAAACGTCTTCACCCCGATCTCACCAGTCAGGTAAGCGGACTGGTTGATCCCTTCGGAATTCACGACTGCCAGATCGAGTGGAATGAACGGAGAAATGTCCTCAACCAGTGTTGCCTCGAAATTGGTCTGAATATACCCCGGTACCGTTACGCTTCTGGAGGCTGCTCCCCAAATGGTTAACTTGTCTGTTGGCTTAACAGAAAACCGTAAACTTGGCGACCACTCCGGTTCACTATCTATCAGATTCCATGTCTCAGCTTTTACACCCAGAGTCAAGTCCACTACGTCACTAAAGCGTATTTGATCCTGAATAAATACCCCCCACAAAGACTCTACATTTCGCTCATCTGTAAAACGAAGTCCGGATATAGAAAGTAACGGCCCCATGGTAAAATTCACGCTTCGGAGGGTGAATCCTGTATTGATGTTGTGGATGCCAAATGTTACGTTATCCTGGACTTCCAGGTTGAAAATGGACGTGGCTCGAATGCCCAGATCGCCGTTCAGCTCTTCACGATTAAATGAAAATTGAGAAAAAAACGAATGATCGTCATTCCATTGCTTATCAAACCTTGCCGATCCAACAATGCGCATGTTCTCCCTTACGGGATCTAATGTCACATTTATCGGTGAATCCAATGAAGGGTAGTAAACATTGGACTGATGCAGGTAAGAATATCCATGAATGGAAAGTTTCGTTTGCTCATTAAATGTCGTATTTATGTTTAAGCCACCCATGATCTTATCCGTCCGGTAAACATCCGCGCCAAGTTGGTTGGTGATCGTCGTATCCCGTGATGTCGTCCCCAGACCTATCGGTGTTTGCGGAATCACATCCGTCACCGGTACAGTGACCGTCCCTCCGTCAAACTCATCGATTGGTGCAAATCCATCAAAAAAATTCCCTTTGGCAAATACTTTTACGTTTGTTGAGCCGGATATCTTCCCGGCGTACCTCAACGAAGGAGCGATGTACGACCTGTTACCTGCCTTAAACCCTGCTCTCCAGCCTTTCTGGTCCTGCTTGGTGAAAATATTGATAATACCCGTTGCGGCATTGGCCCCGTAAATGGTCCCTCCAGGCCCTCTGATGACTTCAATCCGATCAATTTCATCCAGATCGAAATCAAAATCTTCAAAAATAAACGAGGAGGTGTACATCGACTGATAAGGGACATTATCAACCAGAACAAGTACAGAACCCGAAAAGCCATCCGGCGTTCTGGCTCGTAATCCAAAGTCTACACTATTGTAGTTATTGGCTGCAACGAAAACTCCCGGAACATGCATTTGTAATAAATCCTGAAGCGTCGTGGCACCGGACCGTTGAATGTCTTCTTCATTGATCAAATACACAGCTGATGCGACATCACGAAGACGTTCTACTTTCTTAGAAACAGAAGTAACCTCCAGGCTCATCAAATCTTCCAATGACAGATTGATCAAGTCGTCCATGTTGTCGTCCTGGGCAGATAAAAGAGTAGTAAAGACAGTAAATACCACATATAGCATCCACTTTTTAAGGGTTGTTATCATCTGTGAGTAAGTTTTGGTTTTGGTTGTTTTGGTTATTAGTATTCGTAAGATAGGTAATTGCAATGAAAAAAGCTGATCTCTCTTTTTAGACAATTAAATAAACACATAACACCCTTATATTAAGCACAATATAGCACTTATACTCAACTAAAGATTGATATTTTCAAATGGCATTTTTGTATTATAAAGTAAAAACTCATTTCAACTTTTCTTCACTTTGTAAACACAGGAAAGAAACGTTACATCTGCTACCTCGAATCAGCTACATGATACAGTGTCGATGGGAAACATCACTTTGAACTCATTGATAATGACGATGGGACCACGACCTTTAGGCAAAGTGAAAAATTCAAGGGGATTTTAGTTTGGCTTTTAGGCCTTGAAAATATCAAAAAAGGCTTTGACCAGATGAATGAAAAGTTGAGGGTAATGGTAGAATCACCAACTCAACCGGAATGATCGAGAAAAGCAGTCCCCTCTGGCTTTCGTCCTGTTGTGAGTGAAAAGTTGAATGAAATAATTAAGAATACCTGTATTTTCAGGCTGACACGAAAAAAAGGATGCTTATCCAACCTCATACAAGTGAAAGCCGGCATCGAAAGGTTTCAGACACCAACACGTATGCATGGAAGTTACCTGAGCAAAAATGCCTACGACCGTCAGATCCAGCGAAATCTTCAGCTGTGGTTTTTCCATTCCGTAGCCAATGAATCGTGAGCTTCTTATCGTTGTGAGTTTCTCTGATTGCCACAGTTTAAACGTGATCGCCTGTGCATTGGGGTCTTGATGCGCCTACCCGAGGA
>JBCCXH010000220.1:0-8612 GCA_039192005.1 Bacteroidota bacterium
AGCGTGTCTGTTAACATTGGCAATCTCCTGTACTCCTTCAAAAAGAGAGGAAAATACAACTGAAAAACAACCTAAAGAATACCACCTCATAAAAACACCGGAAGCATGGGTGAAAAAACGAGTGGAAGGGGCCAGGTCACGTGTAAGTGGTTCCAAAGCAGGGCAAATAATCTGGCAGTCTATTGAAGCGCATGGCGGGCTGGAAAAATGGTTTTCAAATGGGCCGTTGGCTTTTCGTTTTGACTACCAGCCATTGGACGGAGGAACACGAAGAGATAGCTATCAGGTAGTCGATCAATGGTCCGTTAGAGCCATTCATGAAGTGGCCGCTAATCGGGAAATGAAATACGGATGGGACGGGAAAAACGCTTGGTGGTATCCTGATACAGCTCGTGTAGGGGTAAACCCCCGGTTTTGGTCAACGACTCCTTTCTATTTTGTTGCACTTCCGTTCGTTTTAGCAGACGAAGGAGTCGTATTGGAAATGTTGGAGCCTAAAACCTATAAGGGCGTCACGTATGATTTAGTTAAAGCAACCTACAAAGAAGGAGTAGGTGATGCGCCAGATGATTTTTACGTCATGTACATTCACCCGGAGACAAAGTTGATAGGAGCCTTGAGATACATTGTATCCTATCCGGGTTTTTTTCCTGAAGGAGGCCACTCACCGGAGAAATTTATGGAAATTACCGGTACACAAACGATCAATGAAATGACGCTTCCAACCGGATACGGTACGTATTGGTTCAAAAACGAAGCGCCTGCAGAACACATTACTAACATCGACGTGACAGATGTTTCGTTCCGGCCGGAGCTGGAAAAAGGTTATTTTGAAATGCCTCAAGGAGCGAAAATTCAGGATGATCTTGCATTGGAATAACCTGCACAACGAAAATGAAATCGACCCTTTAATGATCAGAATGTGTGTAAATTAAACTCTTGATAGTCTCTGACCAGCGCAGGTAGGCCATTTAGAGAAGGCAAAAGGCCGATTCAGGCAGAAAAGAAAAGCGTTTATGAATTTTAATCGTATTTCTTTCCGATCTGGCCGGCAGTATCTTGCCAGCGGCGATGCTTTACCTGTTAGGCGAACGCCTTGCTTCATTCAAATCCTCTTCTCTTATTAACACATTCGGTTAAAGCATTCCTACATGTAGGGCAACAGTCAATGAAAATGATAAATAAGTGATTGATGCATGCATTACTTTTTATTAAATAATGCCTTGATCTTAGTAAACAAGGACCACAAGGTGACAGTAGACGAGGCATGTATTTGTCAAAACGTTCATCGAAATGACAGTGGATTATAACCAAAATCCTTTATAACGTGAAGGAAAGAATTTCAATCGTCATATCTATGAATTATATTACGATGTATGTTACCCTTTTCTGAATCGTTTTAAACGTTGGCGTTCACAAAAACCAAACAGATCTTTCAAGACTTAAAGAAAGTATGGACGGCATACTTTATCCCATATTATAAGGTCCACCAACAATCTTTTGGCATCATTGCGATCATCGGAATCGTTGCAAACCTGTTTTTTCACTTTTATCTCGAATCGTTCAGGGGCTACTGGGATCCCTTATGGTTCAGAATCATTTGTGTGGTTTTATTTGCCTGCATATTGGGACTCCCTACCGCAAAAAACCTCAATCGAGTTCAAGTCGTCATTTATGAGGCCATCATTTCCATTGAGCTCCCGGTGTCCTTCACCATCCTTCTTTACATGAATGAAGTAAACCGGTTCTGGTCGGTTTCCTTTTTTACGTGTGCCATCCTTTTTGGGCTCCTGTCAGATCCTCCAAAGGCATTGATTTTATTTCCAGCTTCTTACTTTATCACACTTTTTGTTATGTTGAATTTCTTTGGGCTTTCGCATGAATTTGTAGATGTTGGTACCGAGATTTTTTCAGCAGGTTTTTTCATTTGTATTGCCATAGGTGTGGTACAAACCCAATTGAGGATCGCGTACCTGGACCTGGAGGAAAAAAACCTGATCATAGAGGGAAATAAATTCGAACTAGAGAAGCGAAAAAATGTTGCAGAAAAGGCGAACCGTGCAAAATCTGAGTTTTTGGCAAATATGAGTCACGAGATCAGAACGCCGCTGAATTCCATTATCGGCTTCAGTCAAATCTTGTTGAAACACAGTAAGAAATACGATTTTCCTGAGGAGTCTCATTCATTTGTTGAGTACATCAAAAACGGAGGAGAGCATTTGACGGAGTTGATCAATAATGTTTTGGACCTGTCTAAGATAGAAGCGGGAAAAATGGAGCTTTCTGAAGAAAGTGTAAATCTGAACCAATTGATTCGTAGCATCTACCACATGCATGAATCATCTGCGAAAGAAAAAAACCTGAACTTTTCTTATGAATACGACGATCATCTTCCCTACGCGATTCTTACCGACCGGACTAAACTGAATCAGGTGTTAATGAATCTGACGGCAAATGCCATCAAGTTCAGTGCAAAAGGAAAAGTGACCTTAGCAGCAAAAAAAGTAGAGGACCGGATTGTATTTACAGTTTCCGATGAAGGGATTGGGATCTCAAAAGATCGTCAAAAAGCAATTTTCGACGCTTTTGAGCAAGCCGATAACGCGACAACCAGAAGGTTTGGGGGCAGTGGACTTGGGCTTGCCATCAGCAAGAAGATGACGGAGCTGTTAAAAGGTAAAATAAAAATAGAAAGTGAACCTGGAAAAGGATCTACTTTTTTGGTGGATGTACCATTGGTAGAAAGTTTAAGTTCTCCACCTGAGGTAACGAACGATACGAAACGAAGCGTGTTTTCAAGCGAAAACGTCATTTTGTTGGTTGAAGACGATAAGATGAACCAATTAGTCATCAAAGCCATATTTAAAGAGCTAAAACTCTCCATGATCATTGCTCAAAATGGCAAAGAAGGGATCGACATGTTGATGGATATGAAAAGCAAAGACAAAGGTCCCAACTTGGTACTTATGGACCTCCATATGCCGGTCATGGATGGGATGGACGCCATGAAATACATTAAAAATCATGAGTTGCTGAAGACAACCCCCGTTGTAGCTTTATCAGCAGACGCCTTTCTCGAACAGAAAAGGCAGGCAATCAAACTAGGGTTTGCCGACTATCTAACCAAACCGGTAGATCTGGATGAATTGGTTCCTGTTTTGAACAAATACCTCATTACCAATCCAGGTGTTGTTGATCCCAAATAGGTATTTTCCGTTGAGGTAAATTAATGCCGTTGACTTAAGCTTTACAACCGCCGCCTTGGCCCGGTGAAGTGATCTGACAAAACAGCCCCCGGACTTTGCGTCCCCGCCGGGTAAGGCTTTAGGGAATTAAAAGGCGTCCGACTAGGAGGCACGCGGCTAGCGGTATTTTTTGAGTTTTTCGCACAGCCTCGAAAAATCTTTCACGGATGTCACTAATTCCAATTCAAAAGAATTAGAACCCCAATGGGAAGCGTTTATTAATCGTTTCCCTTTCTCCAGATACAGTGATCGGTAGGCGTTGCGTTTGGGTATTCTTATTCCTATCTATTTTTGTCGCCCATTTACAAGAGTAGGCTCAACTATGTCCAAAAAAATTTCACTGGTAATCCCGGTTATGAATGAGGAAGAGAACATTCAACCCTTATTAGAACAAATACACGCGTCGCTTCAGGAGTTTGACTACGAGGTGGTCTTAGTAGACGATGGCTCCACGGATCGTACCGTAGAGGCAATAAAGAAGCATGCCAACTCAAAGACCAAAGCGGTCATTTTCAATAAGAATTATGGACAAACCACGGCGATGGCGGGAGGAATAGGCGAAGCAGAAGGGGAGTACATCATTACCCTGGATGGAGACCTCCAAAACGACCCTTCCGACATTCCGGCCATGATTCAAAAATTGGAAGAAGAGGACGTAGATATGGTTGCTGGTATCCGGGCCAAAAGAAAGGATGGAGCTTTATTAAGAAAAATTCCCAGTAAAATTGCCAATGCCCTGATTCGTAAATTGACCGGTGTTTACTTACATGACTATGGTTGTACGCTAAAAGTATTTAAAAAAGACATTGCCAAAAACCTTGGGCTTTACGGAGAGTTACACCGATTTATCCCTGTCTTAGCCCAACTTCAGGGAGCTAAACTGGCTGAAATGCCCGTAAAACATCACCCTCGAATCCACGGAAGATCCAAATATGGACTCGGGAGAACGTTCAAAGTGATCAGTGATTTGATGCTGATGGTGTTCTTTCAAAAGTACTTGCAACGTCCCATGCACTTGTTTGGCGTGGTGGGGATCGTCGTCTTTTTAATCGGCGTTTTGATCAATAGTTATTTACTGGTGCTTAAGCTCCTTGGCGAAGACATCTGGGGACGCCCGTTGCTGATCCTGGGCATTACGCTTTTGTTGGGGGGAGTTCAGCTCATTACGATTGGAATTGTCGCCGAACTGATCGTCAGAACGTATTTTGAAAGCCAGGACAAGAAAACATACCGCATAAAAGAAGTTATTTTGGGTAAATAAATTATTAGTATCCTAGAAAAGATTTTTCGATTTATAAATAACTCCTGAAATCACCCCCGGGCCGGTCGCCTTTGGATTCCCTAAAGGGCAGTTCTTAGTTACTCCCTTTAGGGTGGGGACGGTCCGCCGCGCGGTAGTCTTCAGCCTTGAAGAAAAATCTTATCTAGGACATGTTAAAGGGATTTTTTTGAGGTTTGAAAATTTTAACCGTACACCATTAGTAGAAGAAATTTCAAGAAAAAAACAAGGCCGACCAACTTTTAGTATGCATAGGTGTGTCCTTTGATTCAACAGATTTTTCACCAATGAGACTTTATCCTTTTTTTCTACTTTCAATAACATGTTTCCTTTTTCTTCTATTTTCCTGTGGTGACGATGATCCGGTACCCAGTTTCGATATTGAAC
The DNA here is from genome assembly GCA_039192005.1 of Bacteroidota bacterium. Lineage (GTDB taxonomy): Bacteria > Bacteroidota > Bacteroidia > Cytophagales > Cyclobacteriaceae > Ekhidna. Next base: position 4,912 of record JBCCXH010000220.1, read on the forward strand.
AAGCTGTCGGATTACGCCCCGTTTACGAAGAAGACCTGACGATAGAAAGACAAGAAGCGACGGAAATCAATACACCAGGGAAAATCCTGAGCTATGGAAACCTTCTCCTGGTAAATGATTTTAATAGAGGAATCCACGTGGTAGACAATAGCGATCCTTCTAACCCCAACAACCTCTTCTTAATCAAAATTCCACTCAACACGGACATGGCAGTTAGTCAAAACCTGTTGTACGTAGACAATGGCCCGGACATGGTAGGCTTAAGCGTTACGCCCACTGAAATAAAGGTCATTTCCCGAATCGAGGGAGTGTTTTTGGAGAAAATATCAGGACAAGATTACCCACCCGGCAATGATATTTATTTTGAATGTGTAGATAAGAGTAGGGGGGCGGTCGTAAGTTGGAAAGAAGAAGTCATACAAGATCCGGGGTGCTACAAAAATTAATACGATGAAAAAAATTACGTTGTTTTTACTAATCGGGCCATTCCTTATCCTAAGTTGTGATGATTCCGGTAATGGAAGTTTTTCCCTGGGGCCAGGGGAAGGAGTACAGGCTATTAGCGGTTCTACGACGGGCTTTGCAGTTGTCGATGACTACCTATATACGCTAAATGGTACCGGTCTGACGGTATTTCGAATTTCCTCAGACAGTCCAACAAAGGTTCGCGAAATAACCATTACAGAAACAGCAGAGACCATCTTCCAATATCAGAATAATTTGCTAATAGGAACACAAGGTGGCATGCTTATTTACAACATCGATAGCCGGTCCAACCCAACGTTTTTGTCTTCCGTTTTTCATCAAACGGCATGTGACCCGGTGATCGCCAAAGACGACATTGCCTATGTGACGATACGGACAGGTTTGGTTTGTAACACGAACAGGATAGATTTAAATCGTCTCATTGTCGTAGATATTGAAGATGTCGAAGCCCCTGTAGAGTTGACATCGCTTTCTATGCAAAACCCCAGAGGATTGACCATTTCAGGAAATAACCTGTATGTATGTGAAGGCAAGTTTGGTCTCAAGCAATTTGATATTTCCGATAAAACGAATCCAATGATTGAAAAATCTTATGCAAACATTCCTTCGAATGACGTCATCGCGCTGGGTTCAACCCTTATCGTAACAAGTGACGAAGGCATTTCTCAATTTACGATTAGGAATGATGAGTTGGAACTTTTAAGTTCATTTAGATGAAGGACCTAAGAAGATCAGCAACAGTAGTTGGTTTATGCCTCATCTGCCTATTGGAAGGGTCCGCGCAGGACAGCCTGAAACAATCAAATAACGATTATTTTCAATCAAACTGGAACGTAAAGGCAGGGCTATCCAATTACCTGTATTGGGACTATCCATCGTTTTTAGTTGGCGTTGAGTATTTCTTAACGGATCAGTTCTCGGTTTTTTTGGAAGGGGGTAAAAACCTGCCGATCACATCGGAAGAAATCGGGCGTTTAAAAGATGGAAACGAGTTTGGAGGCGAAGGGCGGATCTACTTTCAGCGGGATGTAAGCTCCAGTTTTATTGGTTTTCGATTTCAACATAGAAGCATGACCATCCAGGATCGCTTTACACTAGGCTATGAGTGCGATGGCGTAGCTTTTCGAAATTGCGTTTACTATGCTGACTTTCCAGGGGATATGAAAACCAGATTTTATGGGTATCAAATAATTGGCGGCACTCAACTATTGATAGGAAAACGTACCGGAGTCGACCTATATGGAGGTATTGGCAGGCTAAATAGGGTTTTGGATAAAACTTCAGTAAACGGTGGAGACATCGTTAGAAGCAGTGGCATGATAGATGAGGCTTACTTTACCAACCTGGGTTATGTCTCCATAAAAATTGCGTTATTTTATAAGTTATGAGCTACTACTCTTCAATTTCTTCCAATACGTCCATGATCTCACCATAGTCTTTAAAGCCAGGTTGATCTTCTTCAGTTGCTTCTAGTTCTATCCCGGGAAATTTAGATAAGTGGTTGCTTTCTGTCACACCATACCCTTTCAATAACCGGATGTTGCCGTTGTAATAACCAATTTGTGCATCAAGTTCATCATAAAGTTGAGGATCATCGCATTTAATGAGTACTGTGTCGACCAATTCATCCAGGTAACTCAACATAGATTTGAGTTTTGGTAGTTTGGTGTCATCCATATCCATGCGAAAAATAATGGGTTTCCCAATCAAATGCATCTCTTCCACCATGTTGAGATCATTGATTTGAATCACATCTACTTGATATTTTAGTAAAGTATCTTTTATCAAATGAACGCCGGCATCGTAAAACTCTCCGGCAAATTGCACACCGGCAATCCATTCAGTAATTTCAGAAAAGTCTTCAGCACTTAGTTGATCTTCCGAAAGTGGGTCGATGTTAAACCCGATCACATCTACCATCATTCCTGCACAATAACGTGCGTCACTTAGACTGGAGACATTACTGATTTTGACAAACGTTTTAAGCGCCATACGAATTAAATTTTGTGCAAAGAAAACCATTTTGCTGATTTGCAAGCTGTGGAACATTCTTAGCGAATTTTGGACGTGATTACTCGGGCATAAGATAAGATTGACTTAATTTTATTTTCAATGATTCAATCAGGATCAAATACTGCCATTCTTTTCTTCTCTAGGTCGACTAGACTTGAGAGTAAAAATAAAAGGCTTATTGAGTCATCTTCCAACCATACACTGATCCGACACCTTCGGAACAGGACGCTCAATGAAATAAAGAAAACAGAACTTCCCTTCTTCGAGTTTGACGAGCACGATCAGGTAGGAGATAGTTTTGGTGAACGCCTGGCAAGCGCCTTTGAAGCGGTTTTTGAAAAGGGGTTCGATCATGTCATTTCGATAGGAAACGACTGCCCCGAGATCGTAGCTTCTGATCTTTTACTTACCACCACTTTACTCCATTCGAATGCAGTTGTGTTAGGACCGGACAATCGAGGTGGAGCATATTTAATCGGGATGAATCGCACCATGTTCGATTTGAATACATTTCAGGACCTTTCCTGGAAATCAAATAATCTGGTTCGTTCATTTAAAGCGCAATACGGTCATCGGTGCGATCTGTTTTGCCTTGCCAATAAATTTGATCTTAACCACGTCCAGGACATAAAGAAGTATGCTAAGGTGTCCAAACCATTGGTCAAGCTACTTAGTACTTTAAAAAATCGCTTTTTTACACTTGATCTAAAACTGCGACCCAGATCGATCTTCTTAATTGCCTCCTATCGAAGAGGCCCCCCTGCGATGTTCTCGTAACCCTTTAAAATACCTTAATATTTCATGGGATACTGTTGGATACAGTACGTAAAGTGAGTCGAAACGGTGAGTTAAAATGGATGGACTTTTACAAAAGTTCAACAAACCGGTTAGACTTTACGACTGAACGCAGCTTTTTAGTATTGCTTGCTTTGTTTATTAAGTAACCACGCAATGTGTTCATGAACTTAAGGCGATTGGATATCATAAACTTTTCAAAAATGAATTTGGTTGAGGTACAATGCTCAACTGGAACACTACATTGATTTTAATAAAATGGAAACCTATTTAGAAACAACTAAAGAAATATATAAAAAAGCAGCAGAGACACCTGATGTAGGCTTATGCTGCACAACCACTCCTGTTTGGGCATTTCCGGGATTGGATATTCCCAAGAAGATGCAGGAAATGAACTACGGATGCGG
>JBCCXH010000221.1:0-8559 GCA_039192005.1 Bacteroidota bacterium
TACGTATTTGCAGAGAAAAAATATCCGGGTGTTCCGCAGGTGGGTTTGCACCCCATACAAAATCAACCCTTTCAAATCAACGAAACGACAGTCACACCCAAAGACAGGTAGTTTGTAGTGCATCACCTCTATGGGAGTGACTGTCGTTTCGTTGATTTGAAAGGGTTGATTTTGTATGGGGTGCAAACCCACCTGCGGAACACCCGGATATTTTTTCTCTGCAAATACGTAAGAAAACTCCGTCTTCAGTTGCTCAAGTGCTTGGGGTTGCCCATAGACAGGCATTTCTTTTTTTTGGCGAAAATTAAAACTACGAATATCATCCATGCCGGCCGTATGGTCTTTATGCGCGTGGGTAAAGAGGATGGCGTCCAGCTTTTTTACCCGTGCACTCAGCATTTGCTGACGGAAATCGGGGCCGGTATCTACGACCAGATGCATGCCATCCACCTCGATTAAAATGGATGACCTCAGCCGTTTGTCTCTGTAATCCAGTGACTTACAAACTTCACATTCGCATGCAATAACAGGTACCCCCTGTGATGTACCGGTACCTAGAAACGTTACGATCACAACTGAAGCTGGTTTTGAGTGATTTCAGCGTAAAGCTTCTTATTGGTATCGCTCAGTTTATTTACATCTATTCGAATGGATCGGATGATTTCTACCAGGCTGTTGACCTTACCTTCCAGGGCAAAGAATTTGTTGATGATTGCGATTTTGCTTTCGTTCAAAATACAATATCCCGATTGAAAATTTCCTTTTTCATACCGGAGGATATAGTCAGTTTCAGACATGATATCCTCCAGCTTATTTAAAAATGACCGGGTATACTTAATTGACATCTTCCACATATTTCTTCACCATCTCCACCAGATTGTCATAGTTGAGTGGCTTGGGAAGAAAGTCGTTGATTCCGACATTTTCGAAATCTTCTCTGCTGTAATTATTAGCATTTCCTGTGATGGCAATAATGGGGATGTTACTCATCTCAGAGGACATGCCTCGCACTTTAGTGGCACATTCCATTCCGTCCATGACGGGCATATGGATGTCCAGCAAAATGAGGTCATAATCTTGTTTGTTCAACAAATCCAGCACTTGCTTGCCGTTCTTCACAGAGACGATTTCATAATTCATCTGTGATAATATTTTCCTTGTAAGATTTTGGATGACGCTACTGTCTTCCGCAACGATAATTTTTTTACTCATTGGTGATTAGCATGTTTTGACTACTCTCCTTAAATTCTTCCAGTCTGTAAACCAGAAGCTCTACCTGTTTTTCAAGATCTTCAAATTTATCTGCTTTCAACAACTTTTCAATAGAAGCGGCCTGATTAGATAGTTTTTCTATGCCTAATGTACCCGCATTTCCTTTTAGGGTATGTAATTCGCCCCGCATTAGGTCAAATTCTTTTTCTTTTAAGAACTTCTGACTGTTAGCCACCAGTCCTTCTGCTTCTTCCTGAAACTCCAGTAAAGTAGATTCGATCAACTCCTGTCCTCCGTATTTTGCCAGCTGATTGAGCGTATTTTGGTTGATGACCAGGTACTCGGAGTCTTCAGAAAGTCGCTCTGCCTTCACTTGCTTAGGTTCAAATCGTAGCCAGCTTTTCACTTTGTTGATCAGCATGTCGGCACGGATTGGCTTGGCCATGTAATCGTCCAGGCCACTATCCAGAAATTTCTGACGGTCTTCTTCCATCGAGTAAGCGGTCATCGCCACCACAGGAGGTAAGTCCTCAATTTCCATCTCTTTGATTTTCTGGGTTGCTTCTACGCCGCTCATATTCGGCATTTGTATGTCCATAAAGATCAGGTCGAACGTATCGGAGCCTACGCGTTCAATGGCTTCGTACCCGTCTTTCGCTTCTATGATCTGGCAACCGGATTTTTTCAGGATGCCACAAGCCACTTTACGGTTTACATCGTTGTCATCCACCAGCAGGATTTTAGGAACCTTGCCTACAAACTGTTTGGTGAGGGAGTGGTCCGTCTGCGTCATGTTTACTTCTTCCTCTGAGACCTCTTCCGCGATAAATGTAAACCAAAAGGTGCTCCCCAGTTCGGGCGTTGAGACGACGCCAATGTCTCCACCCATTGATTTGACCAATTCTTTTGAAATGGCCAGGCCCAATCCGGTCCCTCCAAAATTTTTAGTAGTACTGTTGTCTAGTTGGTGAAAACTTTGAAAAAGCGTTTTCTGGTCTTTCTTAGAGATACCGATGCCCGAATCTTTGATGGAAACTTTAAACTTATGCTTGATTCCTTCCGATTTGATGAGTCGGACGCTCATGTTGATGTTGCCTTTTGCCTTGCTGAACTTGATTGCATTAGACGCCAGGTTGGAGAGGACCTGAATCAACCGTGTCTCATCCGATAAAATCCAGTCGGGGATGCTATCATCCACATGGTAGTAAAGGATGTTGTCACTAAGGGAGGCCTGCTGCGAGAATAGCTCGTAAACTTTTTCGATGGTCTTCATCAGTTGGAAAGGCTCCTTCCTCAGCTCCATTTTTCCAGCCTCAATCTTAGATAAGTCCAGGATGTCATTCAGAATATTCAGCAGCGTCTGGGAAGACTTACTGATGGTTTTAATGTATTCAGACTGTTCCTTATTTAAGCGCGTACTTCCCAGCAAATCGATCATGCCGATGATGCCGTTCATCGGTGTCCGTATCTCATGGCTCATGTTGGCCAGAAACCGCTCCTTTATTTTTAACGATCGCTCTGCAAAATCTTTTGCACGCTCCAGCTCTTTGGTAGTTTCTTTCAGCCTGGAGATGTCCCTTGCCACCCCTTCAACCTCTACTTTTCCATCTTCATTTTGAATTAGACGGATGTTACATAAAAAGTCCATGGCATGGTTATTCGCATCCAATACGACTCCTTCTACGTCTCTAAGCCTTTTTTCTTTGAAGAGCTTGTCGAGTAAAGCATTCAGTGAATCTTTTGTTTCTACATATTTGGCCACGTTGGTCCCGATGACCTCCTCAGATTTGTACGATAGCACTTCTTGTACGGAAGGGCTGATCATCAAAAACGTACCGTTGGAAGAACACCGAAAGTAGATGTCCTGGAACGATTCAAAGATGTTACGAAACTTTTCTTCGCTTGAAATCAACGCTTCTTCTGCCTCTTTTTTTTCGGTGACATCGTTGGCGATAACGGAAAGCTCCTCGATCCTGCCATTGGGCAGAAAGATGGGGTTGATGAAAACATCTCGCCAGGTTTCCTTATCCTGAATGTCTATGGTTTTGATCTGAAAGTTGACAAACTTTCCAAGGAATCCATTTTTGTATTGCTCGTTCCAAAACTTTTTTACCTCATCGGTGATGAATACGTTTTCCATCTCCAGAAGGCTGATCCCCACTTCAGGCTCTACTCCAAAGTAGGCTTTAAAAGCTTCCTGATAGTTTTGGTTGAAAGAGGTGAAACGCAGGTTTTTATCTACCGACCAGATCTGGTGGGTGCTACTATCGAAAATGGCACCCAGTGTGGCGGCCTGGTTTTCGATCTTATCTTCTTTTTCCTTTCGTTCCATGGCAAGACTCATCTGGCCGCTGATAAAATCCAGAAGTTCCAGGTCCTTGTTGTTAAAAGCACTTTGGTCGGTGTAGCTGCATACGGACATGATGCCTTGTGGCCTGGAATCGAGGTAGATAATTACACCCAGCCAAATCTTAGGGATGGGGTCTTTGAATGCTTTCGAAGCTTGTGATTCGATTTTTTTAATTCCATCCTCGTAAATAATCAGGGAGCGTTTCCGGTCAAATGTATACTCCATGAGTGCATGGTCCAGGTCTTCGGTCAGTTCTGGATTACCCTCATTTTCGTTGATGCGGAAAATGGTTTGATAGAACCCCTTTCGCTTCATGCAAATGCAAAAGTTTTTGACCGTGAGCATTTGACTCAGCTGATCGAAAATGCTCCGGTAGAGGTGCTCCAGATCATTTTCTGTGATGGTGATGTTCGCGATTTGGTAGTACAGGCTTTGCGCACTTTCTGCCCGTATCCGCTCGGAAATATCATAAAACACACATCGATACTCGGCAGGCTCATTGTCTTCAAACGTGGAAGTCAACTTTCCGGTGACGTAGATGTTTTTTCCGGTTTTTGAAATCAGTACCGTCTCGAAGCGCTCCATCCTGCTTCCGGCGGTGATCTTTAGGATGCTTTGAAGCGTACCCTTTCGGTAGTCTTCATGGACCACCTCCAGAAATTTAAGTTGCAGGATCTCCTCCTCCGTATAACCTAATTTATTCTTTACGACAGCATTGGCAAATCGTATTTCACCAGTTGGCTTGAAAATCGTAATCAGGTCATTGGAGTTATCGAAAAGGTCTCTAAGGTTTTGATTGGTTTTTTCAAGAAGTGAGTCATACTCCTGACTCGATTGTCGAATCTTCTCTTTGAGTTGTTCAATTTCTTCTTTTAGTTCTCCTATTTGGGAGTTCTCTTCCTCCATACAATTAAAATTAGGCATTTTAGCTTTTAATTAATGAAAAATACCAAACCAGTTCTTATTTCTGTAGTAGGTCCTACGGCGGTAGGGAAAACAGATTTGGCCATTGATTTGGCCACGACTCTTGGTACCGAAATCATATCGGCGGATTCGCGGCAATTTTATCGTGAACTTACCATTGGGACGGCTAAACCGTCTGAGGAAGAATTACAAAAGGTAAAGCACCACTTTATTGATTCTCACTCGATTAGTGACTGGTACAGTGCGGGTGCGTATGGACGTGACGCAGAAGCGTTACTTCGAAAACTTTATGAGCATAAACAGGCAGTCGTTGCAGTAGGAGGTTCCAGCCTCTATTTAAAATCTCTTTGGGAAGGGTTTGATGACATGCCTGCGATTCCCTCGCACATCAGAGAGGCGTTGATAGAAACGTTCAAAAATGAAGGGCTTGAAAAGCTATTGGAAGAGTTGAGGGCCAAAGATCCGGAGTATTATCAAGAGGTAGATCAAAAGAATGGGCAACGAATCATTCGCGCGTTGGAGGTAATCAGAGGAACGAACGAAAAATTTAGCTCTTTTCGGAAATCGAAATCGAAAGAGTTGTTTTATGAAAACCTCAAAATCGGTTTGACAATGGATCGCGAGGCGTTGTTCCAACGAATCAATCAACGGATGGACGCAATGATCGACGCCGGTTTATTTGAGGAAGCAGCATCTCTTTTTGATTACAAAGATCACAATGCCCTGCAAACGGTAGGTTATTCGGAGATTTTTCATTTCATGGAAGGAGCTTACGACAAGGACGAGGCGATTAGGTTATTAAAGAGAAACAGTCGTAGGTACGCAAAAAGGCAAATGACCTGGTTTCGTAGGTACGACGACATTCATTGGTTTACACCCGGTCAACGAGATGAATTACTGAAGTTGATACAGGCTAAACTGCCCGAAATTCAATAACCACTGATTAGAAACAGCTTAATGCCGTTGACTTAAGCTTTATGACCGTCTTCACGAATGAAATGAAGTGATCTCATGACCGGTATTCATCGTATTATTGAGACCGCTTCGTATACTCGCGGAGACGTATTTCTTAAGTCAACGGTATTAAGAAACAGCTCGGTGCCGAAGCTTTTGAAAGTATGTGAATGGTATGTCATAAGCATTGAGGCAAACGGGCCAACGCAGCGGAAAGAAATCAGTAGCGTAAATCATCGGAAAAGCGTATACTTCCGGTTATGAATGAAACAAGCTTTATCATAGGAGATGCCGGAGGTACGAGTGCCTCGTGGCGTGTGGTAGATGGTGAAGAAATTAAACAATTTAAAACCATAGGATACAATGCGTACACGCACGACCTGGCTGACTTAAAAGAGAACATTGTCCAGTGTTTCGGTACCGAACTACAAACGGAAAGGCCCGTCTACTTGTATGCCGCCGGTGTGAGTACCATCGAACAGAAAAGGGAAGTCGTACTCGAACTGAAAGCGGTATTAGGTTCCAACCTACAAGTTGAAAATGATTTGGTTGGTACGGCTAGGTCGCTTTGCGGAAAGGATACGGGCAACGTGTGTATTTTAGGTACGGGTTCCAATGCCTGCTATTACGATGGGAGGGAAGTCAGCACCGTAAGTGCTTCCTTGGGATACGTCCTGGGAGATGAGGGCAGTGGGGCGTATTTAGGAAAGAAACTTTTGTTAGGGGTCTTCAGAGATCAGCTGGATGGTGACATTGTTGAGGCGTTTCATGCCAAGTATGAGTTGACCGCTCATAAAGTCATCCAACAGATTTACTACCAACCCAGGCCGAATCATTTTCTGGCATCATTTTCTCACTTCATCGCTGTGCACAAACATCACCCCGAGATCTACCGACTGGTTTATGCTGCATTTGAAGACTTTTACGACGCATTCTTTTTTCGAAGCAAACACGTAGATGAGGTCTATCATTTTTCCGGGTCCATCGCTTTTTATTTTTCTGACATACTTCGACAGGTAGGCTTGGACAAAGGGATACAAATACAGAACATTGTGCAATCCCCGATAGCGGGACTGGTACTTTATCATCAAGCATATGGATAAACGAAAAACAACCGAGACCGCGTCAAGGTACAACGACCTTGAAAAAATGTCTACCTCTGAGATTCTTGCCACCATCAACAAGGAAGATGCGCTTGTTGCTGAAGCCGTAAGTAAAACTTTACCTGCCATTGAAAAGCTGGTGGATCAGGTCGTGCCCCGGATGCTGGATGGCGGCCGGGTGATCTACATTGGGGCCGGCACGAGTGGGAGGTTAGGGATCCTGGACGCTTCCGAATGTCCTCCTACATTTGGTGTTCCTCCTACAATGGTACATGGATTGATTGCCGGTGGCGATGGAGCCATACGAAAGGCGGTGGAGTTTGCCGAAGACGATCGTGAGCAGGGGTGGTTGGACATTGAGCAACTTCAACCTAACTTTCAGGATACGGTAATAGGCATTGCCGCGTCCGGCAAAACGCCTTATGTGATAGGAGCCGTTGAAAAAGCCAGGGAAAATGGTCTGATGACCGGTTGCATTACCTGCAATATGGAAACTCCGCTATCAAAAGCATGCATGTTTCCGATTGAGGCCGTCGTTGGGCCGGAGTTTGTTACCGGTAGTACGCGTATGAAAGCAGGTACGGCTCAAAAAATGATCCTGAACATGATTTCTACCAGCATCATGATCAAACTGGGTAGGGTGAAAGGAAATAAGATGGTGGACATGCAGCTGACCAACACCAAATTAATAGCCAGAGGAGTGGCTATGATCGTGGAAGAACTGAAGATAACCAAGGAAGAGGCAGAAAAAGCGCTGCTTAACGCGGGATCAGTAAGGAAAGTTCTTGAAGGTTACGAATTTTAATCGTTCAGGTAGATTATCTTATTGTTATCATTTTATCGCAATGTAATGTAAACATTAACTTAAGGTGTCTGCTATAACTGATTGATTGTGTGTTTTTTAAAAAAAACACTAATTGTGAGACTAAATCCTAAACGCTTCTTACAAAAGGATATTTTGTTAAGCTTATGTTAAAAGCAGTGAAAAAAATAAAAGTCCGGAAATGCCGTCCATAATTTGGAAATCTACTTTTGCTTCGGTTTAAACTATAACTGAAACAAATGAGAAAAATTTTACTAACGCTGGTCCTGCTGATAGGTAGTGGCTATCTTTTTGCCCAGGGGGTAACGACCGCCTCTATAATAGGTAAGGTCGCCGATGAAAATGGTAGTCCACTGATAGGCACCACCATTGTGGCTTTGCATGAACCATCCGGAACGCAATACGGTAGCGTTGCAGATGTTGAAGGTTTTTTCCGTATTCCTAATGTAAGAATTGGAGGACCTTATAAGATCACCGCATCATTCGTGGGTTATGAAACACAAGTTATTAAAGACGTTAACTTGTCATTAGGAGAAAAAAGAAATTTTAGTTTTTCAATGAATGAAAGTGCAGAGACGCTACAAGAAATAGTGGTATCTGCAGTAACAGATGACCTGATCAACTCGGGAAGAACCGGAGCGTCTACTAACGTCTCGGCAGATATCATTAATGGTAACCCATCGATCAACAGATCCATAGAAGATTTCGTAAGGTTGACTCCACAAGCTGCTACAGGTGTTGGTAACGGTGGTATATCGATAGCAGGTAGCAACAGTCGCTACAATAACATCACGATAGATGGGGCGATTAATAATGACGCATTTGGATTGAACTCAGACGGACTTCCAGGTAGTAGTTCCGGTTCTGAGCCAATATCTCTTGATGCCATTGAAGAAATCTCCATACTTGTTGCACCTTACGACGTCACAAAAGGCTCTTTTACTGGTGGAGGTATTAATGCAGTAACTCGAAGTGGAACGAATACGCTGGAAGGTTCTGGATACTATTACGTTCGTAATGAAAATTTTGCTGGGAAAACATTGGGTGAAAACCCAGAAAGACAGGCTCCATTCTTTAACAAGCAGTACGGAGTCAGAGTAGGTGGTCCCATCATAAAAGATAAGCTGCACTTCTTCGCTAATGTAGAACGGGAAGTTTCAGAAACACCAAATCAAATCAGTCTGGTATCTCAA
>JBCCXH010000222.1:0-8539 GCA_039192005.1 Bacteroidota bacterium
CAGGTACTTTCACCATCTTTTCATGGTTGGCATCTGGTACGTAGTACGTCTTGTTCCCTTCTTCGTCGGTCTCCATAATCATCTCAGGTAATTGTACCTCATTGCTTGATGTATTATGAATGGAATTGCTTTCATTATAATCGGAGGATTCGTCAAGCCTATCGATAATCTCAGCAGATGGCCCCAAAATGCCGTCTTCGAACTCTTCCAGTGCGAGTTGCTCCTCTGGAGTAAATTCCAGTTCCTCATCGGAGCAACTGGTGAAAAATAGCATCGCCAAACAGCTTACTGTCAGCATGATTCGGCTGACCGAACCTTTTTTCATCGTCGTTTTCATTGTTGTTTTATAGTTATGATTTACGTAAAACGAATACCGCCTTACATCACAAACATATTCGGATCAATCATCAGCGCACTTGAATTAATTCAAGTCACCATTCGCTTTTTTAGTTTACATAACCACTCCGGACTCATCCCAAGAAAGTGTGCCAAATACTTAGACGACACCCGATCGACAAAAGGAGTAAACGATGCTTTTAGGTAGGCCAAAAATTCTTTCGGACATGAGATGATGCACTGCGTTTTGATCTCCTGCCTTAAAACATTATCTGTAATAATGCACTGATGATAAAACCGACGAAACGACGGGTATTTTGAGATCCAGAGGTCAAAACATGGTCTGCTGAATCGAATGACCACCGAATCTTCCAATGCGCGTATTTCGTATTTCGTTGGTTGGTCTCTAAAAAAACTATCGGGCGCAGTAGCTATGTAGAACAGTTCATCAAAGTGAAACCAGACTGCCTTTTGCTCGCCTTCTTTCGATGTGGCCAAGACCACAAAACTACCGATGGCGACGAAATACAGGTATTTTTGATTGCTGCCGACGTCTACCAGTACCTTGTTTTTCTTAATGGTTTTAAGCTTGGACTTTTCTTTTATCTCCTTCCATAAATCGGGATCTGGATGACCTGCATCTGATGCTATTAAGCATTTAAGTTTGTAATACATTGGTTTTAATGAATAGGATTATTAATGTGACTGTTTGTTTTGGCGGCAGGCATAGGCAGTCCACCGACCCTCAAAATGAATCTAAGACTTGCGACTTGCTTTTTCCAAAACGTTTCCTGAATTATTCCGATGAATCAGGTCATGTGATTCATGCATTTTATTGGCTTTTACCCGCACAGAAAGCAATCATTTCACCTATTTAATAAATACATTTACAGGTATACTCATTGATCCCTTGAGGTAAAAATTGTACAGTGAATGGATTATGCCATTATTTCATCCGATTCGACATCGTTTGGTTTAAGCTGCTTCAATTTCCTTCAAGGAGAAATCAAACATCACTCTTAACGGAAATGTTATTAGTAACTACTTCATACCCTGGAGAGAGGTGCTATGGCAACGATGTCAAGTTCTGGCAACACAACATCCACTACACGTACTTATTAAAAAGCACGAGCATTCACTACTTTTTCATCGAGAATTACTAAATCGTCAACTGCTGACTACGGATTTACGGCAAAAAGTATGGTTAGTTTGAGTTGACCTATTCCTGCTGTTGTAATGGTACTTTTTCATGATTCTTTGGTAATTAGGTTAAATTGTATTCTATACTAACATAGTATATTACTATTTAATGGAGGTAGTTAACTGTCATGATAAGACAAGATTTACCATAAATCATACAGGATTTACCATAAATTCTTTCCAGGAGTAGCGTTTATCAGGTCAAAAGCATTCATTTTAGTTACCGCATTTTGATAAATTCTTGTGAAATACGATTGCAGGTGAGTTGTTTTCGTCAGAGATATTTAGTGGATATTGTACGCATTCAGTTATTAATCCGTTATTTTTAAATGACGCAAACTGGTGGAAATAGCACCTTACTTAAACACCATCTATGTTTAACAAAAGGCAATCAAAGAAAACGATTAACAAAAGAAGGGGCTTCCTTGTTACTTTGTTATCATCACTACTCATACAAGACAAAATTTGAATGTGAAAAATCAGGTGCCTTTATGACCACTCAACCACAACCCCAGCCAGAAAAAATTTCCCAGCTCATCGCATCGCTAGAACGCATCACAGGATATCGACACCTGGATGAAACGGACTACCTGCTCATCCGGGAGCTCATCACCTCGTGTAAGTATCAACTTTCTAAATCTGACCGTAATCACCCCAAAACAGAATACTTGAGAAAAACCATTGAAAAGCTGGATGCTTTTTTTTTCCGACTTGAGGCTACAACTGAAGTTTTGTAACCTCCCACGGATACCCACACGCCTATCAGTAGCTATTTGCTGACCTAAAGAGTAGCTCGTTGTTCACATGAAACTGACGGAGCAACTAAGGGTTAAAAAAAATGCTTGACAAGATTCACCATAGATCGCACAAGATTCACCTTTTTCAAATAAAGCGTTAATTGCAATTTTGTATTTAATTAACAATTACACAATTATGAAATACACATTAAAATCATTGCTATTTGTCGCCTTAATGGCTGCTTTTTTTGCTTGTCAGGAAAATGACGAGGAGATAAAAGTCATAGAAGACCAACAATCTCAAGTAGTATTAACGTGCCCGGCAGGGGCCTGTGCTGGTCGGGTTACGATCTGGAGTGACAGATTTGTTCGTTGGACGATTATTAATAATGCACTTGCAAAGTTTACTAGGACAAGGCCCGACCTGGCCAGTGTGATCGCTGCTGATCGAAGCAATTACACTGTTGTCCCTATAGGAGGAAATAATTATAATGTAACCATTCCACTTGAAGTAGCGGAGGTCTTTTAACTAAAAAGATTTCAAACGGAGGCCATCCTAAAAGGTATTTTGGATGGCCTTTTTGCCGCCTCTTTTACATTTTTCAAACAGAAGTGTTCACTACAACCTGAACTTCTATCAATAGGTAAGTCTGAGTAGAAAAAATCATGGTTTAAATGTCTTAAGGGAGTCCATTTATACTGGAAAGCCTGCCAATGGTACAACTACCATCACCGTTCGATTTTTATCATACAACCTCTCTGGCAGGCATTGCCAATAATTACAGTTTTTATCGCATCAATTACACCTAGTTAAAAGGTGGAACAAACAAAAATGAAGGTAAAGCCATCATGGCAAGGAGTTGGATAATGAAGCATCGTAAATAATTTAATAAGCTATATGACACTAGCTCATTTTTATCATACATCTGCTCATTTTTATCACAATTAACGATTAGTTAAAAACTAGCTTTGTAATCAAATAATTAACAAAAAAAATAACACAATGAACACATTAAAATTAATCACGCTGATTGCTATTATGACAACCTTCTATTCATGTCAGGAAAATGAGGAGAGCCTAACCGTTCTTGAAGATCAGGAATCTGTAGTAAATCCTTGCAATCGACCAAACTGTGCCTTCCAAGTCACTGTTTTTAATCAGCAAGGTATAAGGAAACTAATCATAAACAGTGCGCTCAGCAAGCTTCAGGCCGCACCTTCTTTTGCCGATCTATTCAATCCTAATACGGGAACCTGGGAAGTTGTACATCAGGGAGGAAACAAATACACAGTTTTCGTTCCATCAAGTGGTAGCGGCCAAATAGAGATCTAACCCTCCGGGATTAAGTTGTTTTGAAAACACCCATTTGATTTAAATAAATGGGTGTTTCACTTGAAATCACCATAAACGACTCGCACATACCTACCTGATTTAATTGGGGCAGCAGGGGCAAAAATGAAAGTAAAATCATCATGGCAAGGAGTTGTGGATAATGAATCACCGTAAATAATTCAATAAGCTACATGAGATCGTCTCATTTTTATCATATATCCGCTCATTTTTATCGCAACCTACACCTAGCCGAAAAGTAATCTTGCGATCGAATAATTAATTAAAACTATAACACGATGAGCACATTGAAATATGCAATGTTGATTGCCATGATGGCTACGTTCTTCTCTTGTCAGGAAAATGAAGCAGAGTTAATGGTTCTTGAAGATGAAGCATCCAATAACGTACAAGTATGCGGTAGACCTAACTGCGCAGCGAAAGTTACGGTAATTAGTGCCGAGTTTATCCGTTGGAGAATCATCAACTAATGCACTTAGACAACTTCAGGAAACTCCCTCTTTCCAATCAATCGTTAACCCCGATACGAGACTTTGGACAATCGAAAGGCAAACAGGGAACAGGTACCTCGTCTTTATTCCCTTTCGTGGCGGTATGCCAATATAATTTGACCGATTAGCGTCAAGCCATTTTTGGAAGCACCCATGCAAATTAAATAGGTGGGTGTTTTCCATGTTATCTGAGGAGTATCGGAGGCATCGCCCCTTACCTCGATATTAAAAAACAACGGCATCACCACCTCCTACCCCATCGCAACGTATTAAAATACACCCTGCGGTTTCCACATATCATCCGTTATCTTAAGAACAGCATGGCAGTGTATAGGCTTAAGCTATATCCTCATGAGCCACTTGAAAAATGACGATCAAATGAATGGCTATGCTTTCACAAAATTCACCCAACCAGATTGCAGGACTCATCGCATCTTTGGAAAAAGCAACAGGGTACAGGCGTCTGTCTGGACGAGGAGGATTATCTATTGATCAGGGAACTCATCACCTCATGTAAGTATCAACTCTCTAAATCTGACCATAATCGCCCCGAAACAGAGGATATGAGAAAAACCATTGAAAAGCTGGATGCTTTTTTCTTCAGACTTGGAGCTATCCACCCTACGGCATAGCATTGTGTGAACGAAATCCAAACTTCCTGTACTGGCATTCCCCCATAAAGGTGTAACTGCCGGAGTTTTCAGGTTTTAAAAAAAAAGCACCAATTGTCTGAAATGAAGAGACGGGGAAGTGACTTTATTTTTTATCCATTAAATCACAAACCATTTGCCGAAAAATAGAACCACCCTCGTATTTTTTAGTATTTTTATAAGAGGAACTAAACTTTCGTATGCTGTTTTTGAGTGAAACGATCAAAAAGGTCCATCTAATTGACCTTTGATCTTAGACATTACATGAAGCAGTTGCGAAAAAAACCCTTAACCAAATGCACAACTATTTTATAAACAACCAATTTTCGGATTAATATGTATGGTGTACTTACTAGAAGCCAGATCGAAGAGATCTTAGAATCCATTGATTCATTGGATAAACTTACGTGGTACAAAAATCTGGACGAAGAAGACTACCAACTCATTAAGGAAGTCCTCACGTCCTGCAAATCCCTAATTGTTAAATCCGACCCCAAAAGCCTAGTCACTGAAGATTTAAAAGAAAACGTTGAAGAATTGGAAATGATTTTCTTTGAACTTACGGAAGACTCTGATTTCATACAATCCAGCGGATTGCTTTCTCCACTTTAGGAGAAATTAATCTTTCCAAATGATTGTATGAACTTAGCCTATTCACTGATCACTGGTCCGCCAAAGTTTTGAAAAACTTTGGTGGATTTATTTAAAAGCATCCCCAATCCTCCACATCAGATTTTAGTCTTTACAAACCGATGGATCATAAAAGCCAGCAGCACACTCATGTTCGCGATCTGTACCGTAAGAATCTGAGCTAACGATTCATGAAACTGTAAAAACAACCCCACTTGAATCACCCCGGCAATGATGGCCACATAGACGGGCTTACGATAGTCCAGCGAAAGGTAGTAGTACACAAACAAGTTTGCCAATGCGAAAAGTGTCGTTGCCAGTGCATACATCCAAAGTAAGTGTGCCACAGGAAGGTATGCTTCACCAAAAAGCATGGTTACAATGAGTTTGGGGAAGAACAGTGCAGAGGCAATTAGTACTGCTGAAAATCCTGCGATTAAGAAAAAGTACTGCATCAATACCTGCCGGTAGGGCTGCCCTTGTTTTTTTAAGTTAATGACCTTGGGGATCAAAATCATGACCAGCATCCAGGTAACGAAATAGATCATCCGGCCAATCAACGCCATGGAGGTGTAGTAACCTGCTACAGTTGCATCAAAATAATGTTTTACTAATAAGATATCGCTGTAGTTAATCAAAATCTGAGCACACTCATAGCCCGCGGTCAACATAAAAAAGCGGATCACCAATCCGGAACCTTCGAATCTGGGCACCCGTCCCACAAAATGGGCTTTTGGTTTCAAAACCACATGTCCAGCCACAATGGAAAAAACAATACTTCCTGCCACAATAAAAGAAGGATTTACCCTTAAAACCTGCAAAGCCATGAATGTGACGACAAGCCGGACCCACATCTCCACCTGATAAGATACCGTAAGGGAGGTAAATTGCTGTGTCCCCTGATAAAACCCCCGGTAATTGCTCATCACAAAATAGAACGGCAGCGCCAGGGAAAAAACAACCATGGTCCACCGGTCTGTCAAGTGAAAAAACGCCGTTAGCGATTCATTAAACACCAACATGACCGCACTTAACAACACCCCTACGTTCATTCCTATCCGGTTGATCCATCGCTTAAAGTAGGTCAGTTTCATTCCCTCAAACTCGATGGAAAACTTAGCGGAAACAATCTGGAAAGTCATCGCCAAAAAGGCAAAAACCAAAAGCAACGTCAGCAGCAACCCCGCTTCTGAGAAAAAGGCCGGAGACAGCTTTCTCCCCAACATCAGGTTATAAACGTAATTACCGGCATTGACAATCATCACTCCTACCATGAACAGCATGGAGGGTGTAAACACAATCTTCGAAACCCTACTTATTGAATTAGCCAGCGAATACATGGTGAAAATTGGTTTTGTCTACATACTTTTTTACAGCTTCGTTGTAGTTTTCATACTGAATGACCGCTTTTGCCCTTCTCAGCCGGGTATAAAGCACCACCAGCGAGTTAAAGAGCGATAAGTCCATGTTTTTCGTATGCGTCAGGTCAACGTAAAACGCTTCGTGTTCCTGTACCCTGTTTGTCATGATGTTAGCCAGTGCATCCAACTCCTTGCGTTGAGTCAAGTCACCGGGTTTGATATGTACGTTCATCTTTTTCATAATTTTTTGGTTTTCAATATTAATTCCTGCCTTCCCACGCGAACTTCCAATACCGACGAATGGTGGATTTATCCGGTTGCCTCACCGGTAGGGTGGGTTCACTTTATTCGGCAAGTCGTTATTTTATCTGCTTTTTAGTTTTAAGCTCCGGCCGGAAAGCAACTTGACATCAAAGAGCCAGTCGGTAAGGACATCTTTCCTGAAAATGTAGGGAACTACTTTCCTGTTGAACATTTTAGCCACGCACCGCTCTTTTTTCTTCTTAAAGTGTGTGACCAACAAATCCATAGTTCTTATCATACTAAAGGTGACATTTGAAAACCAGCTCAACCGAGTATCTCTTACCCAAAAAGGTTCTTTTTTTAGGGCGGATACAATCTGATCACTGGTTTTATCATAGGTCTCCATCAGTGCACTGTACTCAGAAAAGCTTTCGGACTGCTCCGGGTCGATGAACCCGATGGTGTCTACGTTGGTCTCATTGAAAAGGAACATGGCCCCTTCTTTTATTGCCTCCACTTTTCTGGTGCTTTCCGAGACGTTAATGATGTAGATGTTTTCGCTCAGGTCTCCCTCAAACCTCGAGATCGCACTTCTGATGCTATTTCTATTTCCATTATTGATGAAGCATAGGCTGATCTTGTCAAATTTGACAGACAGCTGTACTGCTGTCTCCATGTTCAATACCGATGCATCGTTGTAGAAAGGAATGATGATTCCGTGTTTCATTGTTCTTAGTTGTTAGTTTTAAAAAATGAATGGTGTCTTTTGGTGGCACATCAGCTTTTTAACTGATGTGCCCAGACTTTGAGATGTTCTAAAAAACGGTTGTTTTAAAGCCGGATCTTATAAAAGCCGAAGGCTTACCTTGTTTGACTTAAAAATCCACCAATTGAGTTTTGGGTCGTAGACCTTCGGATCAGCGTACTGTATGCGCTGTTTAGCAAAAAGCTCAGGTAATCCAAATCAAACAACCTGGCCGGCTGTAGCTCGTACTTGCTCCAGATCTTGATCAGGTTCCATGGAATCAAAATGGAGTCTTTGAAACTCAACTTCGAACCTTCCATGTGTACCCATGACTCTAAAGGCTTCTCTAAAAACATGTATAAGAAAGAAAGCTTTCCTACACGCTTTTTGAGCCTTAAGATGATTTCTACGTCAAACAACCACCTGGAAAAAAAGGTCTTACCGTAAATGTGTGGGATCAACTCCCGATCAAACACTTTTGCTCCACATTGTGTGTCGGCAATCTTTACGCGTGTGATCCCGTAAATCAACACTTTGATGATGTTACTTAAAATTTTTCTGATTGGGTTTCGCTCGATGTTGCCCTCCTGGCTGAGGTTTCGGGAACCAAACACCACCTTAAGCTCACCTTTGTAGTTTTGCACTTCTGAAGATAGGCTATCGTATTCTTTAAAGGTGGTAGAAAGGTCTGCGTCTAAAAAACCAATGGTTTCAACCTTCGTCTTTTTATAAAGGTACAACGCACCCATCCGTACGGCGTTGGCCTTGCCTCCGTTTACTTTTAAATCACATATC
>JBCCXH010000223.1:0-8476 GCA_039192005.1 Bacteroidota bacterium
AAACAAATAAGAACCCAAGTCTAATCTTAAAAAATGTTCGATATAGATAAACGCATTAATCCGAGTGGAAAATTGAAAAATTGCTATTTGATAATATTTAAAAAGTACAATTTTAAAATTATTGCGCTGACTTTATTACTAATAGGTATCAACCTGATGGGCAACGCACAAGTGACCGTAAGTGGTAAAGTAACAGACACGAACGGAAATGAACTCATTGGTACCAGTATCATTGAAGAAGGGACGACAAATGGTACCATTACCGACATCGACGGAAACTACACCGTATCTGTATCACCCGGAGCAACGTTGGTCTTTCGTTTTCTTGGGTTTATTGAGCAGACGGTAGCAGTGGAAAACAACACGGTCATCGACATTCAACTGGCAGAAGACAAAGAAGTGCTAGAAGAAGTGATCGTTATCGGGTACGGGACGCAGCGAGAAGAGAGCATCAGTGGGTCGGTGGCGAAAGTGAAAGCAGAAGACCTGGCAGACATTCCTCAGGTGTCGGTCGATCAGCTGTTGCAAGGTCGTGCAGCGGGTGTAAGTGTGACGCAAAATTCCGGCCAGCCGGGCAGTTCGGTTTCCATACGTATACGTGGAGTCAACAGCATCACCGGTTCCAGTGAGCCTTTATATGTGATTGATGGCGTACCGGTTTCGGGAGATTCCAGAAATATCGGCTCCAGCGGACAAGCTACCGGCTCCGCAGGTATCGGGGAAATAGGGGCATCAGATGCCAGCCCTCTGGCCGGTCTTAATCCCAACGACATTGAATCAATCGTGGTGTTGAAGGATGCGTCTGCTACCGCCATTTACGGATCCCGAGGCTCAAACGGAGTGGTGTTGATTACCACCAAACAAGGGACAAGCAGTAAGGCAAAACTTAGCTATACATCCTACTACGCCATTCAAAGGCCTACCAATAGCTACGAGTTAATGAACCTTCAACAATATGCTTCTTTTGAAAATGACGTGCGGGAACTTTACACTTTGCCTCCACTATTGGAGTTTATCAGGCCTGATTTGCTGCCTCAGGGTACGAACTGGCAACAGGAGATTTTTCAGGATGCCATCATGCAAAATCATAACCTGTCCGTCTCCGGAGGATCGGATAACCACACCTATTTCTTCTCCGGCAGTTTTACCGATCAGGAAGGCATTGTGTTGGGATCCGGGTTTAACAGAGGGACCATCAGAGCGAATCTCACTTCCGACATCAATCACAAAATAAAAAGCGGGTTTAGTTTCACCGCAAGCAGAACGCAGGAGGACGTATCCCTGACCAACTCTGTGAATAGTGTCATTACGCTGGCTTTGTTGATGCCACCTTCTTTAGCCGTGCGCAATCCCGACGGGTCATTTGCGGGTCCGGTGACACAAGAACAAGTTGAATTTGGGATACGAAATCCCATTGCGGAAGCCACCCAAATATCCAATACCCTGATCAGAAATAGCATTTTGGGCAACTTCTTTGCTGAGTATGAGGTACTGGACGGCTTGAAGTTCAGGGCGGAAGCCGGTGGGAATTTTGGGTTTAATGATACGGAGCAGTTTCAGCCTAGTTTTCAATACGGTATCCTGGACAGGGGGGTAAACACCGCCTACAAGAGAAGGGAGACGAGCAACTTCTGGATTTTAAAACAGTTACTCACTTATTCCAAATATTGGAATCGGCATGGCGTGACGCTTTTGGTAGGGCATGAGGCCCAGGAAGCCAGCTGGAGCGGATTTCAGGGGCAGGACAATGGGTTCGTGAGCAACGATTTTCCCATTTTAGGATCAGGCGATGGAAACGACCAGCTACCTCGGGAATATAAAGGCAGCCAGTCACTGGAATCTTATTTTGCCCGCGCGATTTACTCTTTTGGAGGTAAGTATGATTTGACTGCCTCGATCCGACGAGACGTGTCGTCCAAATTTGCTCCCGGAAGACAAGAAGGTTACTTTCCTTCCGTGTCCGCTTCGTGGACCATCTCTGAAGAATCATTTATGTCGTGGGCCGGCTCCATCCAGCGCCTTCGGTTTTTTGGTGGCTATGGCGAAGTAGGCAATCAGGACATTCCGGGATTTGCCTTTGGATCACGACTCAACTCGGCATCGAGCGGCATCGGAACGGGTTTTGAGTTTGCGAATTTTGCCAACCCTGACCTTACCTGGGAGTCTTCCGTGCAGGTCAATGCCGGGATCAACTTTGCCATTTTCGATTCAAAGCTGGAAGCCACCGTCGAGGTGTACAACAAAACCTCCAAAGACTTCTTGTATCAATTTAGTCCGAATGATGCGGTCACAGGTGGCAACGCACCGGGAGCGGTAACTCCTCCCTGGCTCAATATCGGGGAGATGGAAAACAGAGGCATTGACATCGCTTTGAATTACAATCAGGAATTTAACAGTGGCCTGGTTTGGAACTCGGCCCTGACCGTATCTCATTACCGAAACAGGATCAACGAGTTGCTTGGACCCACAGCGATTAACGGGAGCGTCTCACTCGCCGGGGACTCCGAGCGTAACGTCACCTTTACAAGAGAAGGACAGCCCATTGGCCTATTTTATGGATACGTGGTGGAAGGACTGTTCAGAACGCTGGAAGATATAGAAGGGGCCCCGGTTCAGTTTGGAAGGCCGTTTGAAAATAGTTTGTTTTCTTCGACCTGGCTGGGAGATGTGAAGTTTGCAGATATCAACAACGATGGGGTAGTGGATGGACAGGACAGAACGGTCATCGGAAATCCCCACCCGGACTTCACTTACGGATTTCAAAACACGCTGACCTATAAAGGCTTTTCTTTATCCATTTTCCTTCAGGGCTCTTATGGCAATGACATTTTCAACGCGGTGAACAGATCTTTGACTTCAGGCAACCTGGGTTTCAGGAACCAACTGCCAAGCGTACTGGACTATTGGTCCGTAACCAATCCAAATTCGAGTGCTCCAAGGCTGGCACGTGGTGACACCCAGAACATTAATGTTTCGGAAAGGTACATCGAAGACGGTTCTTACCTAAGGATACAAAACGTCACCTTCGGGTACACGTTACCTGCCGCATGGGTAAGCAGGGCCCGGCTGACTCGGGTTCGGATTTATACTTCCATCCAAAACCTCTACACGTTTACCAACTATTCCGGTTATGATCCAGAGATTGGATCGATTAATCAGGACGTGCTATTAACCGGAATCGATAATGGCAGGTATCCCAATCCCAGAACGTTCACCCTTGGAATCAACATTGACTTTTAACCTCAGAAAAAATGAAAAGCTCAAAACTTAAAGTCTTAATCATCGCATCCCTCACGATTTTTTCGTGTAGCGAGGAATTTTTGGACCGGCCACCGGAAGATTCCTTTAGTGTAACCGATTTCTACCGAACGAATGCGGAGGTAGAATCCGCTACCATCGCCCTGTACCTACGACCATGGTATGACTTCATTACCAGCGCCTCCTGGCCCATTGGAGAGTTGGCTTCCGGTAATGCTTTTACGTTCGACGGCAGAAATGCAGACTTTGTGAATTTCGCTGTAAATGGAAACCATGAAAACATTGATAAAGCCTGGAACTCGCTCTATGCCGTAGTGGCGCAGAGCAATGCGGTCATCAATACACTTCCAGATGCAGTCAGTAGCACGGTAGACGAAGAGGTGGTAAACAATGCACTTGGAGAAGCCAGGATGATTAGGGCCGTTGCTTACTTTTACCTGGTCAGGATCTTCGGGGCTATCCCCATTATAGACAATAACTTTGAGGCGGTACAGGAATTGGGACTCCGAAGAAATCCGGTCTCGGACGTCTACACCTTTATCATCCGGGACTTGCAGTTTGCGATTGAAAATTGCTACGACACCCCAAGAAGTACCACCAACTACGAACAGAATGAGCGAGTGACCAGCGGGTCTGCAAAAGCCATGCTGGCCAAAGTGTACCTCTACCAGCAAAACTATACGGAAGCTTACCGACTGGCGGATGAGGTCATCAGTGCAGGTTCGTTTAAACTTTACGGAGGAGATGCGGAGGATGGAGATTCGAATGGGAGTTATTACCGGCTGTTTATGCTGGCAAATGATAACAACCCGGAGTCCATCTTTTCACTTCAGTGGGGCGCATCCGGTAACTATGCAGAAGGAAACGGACTCCAGAGCTTTTTTGCACAGTCTGGTCTGACCGGCTTTACAGACGGTTTTTCGTCTGCGGGTCCTTCTATTGATCTTCAGGAGGCGTATGAAGATACGGCCAATGATGTCAGGTTTTACTCCACGATACAATCTCCGGGCAATTTTTATCCCGATGTCAACGGCGGGTTTACCGTACCCACTACGATTGATGTCCAGCGGACCAATGCAGGGATAAAAAAATACGTGATAGGAGAGAGTAACGGATCGCCGCTCAACTACCCCAACAATACTTACATCATGCGGTATGCCGATTTGCTGCTGATTCATGCGGAAGCTGCCATCATGGGAGGTGGAGACCTTGCATCCGGTGTGACTTCGTTTAATAAAGTGAGGCGCAGAGCCGGTTTACCGGATATCGCCAACCCCAGTATGGACGATGTCTTTCAGGAAAGAAGAATCGAGTTGGCTTTCGAATTTGAATTCTGGTACGATGTCGTCAGAAGGCACGGGGTGGCAGGTTTCGATGCGATCAACTTTTTGTCTAACACGGAGCGAGGGACCTATTTCCAGAATAATCCTCCGATATTGATTTCGCAGAACTATACCGCCAGCGAAGAAGACCTGACCTTTCCTTATCCGGTCACTGAGCTTCAGGACAACCCTGACTTATCGGAAGAGCCGGTTCCTTTTGATTTTGGAAACTAAAAACAACAAAAAAATGAGAAAGATCTTTTCAAAAATAGATGCATCGGTCGTGGCCTTACTGGTGATGATGGTTGTAACAGGTTGTGAAAATGAATTTAAGGCAGATGAAGTCACGCCAAATACCAATCCACCCGAGGTGCTTTCTATTAGTACAATTTTGGAAGACCAGGAAGTTACTCAGGGTGTCTTAGAGGGGTATTACATCGTGAGAGGCAAAAACCTGTCCTCGCTAGTATCCATTCAATTCAACGGGGAGGAAGCGAGTTTCAATCCGGCTTTATTAACCGATGAAACCACTTTCGTCATTGTGCCGCTAAATACCCCTCTTACGGGTACCAATACCATGCGAGTAGAGACGTTGGGTGGTGTCACCGAAGTTGATTTCCCGTTATTACGGATCACCGGGTTTACCGAAAATGTAATCGGGGCAACCAAGGTAGTGGTGTTGGAAGGAGTCGGGTTTAGCTATGCCCCATCCGTAAGCTTCAATACGGGATCTGAGATACTTGGCAACCTGGTGACACGGGAATCCAACGTGATTTCTTTCACAGATACCACGATTACGGCGGAGGTACCAAACGGAGTCCTACAGGCTTTTATTTCCGTAACCACAGAACGAGGTGCTTCCGATGTGTCGGAGTCTTACGGTTTTTCACTTCCGGTATACGTAGACGAATTGAATACCGCATGGCAGGCCTTTGGTTCATTTGGCTCTCATGACCTTTCTTCTACGGAACAGGCCCTGGGCTCGACCTCCATCAAAACCATACGTGAAGCATGGTCAGGGCTGACGCTCACTCCGGATACAGGAGTCGGGTTTAATGAACATAATGCTCTTTCCGTCCAAATCTATGGAGGTACGAACGCAACGAGAGTGAAAATTGCCCTGAATAACTTCGAGGCAGGCCTGGAATTCGACCTGACTTCTGGTTCGTGGAACAAGTTCGTGATACCTCTTACGGATTTTTATCCAACAGGAAATGTGCCTGATCAAATCACGCGTATCGACTTTCAGGAATTCTCAAATAGCGGCCAGACCGAATATATCTTCTTTGTTGATGACTTTGGATTCTTATAAACCAACCGGATAATGATGAAATTTTTACCATACAGAAAAGGCTGTCTCTTTATGAATTGCCTGTCAGCCTTTCTCAAACGATTGATGTTTAACTACTAAAAATGCACAGATGAAATAAGCATAAACATTCGAGGGCGAACGTATACCGACCGCCAGATGAATGTTTTAAGCGATTCCATGTGAGCAATTGAAAAATAAAATTATACACATGAAACTACCAAAAAACGTATACCTACCGCTTCTTATTTTTATAGGATCTCTGGTGACCTTTTCATGTCAGGAAGAAGATGAGTTGTTTCCAAAAGCGACCGGTACTTCTTTGCCTGTCACTACATCGGAAGCATTGAGTTCGATGGAGGAATTTTCAACGCTCAATGGCATGCTTGATCAGACAGGTCTTCGTGATTCCCTTTTGAACAACGCGAATACTTTTCTCCTGCTGGCCCCGGTAAACAGTGGTTTTTCCGGAATAGATACTTCATCGCTTGATGAGGCAGCATTGCAAAACCTGTTGCTCAATCATTTGCAGGTTACGGTTACAGCAGATTTTACCGATGGTCTGACATCGGGCTATTATACCACGCTGGCAACAGGACCTAACGGCAATCACCTAAGCCAATACCTCAGTAAGTCGGAAGATGGGGTCATTACAATAAATGGGCAAGTGACCATATTGGAATCTCAAAAGGATATCGGGACGACCAACGGGGTGATCCACGGAGTAGATACCCTAGTATTTCTACCTACTGCTGCGGATCATACAGCAGCCAACCCGAATTACTCGATGTTTTCAGCTGCCCTGGAGCAAGCAGGAATTTCCTTGTTAGCTGAAAGTGGAACGGTGACGGTTTTCGCTCCCACCAACCTGGCATTTGAAAAGTTTATGCTGGATGTTAACGCCTTATTTGGTTGGTCATCCCTTGAAGAAATCCCCGCTGAGACTCTTCAGGAAGTGCTCACCTATCATGTGGTTTCCGGTCAGAATATTTTATCCACTCAGGTAGACGGAACCACACAGACATCCGTTGAAAGCAGTACTTTCTCCATTTCAGGAACTTCCATTGATGATCCTTCGGAGCAGAACGCAAACATTGTTGCCGTTGATATTCAAGGGATCAACGGGGTTGTTCACGGGATTGACAAGGTAATGATCACGGAAAACATTCTCCAACAGACGTTGGTCGTTTCGCTAAATCTGATCGAAAGACTACAGGATAGAGGGTTTACTGATTTGGTTTCGGCTATCGAGTTAGTTGGACTTACAGACAGTTTGGCGAATGTAACAGAGGTGACTGCCTTTGCTCCCAACAACAGCGCCTTCAATACGCTATTTCTTGACGTCGAAAATTTCGGGAGCCTGAGTGATTTTGATACACCGGCAGAGCTTGCCGAATTGAAAAAATTGCTATTGTATCATTTATTTCCCGGAACCTTGCTTGCGAGCCAATTGGTCGATGGAGAAACAGTCTCCACGGCATTTGGAACAAATGTGACGGTTGGTAGTTCTTCAGGTCAACCAACGTTGATTCCATCCTATGAAGATGCGACGCCTTCCAACGTCACGACGGGTAATATCGGTGCCTCTAATGGGGTGATCCATGAAATTGATCGGGTCTTGATTGCTACGGAGCTGTTAGATCCACTGGGAATTGACGTTCCTCCGAACTTCATTGAAAACCTTCAGGAGAGAGGGTTTACCAATTTGCTGACAGCCATCGATTTGGTTGGGTTAACAGACAGTTTGACGAATGTAAACGAGGTGACCGCATTTGCTCCTACCAACAGTGCATTCGATGCTTTCTTCGCAGAAGCAGACAACTTTGCCAGCCTGAGTGATTTCGACACCTCGGAAGAGCTGGCCGTCTTGAAAAACTTGCTTAAATATCATTTGTTTCCGGGTACTTTGCCTGGAAACCAGATCGTTAATGGCAATACCGTCTCTACGGCATTTGGAACGGACCTGATCGTTGGCCTTTCTGATGGATTACCGAGCCTGATCCCTTCGTATGTAGATGCCACTCCTTCAAAGGTCACCGCTAGTTACGAAGATGCCGATAATGGAATCATTCATGAAATCGACCGGGTGTTGATTGCCACAGAGTTGTTGGATGCGTTGGGAATTGGTGGAGTAGTGGTTGTTCACCCTGTGGTCAACTCAGGATTGGTCTTCTTTGACTGGGACGATGGAAACAAAGGACACTGGTGGGGAGGAGCCGTAAATGAAAATGACCCGGCGATCTCTCTTAATGGTAATTACGGTCGGGTAAATCTGTCAACAGGAGGTACGGCCTGGGTAGATTTGTTCTGGAGAAATGGTGGTACAATGAACGGTGCCGATGTGGTTGGAAGTAATTTATCTAGCTATTCCCTGAAGTTTGATATCAATATTCTGGAACCAATCTCCGCTGGTCAGATCACCTTTAGATTTAAGAGTAGTGTCTCTGGGACAGATGCCTTTTATGCGTGGGCGCCCTGGAACGCTACCGGCGAGCCGTATTCTACAGATGGTTGGGTAACCATAGAAATCCCGTTAACGGATATCGGGCAACCTGACTTTACCGGGTTGGACATGGAATTTGGGGCG
>JBCCXH010000224.1:0-8449 GCA_039192005.1 Bacteroidota bacterium
CGGCGAGTTTCGTGAAATAATTGGTGAAGAAATCCTTTCGCTTGTTCATTTTATGATACGCATCAATTAGGGGAGCGATGGTAAATGAGTAGGAAGGAGTTTGCCCAATCCATGAACGCCCGTAACAGGTTTCATTTTCGTAAGGCGGCCATTTAGCCCCTTCTCTGGAAAGTGGGGTGAAAGAGTAGTCACGATCCGGATATTCCGGATGTCCGATCTGTTGAAAGGCAAAGTCAGTCCCTCTTCCCACGGATAAAAGTGTGCCTTCAAACAGGCATAGGCTCGGATACAAGGAGATACTTAGGTCATCGGGTAAGTTTGGAGAGGGCCTGACAGGGAGATAATAAGGCATTTGATGATCCCAGTTTTTGACAGGTACTACTTCTAAATCACACCGTAACTGGCCGCCTAACCATCCTTCACCATTGATCATCAGGGAGAGTTCTCCCACTGTCATGCCATGAACAATAGGGATCGGATGCATGCCAACAAAAGATCGGTGCGCAGTATCTAAAACGGGCCCGTCCACATAGCTGCCATTGGGGTTGGGACGGTCTAAAATTAATAAAGGCAGCCCCCTTTCAGCACATGCCTCCATGACCAAATGCATGGTGCTGATGTACGTATAAAAACGTGTTCCAACATCCTGAATGTCAAATACCATGACATCCAGCCCTTCTAGTTGCTGTTGAGTCGGCTTCTTATTTTTTCCGTAAAGAGAAATGAGTTCAAATGGGCGATAGTCGTCACGATATTCGACCTGTTCACCATCACTTGCCGTACCGGTAAAACCATGCTCCGGAGTGAAAACTTTGGCTACCTGCATGTTTAAACGGATCAGGGTATCGACCAGGTGAGTCTTGGATACCAGCGAACTATGATTGACGACCAGCCCAATGCGTTTGCTTTCTAACTTTGGGATATATTCAGACAGCAAATAAGCTCCCGGTAAGACCGGTTTTTGAGTGGGTTGGCCATCCGGAAGGTGGCATGCCAGTAGAAACCCAAATACGATGATCCATTTATTCATTTGGCCAATCTAAAAAACTTAATAACCTTAGCTTGATTAAAAATCTTAACTTCAGCAAATCAATATTTATGGCAGGTTTGTTTTGAAAATTTTGAAGAAAGATGGATCCTTTTGATGAATTTTTAAAGCAAAAATGACGTGAAGATGATTTGTCTTGAAAAGATTTAACTGATTTAGGCATAAATTTCACCAAATCCTTTTGAAATATCTCGATATTCCTTCAAGGTTTCGGTAAAATTTCTACTCAAAATCAAACGGTCCGCTGTCGCGGTCAAACCGAGACGCGTAGTCCGGGACGCGTAGTCCGGGACGCGTAGTCCGGGACGCGTAGTTCGAGACGCGTAGTCCGGGACGTAGTCTGAGGCAAGATTTTTAATTGAACTCAGGTTAATATTGTGTTAAATGAACTTTCCACTTTTTGTATCCAGAAGAATTTCGAAGAAAACAGAAGAGTCGTTTTCTTCTGTCATTAATCGAATAGCCGTAATCACCATCAGCCTTGGGCTCGCGGTACTGATTTTGGCATTTATGGTCCTTTATGGATTTAAGGATGAAATTAAAAATAAAATATACAGTTTCAGCGGGCATTTGATTGTCAATAAGTATACGCTTTCCACTTCGTTTGAAGAGACTTCCATTTCAGTCAATGATGAACTTTTGTCGTTGATTCGTTCGTATCCATTGACTCAAAAAATACAGCCGTTTGCCTTGAAAGCAGGGTTGTTAAAAACGAAAGAAGAAGTGCAGGGGGTGATTTTGAAAGGAGTGGACCATCAGTTTGATACAGCGGGTTTTTCCAAGCACATCATCGAAGGGAGGTTTCCTGATTTTTCGGGAGATAAGTACGCCACTGAGGTCGCACTAAGTAAGCGGATTGCCAACTATTTAAAGCTCAGGACGGGTGATGATGTATTGATTTATTTTGTTCAAAACCCACCAAGATTTAGAAAACTTCAGGTGAGTGGTATTTATGAAACAGGCCTGGAAGAGTTTGATGAGAAGATCATCATGGGGGATCTGGACCTGGTCAGGCGGATCAATAACTGGCCGGATTCGTTGGCGGGAGGTTTGGAGGTTTTCATATCAGATACGGATCAATTAGAAAAGGCTGAAAATGATTTGTTTAATACAGTAGGCATCAACCTGTATGTGGATAAAGTCACCGATCGGTTCGTACAAATATTTGACTGGTTGAACCTTCTGAACCGAAACGTGGTCATCCTTCTTACCATTATTTTGTTTGTAGCAGGCACGAGCATCATTTCAATTATGATCATCCTGATCATGGAACGAACGCAAATGATCGGTATGTTGAAGGCACTTGGTGCGTCTAATCAGGTCATTCAGCGGGTATTTATCTGGAAGGGGATACGTTTGGTTACCAGAGGCCTGGTATGGGGAAATGCGATTGGATTGTTACTGGGGGTGGTGCAAAAGTATGGGAAAATCATTCCCCTGGATGCGGCCAATTATTATATGGATCATGTGCCAATTGTGATCGACCTGCCTACCATCTTTTTTTTGAACGTCACCATTCTGTCGATCATTGGATTGACCCTGTTGGTTCCGGTAAAGGTGATCTCAGGTGTACATCCCGTAAAAGCCATTCGTTTTGACTAAACTGGCTCGTATTTTCTGAAAAGGCTTTTTACTTTCATTTCCAGCACACCAAATACGGCTTCTTTGAAAATACCTTTCGACATTTTAGAAATTCCTTTGGTTCGATCCGTGAAGATGATGGGAACCTCAACGACGTCAAACCCGTGTTTCCACGCATTAAACTTCATTTCAATTTGAAAGGCGTATCCGATAAAGTGAATTCGGTTTGGGTTGATCGTTTCCAGTACTTTTCTGGTGTAACACTTAAACCCGGCAGTTGAGTCTTTGAAAGGCATACCGGTGATTAACCGGACATAGAAACTTGCAAAGTAAGACATCAGTACCCTCCCCATGGGCCAGTTTACTACATTGACACCTTTGATGTATCGTGATCCAATGGCTACGTCTGCCCCTTTTTCACAGGCTTTTTGCAGCCGGATGAGGTCTTTAGGGTTATGAGAAAAATCAGCATCCATCTCACAGATGAACTGGTAGTTGTTTTTAAGTGCCCACTGAAAGCCAGTGATGTATGCCGTACCTAAACCCAGCTTTCCTTCTCTTTCAATGAGAAAGATGCGGTCGGGATTTTTTTCTGACAAATCCCGGACTTTTTCCGCTGTCCCATCAGGAGAATGATCATCTACCACCAGCACATCAAACGTCGGTGATAAGGATAGCACTTCCTCTATGATCTGTTGGATGTTTTCAATTTCATTGTATGTAGGTATGACGACAATGTTCTCACTCATTCGGCAAATATTCTCAAGGTGCTAACCTGTTTTATCCATGAATTTAAGCTTTTATTTTGAGGTAAGCCTGCCGAAGGTAGGCTGATAATCGCTCCCGAAACCTAGGGATGATTGCCAATTAAAAGAAAAAAGACGTAGCAGGATTTTATTTTAGAATTTTCTTAACCAAATCCTTTACCTGCGCTAAAATCAATGTCTCTTAATCAATCAGCTACCTGCCTTCTACAAGCAGAAGACCTATCTCAATAAATAATTCAGGCTAACTTGCAAGTTTCAAAAATAACTCTTCTCAAAGTGAATAAAGCAGTCTTTCTGGATAGGGACGGAATAATTAATGAAGAAATTGGAGACTATGTCTACGATCTGCCATCGTTTCGAATTGTAGATGGGGTCATAGAGCTTCTCAAAGGCCTGAAAGAAAAGGGGTTTATCCTAATTGTCATCACGAATCAGGCAGGGATTGCAAAAGGCAGGTATGGACATGCCGAAGTTAAAAAACTTCATGACTACTTTCAGGAGCAGTCCGGCCACCTAATTGACAAGTTTTACTATGCATACCACCATCCGGATTATACGTCAGAATCACTAAGCCGGAAACCTGGCTCATTGCTTTTTGAGAAAGCCATTGCACGCTATCAGATCGATGTCAGCAAAAGCTGGATGGTGGGCGACAAAGAAAGGGACCTGATTCCAGCCAGGAAGCTATCCATTCGGACCGTACGGGTTTTTTTGAATGGTTTTTATAAAGAAGGAGAAGAGACCATCGGAGACTTTCACGTAAATGAAGTTAAGAAATTGGCTTCAATCATAGGTTGAGAAAAAGGCTAGTGACATCCGAGAAAGATTTTTCGAGGCGGTGCAAAAACCTCAAAAACACCCTTTAATTCTCTAGAGGGGCTGTTTTATCAACTCCCTTCAGGACCGTCCACCGCAGTAGCCTTCAGCCTTGAAGTAAAACCTTATCTAGGACACGTTAAGAGCACTTTTTTTAAGTTCAAAAATTTTAACTGGATATCAGTAGAAAAAAAAGCTGAAAATTTTCAATATCCGCAACCTTTTTGCTGACATTATGGGTTATAGGTTGTATCAAGATCATTTAATCGTTCGCCGAATTAATTAAACACTCCTAAATAAATAAGTGGATTTTAACGTTACGACGAAATAGGATCTTTTTTAGATAAATTTAAACAGTTATAAGTAAACTAATTTCGTCTGAAGATAGTTTTAGACAAATCAGTGTATAGACTACGTTCGCATGAATAAACCCAACCCCATCCTTCATCCAGCTAAGATGAAATGTGCATGTCTTTTTTTACTTATTCTCATCGGGTGCAAATCTCAGAATAATCCTGCCTATCAAACGGTAGACCCAACTATCCCTCAAACAATTGAGAAAGCAAATTTGTCTCAACCTACGCCGAGTAAGATTACCAAAGGGGCCATCAGACTAAAGGTTGGTGTGGTCTCAATTGAAGCCCATAAGGTCACAGCAAACATCTTAGAAATCGCAGCTATTGGTCCCAACTTCACATCTGTTGCACCGGAAAAAGGGAAAAGCATTTTACTCGCCAATAAAGCAGGTTACGAGCTAGAGGAAGCCAGGGAGTATTTGGTGGAAGTCTTTTTGAATAATGAAGATAGCTACCGAGGAAGTTTGATAAAGTTGGTAGGGAAAACAAAGAATGAACAGTAATAGTAAAGGACAATTTTAACGTATGAAGAAAAGATGGTATTGGTTACTGCCGGTTGTAGTAATTGTCGTATTATGGTTAGGAAGAGTTTCATCGCCTACACCTCCATTTAGTTCAGAGAGTGTGTACTCGTATTCCATAGATTGGAATTCGATCGATACGCTGAGTGTAGTTTCCGCAGTAGGCACGACCGATGAGCCTTATGCAAGAAGTGAGTTTGAACGCTTGCGAACATCTAGTCCGAAGACGCGGCTGATCCCTCAAAACATTCGGGCAAAAGAGCTGAGATTTGCGAAAAAGCTTCCAAAATCCGATGTACTGACATCCTTCGGAAGGGGAAGATCAACTGCTGTTTCTTTTAATTTTCAATCAAGGGGTCCTGTCAACGTTGGCGGGAGAACCAGAGCATTGGCGATCGACGTTTCAGATGCCACCGGCAATACGATTTTGGCAGGAGGCGTCTCGGGAGGGATGTGGCGTACCACTGACCGTGGAGAGCGCTGGACCCGTACGACGACGTTGGACCAGTTTCCCAGTGTCGTGAGTCTGGTACAAGATACACGACCGGGCAAGCAAAATATCTGGTATTATGGAACGGGAGAGGTACGTGGAAACTCTGCTGATGGAAATGGAGGAGCGCTTTTTCGAGGAGATGGCATCTATAAGTCGGAGGACTCGGGCCAGTCGTGGTCGATGATAGCAGGTACGAACGATGGAGACATTACCAACACAGATAATCCCTTTCGATTTGTCAACCGTCTGGTCATCGACACGACCAACGCAACAGAAGATGAGATGTATGCTGCGGTCATTGACGGGATCATTCGCACGACGGATGGGTTTCAAACCCATGAGTTTGTTTTGGGAAATCAAACAAATGTTAGCCTATTTACAGAAGTCGCCATTACAAGTACAGGCAAACTATACGCTACGGTATCAGATGATAGTGATGTTACTAACCAGGACATAGGGATCTGGAAATCTGATGATGGAATTGACTGGGAGGAGATCGAAGTACCTACCGG
The DNA here is from genome assembly GCA_039192005.1 of Bacteroidota bacterium. GTDB lineage: Bacteria > Bacteroidota > Bacteroidia > Cytophagales > Cyclobacteriaceae > Ekhidna. Next base: position 6,095 of record JBCCXH010000224.1, read on the forward strand.
TTTTCCCACCGCAGGCTTCCAACGTACGTCCATTGGCATCAGTCCGTCAAATGAAAACCTGGTTTACTTCTTTAGAACCGAGGCATCAGGAGATGACTACAATTTATACGTCTATAATGACGTAGATCAATCCATCGTGGCCAGGCCACAATCAACACTCCCCATTGACTTAGGCGGACCGGTGGGGGATTTAAGTACCCAAAGTTCTTACGATCAATACATCAAAGTACACCCTAACAACTCGGACATTGTTTTTTTGGGAGCGGTAAATCTATACCGATCGACGAACGGATTTACGGACGACAGTGAAACCCAATGGATCGGTGGGTATTCGTTTAAATCTAATGAAGAGGGTAACGTTGCGCTCTACCATGGCCACCACCCGGACCAACATGAACTGGTCTTTTTTCCTAATAATCCCAATCAGGCATTGACTGCCAACGATGGCGGAATCAGTATGACCGATAATGTACTGAAATCAAGCACTACCGAAAGTACCATTAGCACCCTTTTTGGTGCAGCAAATGAGCAGGATGAAGTCACCGTGATATGGAATCCAATAGATAGTGGCTACCAAACCGGGCAGTTCTACACCATCGCAATTAATGAAAACGATGTCAATTTTCCCTGGGTGGTAGGAGGACTTCAGGATAACTCCACACACCTTTCTGATACAGATGATGGTCAAAACAGTCGTTGGGGAGACGTTTTTGGTGGTGACGGATCGTACACGCAGCTAACCTTTAACTCTTTAATCGCTTCGGCTCAGTTTGCACAAGCAGCAAGGCTCAACATTATCGCTGAGCAGGGCAATGAAAGTGGCTCCATTAGCCCACCGTCAGCAGGTGAGGGTAGTAGCTATCTTTTTGTTAATCCGATTCTTTCGGACCCTGTTATCCTTAATAAAGTTTTTATTGCAAGTCGTGGAGAGATTTTTTATACCAATGATGTGACGCAAAACCCGAGAGGGGATGAGTGGCTGTCTTTTGGCGACGGTACCATCCCAAACGATCATTTTGTAACGGCGATGGATGCTTCGATTTCTCCCGGTCATCAGCTGGTCTTTTCTTCGAATAATAGAGCAGGGGACATGCGGGTGTTTCGGGTGGAAGACACGAACAACCCCACCGATATTACGGAGTTGACTGGGTCCAACCTTCCCGGAGGGTTTGTGAATTCGATCGAAATAAACCCCAGAAATGCGTCAGATATTTCATTGGTTTTCTCAAATTATGACATCATAAGTATTTTCAACACACAAGATGGAGGGATCAGCTGGACCCCAATAGCAGGTAACCTGGAAGAAAATCCTGACGGGTCAGGAAACGGTGTCTCGGTGCGTTGGATGGAGATCATGCCAAATGGCACCGGAAATATTTACCTGGTGGGTACGAGTGCGGGGCTGTATTACACGGAAACTTTGTCAGGGATGAGTACCGTTTGGACGCAGGCCGGAGAAAGTACCATCGGTGATGTGGTAGTAGATATGATTGCCGTTCGGCCGATAGACGGATTCATGGCCGTAGCCACTCATGGAAACGGGGTGTTTCAAGCCTCCCTTGACGTGCCTCTACAAGCAAACATTTACGCGGATGTTTCCCTCTGCTCCAATGCCGGATTTACAGTCTTAGCCAACCGTACCAACGTGGCCGGAGGGTTTAGCTATGAGTGGTTCATCAATGCCGAACCGGTCACTAACAATGAACCCAATCTTGATATTCAGTCTCTAAACGAAGAGACGACTGTACAAGTAAGGATTACTGAAACGTCTACCGGTCAGTCTTCTCTTTCAAACGAGCTGGTACTTACACCGCTACCGTTTTCGTTTTGCAACGATGTACTTAGCGCAGAAGAGGAAGCAATTGCTGACTTTTCCATTTATCCAAATCCTGCGACTGAACGCATCACTGTTTCCCTTTCTGGCGGAGCATCCGGGACCTACTCCATCATCGACTTAGGAGGAAATCGGATGGCGAGTGGCGCAATCGATGGTGGAAACATTGACGTCTCCGGTTTTGCAGAAGGTATGTACATCCTTTCCATTCAAAGTAAGGGGCAATTGGTAACGAAAAAATTTATCAAGCAGTCCGGAAGGTAATCTTAATTCTATTTTACGAAGTTGAATTTAATCCTATGGAAGTAACCGGGTTTGATGCCAATATTCCCCCTTTTTTGGGTTAAAGAGGGTGAAGGGGGATTTTAAAAACATCAAATTCAGGTACCAGGCTTGTTTACCAACCTGAACTCGATTTTAAAATCGCTATAAAAACCGTCTCAAGCGTCTCTGCGAGTTTTTGTAAGCTACATAAAGCTTACAAAACACGTGGCAGTCCCGATTTACAGCGAGATTGCCGC
>JBCCXH010000225.1:0-8439 GCA_039192005.1 Bacteroidota bacterium
AAACAACTTTACCTTTGACGACTTTGAGCTAAGCTCACTCCTGCTTGATAAGATTGAAAAAAAAGGATTTAAAAACCCATCAGAAATCCAGGATAAAGCCATATTACCAGCACTGGAGGGAAAAGACATTGTAGGAATTGCCGGAACTGGAACCGGAAAAACTTCTGCATTTTTAATTCCACTCATTCAACACTTACTGGAGCAAAAACAAGAAAACTACGCCATCATCATTGCCCCCACGCGTGAGTTAGCTACGCAGATAAACGATGAATTTCTTTCACTAGCACGAGGGCTCAGCCTGTTCTCTTCCTGTTTGATAGGAGGTTCTTCTGTTGGGGAGAATTTAAAAGCACTTCGCAGGAAAAATCACCTGATCATTGGCACACCAGGCCGTATTCAGGATATGTTGAAACGAAAAGCGTTGAAGCTACACGATTTTAATGTGTTGGTTCTTGATGAATTTGATCGCATGTTAGATATGGGGTTTGCAAAGGAAATACAGCAAATCAACGACGAGATGAAATCCAAAGACCAAACGTTGCTCTTTTCCGCTACGCTTGATCCTACTCAGGAAGGTTTAGTTAAAAAAATGACCAATCGCCCCGTTCACGTGAAGGCCCAACAGGCTACTCAGAACACGGACGCGATTGAACAAGAAGTCAGACACGTTAAAGGTCAGGATAAAATCCAACTGGTCAAAAGTCTGATCGATCAGGAAACAAAAACAAAAACCATCCTCTTTTCCGAAACCAAACGGAAAGCAGATCAAATCTCCGAATTGCTTAAAAAATCAGGGATTGCTTCAGACGCCATACATGGAGACAAATCCCAACGGGCAAGAGAGGTGGCGCTTAGAAAATTTAAACGTGGACAAGTTCATGTACTGGTAGCTACAGATGTAGTTGCACGAGGAATTGACGTGAAAGACGTAGAGTTGGTCATCAACTATGAAGCACCTCGAAATTACACGGACTATGTGCATAGAATAGGCCGAACAGGCCGGGCAGGGAAAACAGGTCGTGCCATTACTTTAATCGATTAAATAACTTTAAAATTAATGTATGTCAAAATCTCAAAATAGTTTTATAAAGCATCAGAAAGCACAGAAAAAACAAAGAAAGAGAAAAGAAAAAATTCAAAAGAAGATCGACAAAAAAGATCAGGAAACCAGTGGAGCACTGGATGATATGATCGCCTACGTGGATGCGTTTGGAAACATTGTAGATGAGCCACCAGAAGAACCCAATGAGAAACAGAATAAAAACAATAAGAATTAAGTAACTATGATCAGAACACCCAACTTTGACGGTAAGTACACAAATCTGTGGCAGAAGTATCGGCCCATGTTGCTCAAGTTAATGGTTGATGCACACGAAAGCCCTCAATCATACCAGTTTCAGAAACATGAATTTTCCGATTTGAATGGACAGAAGCCGTCAGGTTACTCTTTCAAGATGGAGGTATTCAAAAACGAAAAGAAAAACAAAGTGGTATCTAATGTGGCAACAGACTTACTTAATACGTTGCAGTCTTCTCCTAAATCAGAAGAATTGACCAGTGAGAATGCTTATTTGTTCAAATTAAATAACAAGTTTACTTTAGAAGTTTCCCGAATTGATCAATAATCTTAATGATTGACTCCTACCTGTTGATTTCAAACGGGTAGGAGTCTTTTTAATTTTCACTCAAAGAGGGACAGAGTCAGGTAACGCCACCCCTTTTATCTACCAACTTATACCTTCTCAAAGACCAGTCGGGCATGTCCCATAATCTCGCGCTCGAAACACACACGGTTCGGACGTTCTCTAAGTACGGCCAACTGGTACCTAAACTCTTTATCGGTAAGTAACTTAGGAACTAATGAAGCAAACCATAGGTACTTTTTCCACTGAAACTTATAAAAACGTTTCGTCCATTCGCGGTTGGTCTTGATGTAATCCAGTCTTCCATCACTATGAAAAATTTGCTTGAAATAAGGATCTGCAACCCGCACGATGTGTTCGTACCCGTAAGGTATCCAGGAATCAGGATTATGCTTAAGAAGTAAAGCGAAGATGTAACTATCAGAACCTTTCTCGGCGTTGATATCGACCTGATCCATCGGCATCATGTTCTTTTCAAACGTCATGCTTTGCATGTAAAACCTCCCTCCTGAAGGCAACAGGTCAAAGATATGCTTAAAGTAATCCCGATATACATCATCCTGTTTTCCATCCAGGTAATCTTTGACTGAAGAAACATGCTCAAAGCTTCCAAATGCGGTTATTGCATCAAATGTGCCGTAGTCTTCTGGTTTCACATACCGGGCATCTTTTAAGTATACCTCCAGCCCATTATCACGACAAGCTTGTACCTGGCCGTCCGAAAGGTTTACACCAATCCCCTCTGCTCCAATCTCATCACGCAGGTATTTCAACCAGCCTCCCCAACCACAGCCCAGATCTAATACGCGGCTGCCTTTTTTGATTCCCAGCTCTTTTACAACAAAGTCATATTTCTTTTGCTGAGCCTCCTCCAGGGTCTGGTTGAAATCACCGTTCCACATCGCGTTGCTGAAGTGGGCATTTTCTCCAAGACTTAAACGGATAAACTTATCAATATTAGAGTAAGTAAAATCCATCTCTTTCTTTTTGTCCCACTCCTGGCCGTCTCGTTCAGCTACACTGGAACCGACCCATTTATCGGATAAATGCTCAGGGTCTATGGTCAATTTTTCTCGTTGTTCTGACATATAGATTATGATTACTGTTAGGTAAGATTCATTTATCTGTAATGTAAAGAATTATTAGATGGTTTATCTCTTCTATCTTTCGATCATTAGCACCACATTCATTGTGATGCCTTATTTTTACAACGAAGCATCACATTTATAGGAATGGCCTACGCTCATACCGTATGATTTTCTAAATAAATAAAAATGCTTTTACAGCCTGCTTCTGACTAGCTAATGAGTTGATCAGGAAACAAGCTTAAACAACCTGATCCAACCTTATGAGTACATACAAACTGTCCGTTGACAAGACTCCTTTTACTATCGCCTTAAAGCAAAGAGTAAGTCAATTATTCACTGAGCAAAACATAAAAAGAAGTGCCAATTATGAAATGAAGCTCAAGACCGTCACCGCACTTTCTATCTACCTGCTTCCCTACTTCTTTATGATGATTTTCCAGCCTACGTCCTATGCGCTTCTTGTCGCACTATGGTTTACTATGGGCATTGGCATGACTATGATAGGAACTTCCGTTATGCATGACTCATTACACGGATCCTATTCCAATAAAAAATCAGTGAATTACTTGTTGGGCGTATCTGCATGGCTCGTGGGAGTAGATCCCACCATTTGGAAACTGCAACACAACGTGCTACATCATAGCTATCCAAACGTAGAGCACATGGATGATGACATCAATCCGAGGTATGTCTTAAGACTCTCTCCCAATCAACCGAAGCGGTGGTTTCATCGCTTCCAGCACATCTACGCGGTACTTCTCTACAGTATTTCTACACTGATATGGGTGACTGCCAAAGATTTCACCAAAACGTATAAATATTATAAAAGAGGACTTTTTAAAAAAGAAAGAAAGTTGAGTCATGCACTCATCGAAGTATTTTTCAGAAAAACTTCTTATCTGTTCGTATTTCTTTATGTACCCATCTTATTGCTACCCTTTTCTACTGGTCAGGTGATTTTACTATTTGTGATTCTTCACCTAACCGCGGGCCTATGCCTTAGCTTGATTTTCCAACCAGCGCATGTCATTCACACCTCGGATTTTGTTGATCCTGATGCGGAGACGAAAGAGAGAAACTGGTACGTGCATCAGCTACTTACAACTTCTAATTATGGAATTAATAACCGATTGGTCTTTTGGTTTTCCGGAGGACTCAATCATCAGATAGAACATCACCTGTTTCCCAATATCTGTCACATACATTATCGAAAAATAGCTAAGATCGTCATGGAGACTACCGAAGAATTTCAGATACCTTACCACACACAGAAAACATTCGGACATGCGGTTTACCATCATTTTAAAATGCTGAGAGATCTGGGAAAATAACTACTGATATCCGGTTAAAATTTTCAAACTTCAAAAAAGTGAGTTTAACGCGTCCTAGATAAGATTTTTCTTCAAGGCTGAAAACTACCGCGCGGCGGACCGTCCCCACCCTAAAGGGAGTAACTAAGAACTGTTCCCGGCCGGGCATGGCTTTAGGGAATCCAAAGGGTGATCTCAGGAGTTATTTCTGAATCGAAAAATCTTTTCTCGGACACCACTAGAAAATAACTACTAAATAATTCTGGATAGATCGTGTCCAGATCAGTCCATTTAAACCTCCTCGACCGTAGCGCTTTTAAGATAAAGTAAAAAGCCTTCTGTATCGTACCCCATCTCAGATAGCAACTGCATGTATGCTTCCACTTGCACTTTGTCTTCCTTCTTGGGCCGGCCACTTTTGAAGTCGATCACCGTAGCAAGCTTTTCGTTTATCAGTACTCGGTCCATACGCTTAAACTCTCCATCTTTAGGAAGTACCACGACTTCGGTTTTTATCTTGACATCGGGTGAAAACCAAGATTTGATTTGCTCGTTTTGCCATAACCTTGAAAAGATCGAGGAAAAATATCCTTTATCCTCCACAGTAATCTGCATGCCTTTCTCATACCGGTCCAGCACCTCTTCTACTTCATAATACGTCTTAACTTCTGATAGTATCTGATGTAATAAAATGCCTTCCTTCCGCTTTTGTTCCTGATCCGGATCGAAATAGGACGAACCCATACGCCTGATGGCCAGCCGGTTGCTCCATTTGTAGGAAGGATAGCTACTGAGCGTAACCGTTCCTTTCTTTTCTACGCTTTTTGGAGCGGGCAATTCACCTACCTTAAATGCATCATTGCTCCACCCGTCCGGCTTTTCCTTTTCAAAATAACTTTTGAGCAACTTGGACACGTCTGAATGATTGGACCTACTCTTTGGCGAGGGCATCTCACAAAATGCAAAAAGTGCTCGCTCTGCACGGGTAAAGGTCACGTACAACATGTTCAGGTGCTCCAGGTACCACTTAGCGACTTCGTCCTGATAAGCAGTCTCCATGTAGGTCTTCTGCAGGCTACTGGAATACTCTACCGGTACGGTATCAAATGCATCAAAAGGGGTACTTTCCGGTGATTTATACCAGGATAAATGCCAGCGGCTGTCCAGATCAAAATTGCAAAATGGGACAATGACAATGGGATACTGTAACCCTTTTGCCTTGTGTACGGTGATGATTTCAATCGCATTGAGTGCTCCGGTCAGTTGGACCGAAGGCTTTCTGTCCGGCCTGTTTTTTTCTTCCCACCAATTCAAAAAGGAAGTCACATCAGACCGGTTATTTTTAGTGAATTCCAAAACGGCATCCTGAAAAGCTTGTAAATAGGCATATTCGCTTGCGCGTTTTTCCAATCCAAACAACCGAATCAACACCTCAATTAACTCATAGATGGGCAGGTGGAGAAGGTGTTCTTTATACTTGTTAAACCCTTCCGGGAGCTTTTGATCTTTCAGACCGGAAAGTTCTTCATGACTTACGGAAACCTTTCCAGATAGCTCCAGGTATTTAAATACCAGTTCGGATTCGACCACCTTGTTTTTAGGGTTTTGAAGATAAGAAAGTGCTCCTAAGAGCAACTGAACGACCGGAGAGCTGGACAGCAACATCCCATCCGCGGAGATGACTTCATAACTGAGGGTTGGATCCGCCTGATCTGAATTTTTATAATTGATGAACTGATTGACCAAAAAACGTGCTTCACCATTGGTCCGAACCAACATGGCCATTTCGTTTAACGAATGCCCTTCTTTTTGGAGTTTTTCAACGAGTTGAATCGTTTCCTGTACCGCCAGTGTTTTCCAGTCCTCTCCTTTTTCAGATGTCAAAAACTGAACCTCGACAGCCCCTTTGTCCGTTTTTCCTGCAGGGACTTTTTGTGTTACGGTTTCATACGCGCTGACGATCTGCCCCTTTCCTTCTTCCGTCAGCTGGCCCGCTGCCAACTCACAGAGTAATGCCGGAAGCTGACTAAACAATTGATTATTGAAAGCGACGATATTGACCGAACTCCTATAGTTAAAGCCCAACACCTCTTCTTCTACCTCTGAAAGCTCTTCCTGAACTCCCCGCAGCAGCAAGGAAGGATCTCCTCCTCTAAATGCATAGATGGATTGTTTTGCGTCACCCACCAGGAGGTTCTCGTTTCCATTGGCCAGGCTTTCATTCAATAGGGGTTTAAAATTATTCCACTGAAAAACGGAGGTATCCTGAAATTCGTCAATTAAGAAGTGGGCATATCGACTTCCTACTTTTTCATAAATAAAAGGTGCATCACTATCCCGAATGATTTGCGAAAGAAAGTCCGGAAGGTCAGAGATCATGACGGCTTCTTCCTCAACTCGATATTCCTGCAAGCGGGTAGATAGATCTGTCAACAAACCAAGCGTATACAAATGCTTTAGGATGACTTGCGCAGTAAAATATTTTTTTTCGTCATTCGTGTAGGTGACCACCGCATCTTGCATGAGCGGAAGCAGTTTCTCTTCTGCCAGTTGGAAAATCACTTCTTTTTTACCACTGGTTTTGGTGGCCCATTCGCCTGCATCATTGACGCATTTCTCTACCGTTTTATTGATAAGATCCTTGTAATTACGATTGACCAACTTGGTAAAGAAGCCTGCGATAGGAGATCGACTTCCTCCTTTTAGTTCATCAGGAGCAAGCCCATTTTGCTGTAGGGTATCGAAAAATGACTTTCCTATCTCCTGAAGCTTTTGCTCGAAGGTACGGATCAACTGATAAAGCTGATGCTGAACTTTTTTGATCTGATCTTTTCCATCTTCTCTAAAAAACTGCGTCTGCGGAAGTTTTTTAAAGTCCTCGGAAAACAACTGCCTTCCAAGCCCTTTGATTTCGCTTCTAAACTCATACCCCTTTCCTGACGTAAGTCGGTCCATTGAAAAATCAATCAACCATTTCCGAAGTACTTTGTCCGTATCTACTTCCTCCATCAACGAGTCGATGATCCGCTCCATGACTTTATCGTTATCCAATTCTATTTGGAAAGCCCCCTGCAAACCGATCTCTCGAGAAAATGAACGTACCACCCGATGAAAAAACGTATCGATGGTGGTGATGTTGAAAAAACTGTAGTGATGAAGCAGGTGACCGAGTACCTCTTTGGCTTTTAGAACAACTTCTTCTTCGCTGATTTTTAATGCTTCCCAAAGTTCGTTGACCAAATCATGAGAACCGATTGACATCTCGTGTAAAAAGAGCAGGACACGCTCCTTCATTTCTTCCGCTGCACGGTTCGTAAACGTGACGGCTAGTATTTTTTTGTAATAATCAGGCGCCCTGAGTGCCAACTTGAGGTATTCTCTTGAGAGTGTATACGTCTTTCCAGAGCCAGCGGAAGACTTATAAATAGTAAGCGACATGGCCACAAAAGTAGTATGTGCGTTTTTTATCTGCTAATAATAGCGTTTCGTCTATAACATTACGCTTATGTTAATTTTATGTTAACATAAATTGGTCTTAAAATGAATTTTTATTAACATTGTTATGTAGATAATGTAACATTAAATTAATAAAGGAGGGAGAAGATATGAAAAGAGTATTGACATTTGTTATGATGAATGCGATGGCATTCGCACTTTTTGCTGGTGAAAACGAAGCACCGAAAGCTACAAATTACAAAGAAGTAATAAAGGAGATAGAGTACCCACAGGTTTGTAGGGAGAAAGGAATTGAAGGAACGGTAGTGGTACTTCTCAAAATAAGTGAAACTGGAGAGATCATGAATTATCGATTTAACGCTGCACCATGTAAGGACTTACAAAAAGCAGTGGAGAAATCATTATCCAAACTCACTTTTACTCCTGCAACAAATGAAGTAGGCCAGGCAGTAGTCGGCAAGATTGCCTTACCGGTCAATTTTAAGCTTTCCATTTAGTATTAATCCACACCTAGCCAGTCGCTCTTTAACCTTCGGCTGTTCTATCTGTCATTAGTGCATAAAACCCTGACTCAACATCAGACATTAAGTTTTCAAGTTTTAGTTTGAGACCATCTCGGCATTCGGGATGGTTTTTTTATTCGTATCACCCCGGAAAGATTTTCCGATCCCGTACAAACACCTCCTGCCAGGCCTAAGTTCTGAGGTCCGCAGGCAAGGATTAAGTTTTAAAGAAACTCGCCATCAGAATGCACCATCTACATCAAACCGATCTTCAGATTTGAGCCGGACATTCATAGTTTTTTTGTTCATGATTAAACCATCTGATATTATCTACGTTTAGGGTTTTTACTATTTAATTTACATTTAGCAAATAAATCCATGAAGGAGTATCCACTGGGCGAGTTTGAAGAAATTGTCTTATTGACCGTTGCGATTTTGC
>JBCCXH010000226.1:0-8425 GCA_039192005.1 Bacteroidota bacterium
ACTTAAAGAAGTAAATAATTTTTCTAGAGGTTTAGCACCTCTTTTACTTGCTTTGCTTGCTTTATTTTTGAAAAATTTCTTAATCTTAGATCCAAAAACTTTGGTAACACCAGATGAGATGAGATTTGAAGATGCTTTTTTCAAGTCTTTAGTAGAAACAATACTGTTATAATCCGAACGTGTAGCTACTGCTCTTACAAAACCGGAGGCATCTCCATTGATTGTTCCTGAAAGATCAATGTTCTCAAAATGAGCAGCCCAGCCACTAATGGTAAGAAAATCTCCAGGCAATACGTCGGGGTCATACCCGCTGGCATCCCACTCAAAGGCGTACCAATGATCGGGAATCAGTCCAAGGTTGGATGACTCAGGTAAAAGCTCAGCGGACTGAGATACGATGCTTGCCTGGTACTTTTTGGTATAATCACTGTATATGATAGGCTCATTTTTGAAAAGCAGATTGTCATATTGAGTAAACAGGGAAGCCATCAAATTACCGGATGTGGTATTACTATCCATATGACGATAAAATAATTTTAGCTTACCACTATATTTATTGTAAAATAGCATCGCAGGTACCTGACACTCTGCCTCTTTGTTGGTCGGTATCCAGTTATACAGTAGTCTCCAACCATCTTCAGGAGCAATATCGAATCTTGATTCATCAATATACCCGACTTGAAGTGCCCGTTGATTGAACATTGCCACCTTTCTCATTACACCTCTAAAATTAAATTCTAAAATAGTTTGGGAGAGGTCTATGTCATTGTAATACAGTAATTCATCTGATTTGACCCTTCCATTCCTGGCTCCGTTAGAACTTGCATAGGTTATGTGGGTAGGTACGTTTTCCTCTGACTGAACGGCTTGTTCAGAATCTTGAAATTCATCCACCTGGGGATGAGGTAGTTCTGACTCATTTGTACATGCTCCTAACAAAAAAATGAGGAGACATAAAGAAATTATTTTTCTCATGGTTTTAGTTTTTTTGTTAAAGTATTCATCAGGAATACGATGAAATCAATAAGTTGACAAAGAGCTGATTTGAGTTGACGAACCACCAGAAGAAATTGAGGAAGCTAGATGGGAAACCAGAATGATTCCGTTCGATAATGACTCTGACCCAAGTAATTTTGCGTGAGCACACCATCGTTCCTTCGTTAAAAACTGAACCACTTAAATAGAAAAAAGAGGCGATCCTGAGTTTTGGGACCGCCTCTTTTTGTCTATCAGAATGAATAGTAATCAGGTATTACTCTTTAAGAAACTTGACCGGAACGTTATTGCCTATCCGTATGGAATACGCCCCCTTAGGTAAACGGGAGGCATCCACATCTCCTTTCATACTACCGCTTTGTATCACCTCTCCTTTCACGTCATAGATCACATAACTAGCCGCTGTTCCCTGCGATTTTGTTGTAGCTATTTTCAGTACGTTACCCACCGGGTTAGGAAAAACCGAAATAGTAGCAGAAGGAGATACTTTTTCAGAGGCTTCCATAGGGCTTACTGCTGAGTTGGTCACATCAGAGAGGGGTGCTTCTGATGTGATGCTGTTTTGAGAAGCGATGGTGACGGATGGAGTATTCGTTAACACTACGGTGTAGTCTTCTACCTCTCCGTAGGTAAACGTCTCACAAGGTCCGGGAATGGCATTGTACTTCATGGAGACCCGCATGACGGTTGCTCCGGGTGTGACTGAGGCCGGTACAGTAAAGCTTCCGCTCACCGTGGAGGCCGTTGTCCTGGACCTGTTCCATACGTTTTCTCCGGGATCAGAAAAGTCCCCGTCCCGATTATAATCAATCCATGCCGCATAGGCTTCTCTGTAAACCGTACCTGTCCAGGTTACAGAAACCGATATGGTTTGCGTACTTCCCAAGGCCAATTGGGTAGAAATGTTCCGAAAATCAGAATAGCCGCTGCCTCCGGCAGAAACGTTGTTTAAGGTACCTAGTTGCACCCTGGAGATGTATTCGTCAGACGTGGTGTTGGAGGAGGAGCTACAATAAGCAACTCCCGGAGTCGTAAAGGTCACCGAAGAGGTGTATTCCGAAAAGAGGGTGTCTGTACAGTTTGTTCGGACCTGTACCTCGTATTCCGATTGCTGAGTTAAAGATGACAGCGTGAAGCTGGAGGTCGTTGTTGTGAGAAGTTCCCAGTCTGTAGTCCCAGTTTGTCGGTACCTGAGGGCATAACCTTCGATGCCATCAATCTGCTTCCAGCTTAAAGAGGCGGATGAAGCCGTAACGGCATTCACTGCCAGCTCCGTAGGAACAGGACACGTTCCATCAGCAGTGCCCATGTACGTGACGGTGACGGTCTCGGTGACGGACCATGTGCCATTGTCTACCGTAAGGGCAAATAAGATCGATTCGCCGCTAGGCGTATTTTCGTCAAGTGTATACGTGATATCACCCGTTTCAGAAGCCAGAAAATCCAGATTGTCAAACGAAATTGCTTCTCCGATATCTTTTACAAACGGGGAAGGAGAGCTTACAGAAACCGTCCAGGTTGCGGGATTGATGCTAAACCGCTTAATGTCAAATGGGATGGATCCGTTCAGTAGAAGGTTCGAAATATTCGTACTTTCCGGTGTCACTCGTGCATAGGTTGCTACTATTTGCATCAGTTTCATATTAAGTGGAAACGATTCGATGCATAAAGGAATGATTCTGCTTGACGCCGGCCAGAACCCATCAGAACCAGAACCCACTTCCGGTGTCATGGAAAGTATTTTAGGCTTGGACACCTGCTCACCATACATCCAATCATCAGAGTCGCCATTGGTCACGTAACCGACCGTTTCGTCGCCAGTACCAAATGTATAGTTGTTTTCTTCCGTCATGTAGGTTGACATGGCCCGATAGGTGGAATTATCAGGTGTAACAAACGACTGCCTGTAGCCCCAGGGGTAGATCAACAGGTTACCAAATGAATGATAGTTTAAAGCCGCAATAAATTCATGTTCATTCACAAAATCCCGAATGGCCCGTGTCTCTGGCTCGGAAAAAGGTCCCGTTCCCCGGTAGGTCTGACTATTGGGGTTACCAGAAGATCCCACGTTATCGAGGCCCCATTCGTGACCATAGTTCCGGTTCAGATCTATTCCATAACTACCGTTTGAATTAAGTCGACGGTTTTTCCTCCAAAACCCTCCGCCATTGGGGTTGGTGAATTCATTATACACATACCCATCCGGGTTGACTGCCGGCACGAAATACAACTCCATGTTGTCAACAAGTGTTCGCACTTCAGGGTCCGAATCATAATTTTCCAAAATGTGCCACATAAAGAAAATCAACTGACTTGCTCCTATGGGTTCGCGCGCATGGTGCAACGCATTTAAAAATACTTCGATCTCCGGCTCATCCACCGTTGGGTTGTCGCTGATTTTCACCATGTAGATGTCACGGTTTTCGATACTCGTACCAATAGAAGATTTAATGGTGATCAGGTTGGGAAACGCATCATGCATTTCGTCCAACTCATCATTGATCTCGTCCAGGGTGAAAAAACCTCCCATACTGCCTAAAGCAAAGTTTGATGGAGTGAGTATCGCTTGAGTTGACAAAGCAGATTTCCCTTTGGCATAGGCTTTATCAATTTTCCGATTATGCTTGGGAAGGTTTTTTCCCAGGTTACGAAGCGTGATCTTAAACTTCACGTTATTTCGCTTAAGTACTTCAAGGTCACTCTCAGAGACTTCTGCCACAAAACGTCCATCCCGGAGATCAAAGTGATCGACTTCAAGTCCATCGTCCATTAACGCCGGAAGTTCCCAACGTGACAGAGCAGCCTCTATCCGATGATACTTCTGGTCTTGTGACCAGACGGAAAGAACAGAAAAGATAAAAAATAACGTAATTGAACAGCGAATACTCAAGATAAGTGTAGAATAGGTTCTTTTCATATGATATTTAAATTGTAATTAATGTATTGGTGATGGTAAATTAGCATTATTTTAATCTGAAAAGAAGTAATAAAACCATTATTTGTTATAAAAAAATTGAAATAACCAAATTTCATTTAGAAAGTTGCTTGAGGCAGAAAAAGATGAGTCCTGGTAAATTTTAATAAGTGACAGGTTAGGATATTTCTAATGCATTTTTCGGCAATCCTAAAGGAGAATGATGGAACGTATTGGATCGGGCTTTAAAACCGCATGAGAAAAAGTGATTTCTGGCGCCCTCGAACCATGTCTACAAATCATAGTTCGGATGACGTTCATCTATTTAGCTGGTAACATGACAATGAATCCACACATTATTTATTTAAAATCAACTTTGTTGACACATCGTCTCAACTTTTAGTTAGAGATAAGTAAATAAGACTAGAAAATGAATAGATGGACACTCGCTAGAAAGGAGGATTTTGCTAGATAGAAATAGTGATTGTGCTTATTCGTTGCGTGTAAACACCTAATTTATTATTTTAGATAACGTAAATACACCCTTTAAAACCATGTTTCTAAAAAAATCAAAACGATATCCTGACACTCCGGAGCGAATGGCACTTATCGCAAATTTTGCTAAGCTTCAGAAAATCCCACATTATGATGTAAAAAACCCGACGATGAACAAGGTGCTTGTCGACCCATATTTTGAGGTTTCCATTCGGTTAAATGAAGAACTCGATGTGCCAGCAGATAGTTTCTCCTACCATATTGGAAATTACCAGGCGCATGGCATCACCAACAAGAACGAATTGGTTGGATACCTAAAGAAGGAAAAAGAGTGTCTGGAACAAAACGATGACCGTTATTATTTAGGCTTAAGAGGAATCAATGGTCTGATCCATTGGAACCGCGATAAATTGAGTAATTCTTACCTCTTGGATGTGGAGGAAGAGCTAAGACCTTTTCTTGACAACTTTACCTACAAAGAATACCTGCGTAACATCAATCTGAAGAGGGATGAATAATCAGTATAGACCAAAGGCTTATGATCAGCATTTGTTTTATGCTAACATGACCTTACTTACAACTTCGATCTCGAACCCAAAAGCGTTTAAGGCGGCAAACTTCATGAGTTCGGCATCGCCTGTTGTGTAGAACCTGTCTCCATGATTGCTTCCGTTATATTCATATAATGGTTTTTTTACCAGATGGTAAATCGTGTGGACGGGATCGATAATATCACATTCAGCTTTCATGATACTTTCAATTTTTTTTCTTATCGCTGGATAATGTGTGCAGGCAAGGAGTAAACGATCATACGTTTTGATCGGCTCTAAAATTCTCTTAGCAGCCTTGTCAACTTCTGCTGTCTCAACCTCACCTCTTTCTATTAAAATAGAAAGTTGCTGTGCGATCCGCTGTTTTACTTGTTTGCTTCTTTTTTTTAAATTTTTTTGATAGAACCGCGAACGAATGGTTCTGCCACCTCCAATAATTCCAATGCTTTTTGCCGGTTCATGATCGATGGAGGTGAGCGTTAGCTCTCGGATATCAATTAGTTTGTGATCGGATTCGATAACTGTACTTGCCGCATGGCATGCGACCACGACACGGTCAGCCCCTTTTTGAAATAAGTATTCGATCACTTTTTCAACCCTTGATTTAAGTGTCGAATAGCTCAGTTGGCCATATGGAACCTCTCCTGAGTCCGAGAAGTAAAGAATCGGAACACCGGGAAACTCATTTTTTATCATGGAAACCAACCCAATGCCCCCGATTCCATAATCCATAATGGCTATTGGGTAGTTCATCGTGAGGTAAGGTGATCAAAACCAAACGTTGATTCAGGGGGCGTCCATTGATGAGCCACATTGTGCCCATTACTTTTACGGATAAGTGAGTTCAATATTTTCAATATTCTTCATGTTTTTGGAATCAAATGCCAGTATTCTTGAGTGCATACCAATGTTAATTACTTCTACTTTTCTACCCGGAAACCGGCTTTCCAGGTACCATTTCATTTCATGTTGAGATCGGATGGGGTTGTATTTCAGCATGTGTGACCACCCGGGGTTGGTTACCAGTCTCCTGAGGTTATGATAAAATGCTGGTTTTCTGAACCGATCAATGTAATGAGAGGCTTTACTTCTTATAAATTTCGGCCATTCTTTTGGTTGGACAGGGGCTGTGACCATATCTACAATCAGTAATTTTCCTTCTTTTTTCACGACGCGCTCTATTTCAATCATAATAGGGTCCCAATCTAAGTAACGATAAGAAAGTAGCGAGATGACGACATCAAACGAATGGTCAGGAAAAGGTAAGGCTGGGCCATCAATCCTTTTAAAATCGATGTTTGGGTGGTCGGTATTTCTAGTCCTTGCCAGGTTTAATAGTTGATCAGAAACGTCCAACCCAACACCTTTAGAGATTTTATTTGAGAGTTCGCTTAACAATGCTCCATTTCCGCACCCAATATCCAATACGTTGATATTTTCATCGGTTGGTAAATGCTTCATGATCCACTTAAACTCGTCTTTGCGTACTTTGATATCATGAAAAGTTTCGGCATAAAGTTTCGCAACAGAATTGTACGAGTCATCTGCTTTTTCAGGTTCAGGTTTGAAACGTTTAAGCTTTTCAGGTTTCATGACTCCCAAGAGCTTTTTCATACTTGCCAGCCACCCGTGTGATTTTCTTCCTGGGCATCCAAAACAGTAAAGACTTCCCTTTTGTCGAATAGGTATTTGGTACCGTTCTTTTTTTGTTGAAAATGTTGTGTACCAATGATAGCCGTAAGTTATTACCTTCTGAACGTTGGCAAAGTAGGGGGCAAACCACCTCGCAGACCTGCAACAATGAAAAAAAGCAGATGCATCTTTTGCAAAAGGAATATCAAGCCTTTCAATTTCGTAAGGACTGAATTGTTCCGGGTAATTGACGGTTCCGTACATCGGCCCATACATTCCCGAGTGACCGATAAAATGGAACGCATCGATTTCCTTTCCCGCGTCTCTGATCGTTCGAAAGACCTGCTTCATTTCATGTTTGGACTCAATCGCCCGGCACATTACCTCTTTGAAATCATCTGCTATCTCACGGGCCATGGTATTTGCCACTCTTCTAAATTGTGCTCCCCCTTTTCGATAACGTGTCGTATATAAAATAACTGTCAGTTCTTTCAAAGCTTTTTTCCTTTAGTTAGGTATTCAGGTCGATCCTTTATAGGGTTCTTTCCTCTATGTATCAATTCCAGTATGTTAGCATCGTTCGATGCATAGACGCGATCCAAATAAACTCGCCAGGTGGTTTCATCCATCAAATAATACTGTTGCGATAGTTTGCGAACAGCATTCATCTCTCCTCTGTCCAGGTATTTAGAAAAGTGGAACAGCTCTAAATTAGAAACGATCCTCAATATTTTATCCGTATCAGCATGCGTTGGTGGATTCCAATTTAATGCATCAAATGAGGTTTCATAGATAATCATTTCGGCAAGGGATTTATGAACAATCACCAATGGGTAGTCATTAGGTTGATGCTGTTCATTTAAGCGCTTTACGACGATGGAATACAGGTCATTGG
Organism: Bacteroidota bacterium; assembly: GCA_039192005.1. Classification (GTDB taxonomy): domain Bacteria; phylum Bacteroidota; class Bacteroidia; order Cytophagales; family Cyclobacteriaceae; genus Ekhidna. The sequence continues at coordinate 7,484 of JBCCXH010000226.1, forward strand.
GAGGATCATGCTTCAAAGGGTCATAGGATCGATAACTAAAAAAGCTAAAGAAAATGAACGATAGAGACGTGAAGTACACCATTGGCTTGTTCCCAACTGTGTTAAGCGAAAAGTAGCTGCTCCACAAAACAGGCGCAACTAAAAAAAAACGATATCCCATGCTTCCATTATCCATCTTGAGAAACGGAAAAATGCTGATGATCAAAAGTACAGGCCATACTATACGATTCATGACCGCATCCGCCCGGTATTCCCTTTTCTTCCAATATTGCCAAACAGATGCAACAATGATTCCGATTAAAACCAATAGTTCTACGATCCATAAAAGAGAAATATCCTGTTCCATGATTTGGTAAAATGAAAAAGGAGCAAATTGAGGAATTGTCAGGAACTGCCCTTCAAAACGCATCAAATCGCTAAAGTGAAGGATCCCGGGAAGTAGTGAAGCCAGTACTAAAACCAGTACAAAGGGTATAAACCATTGCCATCGAATGTTTTTCAGTAGGTATATAGTAAGTATTAAAATGCAAAGACCTCCGATCATCCGGTGAGAAAACACACAGAGAAGAAAAAAAGAGATGGCTGCTTTCCGGTTTTGTGAAATGAGGTACAACAAAAAGAACATGAAGAAAATCATGCTCATGACATTTTTTGGGAATTGACTTACGAAGAAAGTAAGGGTAGGGCTAAAGAGAAGGTAGCTGCCGATTAAAAAAGCAGCCTGCCAATGCCCGGATCGCTTATAAACGAATACACACGACACACTGACCAATGCACCGCCCAACAATGCCGTGCCAAATTTAAAAGCAAATAGATAGTCACCGGTTATCCAGGAGATTAAAGTGAAATATGGATAGATTAAAGAATAATCCAAAGATTGAAGATGCCCATAAGTTAACCAGGAGTGGGATTGCATTACATAGTAGTATCCGTCCCAACCAT
>JBCCXH010000227.1:0-8399 GCA_039192005.1 Bacteroidota bacterium
CTTTCGGGAATGGACAAATCATCTTGACTACCAGCATAAAGTAACTGCAAGATCTTTAACTCAAGGAGATGTTCTCTTGACAGATATCGATTTCGCGCTCCTGATTCGATGCGATAACGGTGGTTGTTTTCAATAACTCGGTTTCTTTGGCCCACCACTCGAACCCTTCAGCATCCAAATTGGCAGTCGGTTCATCCATGAAAAGAAGTTCATTTTTAAAATAGAAAATGGTACACAATTGTGCGCGCTGTTTCATGCCTGTGGAAAAATCAGTCATTGGTTTCATCAGTGGTAGACTGGACCGCTCAGCCATTTCTCCAATGGAAAAATGGGTTTCACGAAAAGTGGAATGGAAGGTCATGAATTCCTCAAAGCTAAACTCTTCCGGTAACTCAATGTAAGGGGCCGCAAACCCAATGAGGTGGTGGTCTTCTATTCCAATTTTTGATTTGTTTAAGTAAATGTCTCCTTCTGAAGGAGTAAGGTATCCGGAAAGAATTTGTAATAGTGTCGACTTTCCGGACCCGTTGTTGCCGGTAACCGCTGTTAGTGCTCCTTCTTGAACATCAAAGTTTAAGTTCCTGAAAACCCAGTGTTTTCTAAATTTTTTTCCAAGGTTTTCGGCTTTTATGTTCATTAAGCATTTAATTAAATGGATACACCTTGAAAAACAATCATTGAAAAGACAGGGAAAACAGCGAGGGTTTTAGTAAATACCTTTCATCACACCTTTGGGACTGTTTTTTATAAAATCGATGATCTCTGTTTTTTGGCTGGATTCTTTCAATTCTATCTCGGCTTGTTCAATTCCTCTGGTCACGTTTTGGTTTTGTACGAAAATGAGCCGGTATACGTCTTCAATGTTTCGTATGTCGTCTTCGGTAAACCCACGCCTTTTTAATCCTACGGTGTTGACACCCACGTATGAAATGGGTTCACGAGCCGCTTTGACGTAAGGAGGGATGTTTTTACGGACAAGGGAAGCACCGGCAATAAAAGAATGTGCGCCTATCTTGATAAACTGCTGTACGGCAACCAGGCCTTCCAATATGGCCCAATCTTCGATCTCAACATGTCCTGCAATGGATACCTGATTGGCCAATACGCAGTGATCGCCGATCCAGGTGTCGTGAGCAATATGCGAATAAGCCATCAAGAGGCAGTTTTTACCTACTTTGGTGACCCATTTGTCTTCTGTCGCTTTATGAATGGTTACACATTCTCTAATGGAGGTCCCGTCGCCAATTTCTACCTTTGTGTATTCTCCTCCGAATTTTAAATCCTGAGGTTCCGCACCGATAACGGCACCAGGGAAGATCTTACAGTTATTTCCGATCCGTGTCCCGGGAAAAATAGTGACATTTGGACCAATCCATGTGTTGTCGCCTATAACAACGTCTTCGTATACAGAAGAAAAAGGCTCTACTACGGTACCTGTTCCGATGTTGGCATCGGAATGAATGTAGGGTGTGGGTTTCGTCATAAATCTTTTTTTACGATACTGGCCGTCATTGATCCTTCGCAAACCAGGTTGTTGCCTACGTAGGCGGTGCCTTTCATTTTTGCATAACCTCTTCGAATGGGTTGTAGTAGTTCACATCTAATGACCAGTGTATCTCCCGGAACGACCATCTTTCTGAATTTGAAATCATTTACTCCCAAAAAGTAGGTCCAGTAGCTTTCAGGGTCCGGGACGGTGTTTAGTACCAGGATGCCGCCGATCTGGGCCATTGCTTCCACCTGCAATACGCCAGGCATGACCGGGTTTCCTGGAAAATGCCCCTGGAAGAAAGGCTCGTTGATCGTGACATTCTTAATGCCTGCTACTTGCTCGTCATCCAGATGAAAAACTTTATCGATAAGCAGAAAAGGGTAGCGGTGAGGCAATATGTTATGAATCTTGTTGATGTCAATAACCGACGGCAGCTTGGGATCGTACTGAGGGATGTTGGGTTTTGTCGTCGCCAACATCAGTTTTTTTAACTTTTTCGCAAATGCTACATTGGCAGCGTGTCCGGGTCTTGCGGCAAGAATTTGTGCTTTAATGGGCCTGCCAACCAGTGCAAGGTCTCCTACAACGTCCAGTAACTTATGCCGAGCCGGTTCGTTTTTCCACCTTAATTCGACATTGTTCAGGATGCCTTCTTCTCTTGCCTCTACCTTAGGCTTTCCGAGCATGTCTGCCAGATAGTCCAATTCGTTTGGTTCTACTTTCCGGTCTACCACTACGATGGCGTTGCTTAGGTCTCCTCCTTTGATTAGGTTGTTTTTATAAAGCTGTTCCAGCTCATGTAAAAAACAGAAGGTGCGGCTGTCAGCTATTTCTTCTTTGAAATCGGTAATCTTATTAAGAGATGCGTGCTGGCTTCCAAGTACCGGTGAATTATAGTCGACCATCACAGTCACGCGGTAATCATCCAAAGGAAGGGCGGCGATTTCCACGTTACGGTCACCTTCTCTGTGAAATACACTCTCGGGAACTTCAAAAAACAGCCGTTGCGCATTTTGTTCTTCAAGACCTACTTCTTCTATGGCGTCAATAAACATTCGAGAGCTTCCATCCATGATAGGAGGTTCCGGACCGTCTATTTGGATTAATGCATTGTCTATCTCAAGGCCGACGAGTGCTGCAAGCGTATGCTCAACCGTATTTACTCTGGCTCCATCCTTTTCTAGGGTTGTTCCCCTGGAGAGGTCTACAACATAATCAACATCCGCTTCAACAATGGGCTGTCCTTCCAAATCAATGCGTTGGAATTTAATGCCATGGTTTGGCTTGGCAGGATGGAAAGTCATATTGGATATTACACCTGTGTGTAACCCGACTCCCGAAACGGTGACAGGAGCTTTGATTGTGTGTTGGTATACGTTCATCCTGAAGTTTAGCTGGAAAGCGAGATTTTTTAATTTTTGGAGGGCAAATTTAGAAGTTTTTCTTCAAGTTCCTGAATGCGTTTCATCATGTCGGGAAGTTTACGAAACAGGACGGTCGATTTCATGTACTGAGATTTTTCAAATGCAGGACTTCCGAAGTAGGTGACGCCTCTGGGAACAGACTTGGAGATGCCTGACTGTGCAGTGATGATGGCACCATCGCCTACTTTTATATGACCGACAACGCCGACCTGCCCGGCCATGATTACTTGCTTACCTACTTTCGTTGATCCTGAGATACCCGTTTGAGAGGCACTGACCGTATTTTCTCCAATCTCTACATTGTGTGCGACCTGTACCAGGTTATCGATTTTTACTCCTTTACTGATCACTGTAGAGTCAAACGTTGCACAATCGATGGTCGTATTGGCACCAACGTCTACGTGGTCTTCAATGACTACATTACCGATCTGAGGAATGGTCTTGTACGTACCATCTTCCTGAGGAGCAAAACCGAACCCATCACTCCCGATAACGCAGCCGGCGTGCAGTGTACAGTAGCTCCCTATTTTGCAGTTAGCATACACTTTCGCACCTGGATGTACAATGGTATTGTCCCCAATTGTAACGTTATCCCCGATAAAGGCATGCGGGTAGATTTTTACGTGATTGCCAATGGTGACGTTTTCCCCTACATAAGCAAATCCCGCCAGGTATAGATTCTCACCGTATTTGACCGACTCCGGCAGGAAGCTTTGAGGCTCAATACCTGTTTTTTGGAAGCTTAAAATTCGCTGATATTCTTCCAGAAGCATCGTGAAACTGGTGTAAGCATTTTCTACTTTTATCAGAGTAGCCTTTACTTCCTGTTTAGGAACGAAATCTTCATTGACAATGACAGCACTGGCTTTTGTTTCGTATAGGTACTGCTCGTATTTAGGGTTGGAAAGAAAAGAGATGCTACCTTCTTTGCCATCTTCAATACTTGAAATGGTATTAATTTTTAATGTTTGATCTCCGATGATTCTTCCCTTTAGAATTGAAGCTATTTGTTCAAGCGTAAATTCCATGGTCGTCATTTTTCTTTAAATGTACAATGATTTTGGAGCGCATAGATAGTACTTTTTTACGATCTTACTCATGGCTTTCACATTTGGCAGGTCGGTAGCTTCTGCAACATCTAAAATAGCACCGCTTTTCATCAAAATTTTGATGGATTGGTTAGACGAAACGTAAGCTGAGTTGCTAACCGTACCATTTTTAACAAAGTAATCTTCCTGCCCGGCATTTAGGTTGAAAAATGAAACGGCTCTCTCTTTCAGCTGTTGAATTTCCTCTTTTGAAACCGGGTCATTGGTGAAATGGATTTTAAACAGCTTTCGGGTAAGGAGCATGTGACTAAGCGACCTGAGGATGACATCTTCATGATTGCTCCAAAACTTGATGGACCCCCAGATGTCATTGTCGTCTAAAAGTGCATAGATATCGATGATGTCTTCATCGTCTATGAAGTCTTCCGCAGTTATATCCCGCTCCAGAAAAATAGCTAAGGCCGGAGTGGCTAAAACCTGCGTGCCGGATTTAGTCAGCTCTTTTGCCCGTTTGATCAACTCGATCAGCATCACTTCGGCACTCACTGCTGCTTTGTGTAAGTAGACTTGCCAGTACATCAGCCTACGAGCGCTCAGAAAATTCTCTATGCTGTAAATCCCTTTTTCTTCCACTACCAGGTTGTTGTCTTTAACATCCAACATCTTAATGATCCGTTCTGAACCGATCATGCCTTCGTAGACTCCCGTGAAATAGCTGTCTCGCTTCAGGTAGTCCAGTCGGTCAATGTCCAGCTGACTGGAGACCAGTTGGTGAAAGAACGCCTTATGGTAGTTGTTTTGGAAGATGTCGATGGCCAGCGAGAGTTGTTGGCCCAGCTGTTTGTTTAGACGTTCCATCATCCATAGTCCCACCTGCTCGTGTTTTACATTTTTAAATAACGAAAACTCCAGGGTGTGAGAAAATGGGCCGTGGCCGATGTCGTGCAGGAGGATGGCAATAAGGCAGGCGTTGAATTCTTCATCTGATATCTCGTGTCCTTTGCTTTGCAGCGAGTTCAACGCCTTTTGCATGAGGTGCATGGCTCCAATGGCATGATGAAAGCGGGTATGGAGCGCTCCGGGATAGACAAGATCAGTGAGGCCCAGCTGTTTGATTCTCCGTAACCTTTGAAAATAAGCGTGTTCAATAATGTCGAAAATAAGTTCGTTAGGTATGTTGATGAATCCATAAACCGGATCATTCAGGATTTTCTTTTTGTTCAAGTGGGTTTAGGGTTTGATATTTGATGCTTAGCTGATTTTTAAGAATGCAGAAATATAAGATTTTGTGGGCGGATGATGAAATAGATCTCTTGAAGCCGCACATCCTGTTCCTGTCCCAAAAGGGATACGACATTACACCGGTAATAAGCGGGGCGGATGCACTAGAGGAAATTGATCATCATTATTTTGACATTGTATTCCTGGATGAAAACATGCCAGGGATGACCGGGTTGGAAACGCTCAATTACATAAAATCTACCCACCCGAACACACCCGTGGTCATGATTACTAAAAATGAAGCTGAGGAAATCATGGAAGAGGCCATCGGTGCGAAAATTGCTGACTACCTCATTAAGCCACTGAATCCGAGTCAGATTTTGCTTTCCGTGAAAAAAATCCTGGACAACAAACGCATTGTTTCGGAAAAAACCAATTTGGGTTATCAAAAAGAATTTCAGCAGTTGACAATGAACGTCATGGACGCTGAGGACCATTACGACTGGCAAGAGATCTATAAGAAACTGGTCTACTGGGAACTGAAAATAGCAGATACGGAAGATGGGAGCATGGCGGAGGTACTGCATACCCAAAAATCTGAGGCGGATGCCAACTTTTCGGATTTTTTATTGACTAATTATGAAGACTGGATCAGTAACCCGAATGCATCGCGCCCAGTGATGTCGCACCACCTGTTAAAGAAAAGAGTTTTTGACCACATCGATGAAGTACCTGTCTTTTTGATCGTCATTGACAATTTGCGGTACGACCAATGGAAGGTAATAGAGCCGGAGATTGCCGATCTTTTTTCAGTGGAGTCAGAAGATTTTTATTATTCTCTTTTGCCCACTACTACTGCTTATGCCAGAAATGCCTTGTTCGCAGGGTTGCTTCCACTGGAAATAGAGAAAAAGTACCCGGACTTGTGGGTAGGGGAAGATTCAGATGATGGAAAAAATAATTTCGAACGTGATTTACTTGAGGCCAACCTGGCAAGAAACCGGATTACTTCGCGGTTTAGTTATCATAAAATCCTTAAGGCGGAACAGGGAAAGCAGCTGTGTGAAGGAGTGCCCAATTTGATGAAAAACGCATTCAATGCCATCGTTTTTAACTTTGTAGACATGCTGTCACATGCGCGTACGGACATGCAGATGATCCGGGAACTCGCGCCCGATGAAAAAGCCTATCGCTCATTGACGAAGTCTTGGTTTACACATTCTTCATTTCTTGATTTACTCAAGTCGCTAAGTAGGCATAAGGTGAAAATTATGATTACGACAGATCATGGAACGATACGGGTAAACAAACCATACAAAATCGTTGGGGATAAACACACCAATACCAACCTTCGGTACAAGGTGGGGCGTAACCTGAATTTTAATGAGAAAGACGTTTATTTCTCCCGAGACCCGCATAAAATCGGCCTTCCTAAAACCAACCTCAGTTCCACATTTGTTTTTGCAAAGGACAACTATTTCTTTGCCTATCCTAACAATTACAATCACTATGCACGGTTTTATAAAGATACGTTCCAGCATGGCGGCATTTCAATGGAAGAGGTCATCATCCCCTTTATCACACTAGGAAATAAATAATGGAGGTCACGTACATACAGGAGGAGTTGAGCAAAGTAGCTCAACAACTGATCGGGACTTTTTCCGAGCAGACCATCTGGCTTTTTAGTGGAGAGATGGGGGCGGGTAAAACCACCCTGATCAAGTCAATTTGTGAAAGTCATAAGGTAGTAGATCAAATGAGTTCGCCTACCTTTTCTATTGTTAATGAGTACGAGACGGATACAGGAGAAACCATTAACCATTTTGATTTTTACCGGCTGAAGTCGGTCGAGGAGGCCATAGATATTGGGGTGGAAGATTATTTTTACTCAGGAGACCGATGCTTTATTGAATGGGCAGATATTATTCGGGATCTTCTACCGGGGAATTACCTGGAAATAAATATTAATTTAGTAGATCGAAAGACGAGACACCTAATCACTTCTGTGCATGAACGAACCCTCTAAACGTGGATTTGCAAAGCTAGCTCAAGAACAAAGCTTTTATACTAAAGAGGCACCTGCGAAAATCAAGAAAAACAATAAGTCACTTCAAATAGGCATTCCAAAGGAAGCTTCTCAGCAAGAAAGAAGGGTTCCGCTAAAACCTGCATCTGTTGGTGTTTTGGTACAGAATGGTCACGAAGTGATCATCGAAAGTGGCTCTGGTGACGCTGCCAATTTTAGTGATCAGGCGTACAGTGAGGCTGGCGCAACGATTTCGTACAGTGCGAAAGAGGTATTTGAGTCCAACATCGTCTTGAAAGTGTTGTCTCCAACGCTGGAAGAGGTAGAGTGGATGAATAGTGGGAGCATCCTCATTTCTGCATTCCAATCGGGAAGGCAGACACCTCGTTACCTGGAGGCGATCAATAAAAAGAAAGTAATTGCGATTGGGTATGAGTTCGTTGAAGATAAGGTAGGAGGGCTGCCTTTGGTACGTGCAATGAGTGAAATTGCCGGGAGTACGGTTATGTTGATTGCTGCGGAGTTTTTAAGTAGCGCAAAGAATGGAAAAGGGGTGACCATTGGTGGGATTACTGGCGTACCTCCTACTAGGGTAACGATCCTGGGAGCAGGAACAGTCGCGGAGTTTTCAGCGAGAGCCGCGTTGGGGCTTGGAGCAGAAATCAGGGTTTTCGATAACCATATTTACAAACTTCGCCGATTGAAACATGCGTTGGGTTCAGAAGTGTACACGTCTACCTATGACCATACTGTCATGGAACGCGAGATTAAGGGAACGGATGTTTTGATCGGGGCCGTGAGAATGGAAAAAGGGCAGAACAAAATTCTCGTATCGGAAGAGATGGTAGCTTCCATGAAGAAAAACTCGGTCATCATTGACGTAAGCATCGATCAGGGAGGGTGCATCGAAACCTCAGAAATTACCACGCATAACGATCCAATCTTCGTAAAATACGACGTGATTCACTATTGCGTGCCAAATATTGCTTCGCGTGTGGCCCGTACGGCTTCTTTGGCCATCTCCAATATTGTCACACCGATCCTGCTAGAAGCTGGTGAAGAGGGAGGGTTTGAAGAACTTATTTACAGCCAACCCCGAATCATGAAAGGTATTTATTCTTATAAAGGAAGCCTGACCAAGTTGGAACTCTCCAAGCGGTTCAACATGCCTTACAAGGACATCAGCC
>JBCCXH010000228.1:0-8386 GCA_039192005.1 Bacteroidota bacterium
GTCAATGGTATATCTGTCGGAAATAACTCTTATACCGTTTCCATTGCCAAACAAGAATTGATGCTATCGACCTACAACTATCCACTGATTGAGAATATCACGCTTGACGAACAACTCAAAATAAAAAACAACTCTTTTTATGACATTTTATCAAAAGGCATGGAAGGAATTGTCGACTTCGAGCCAGGTGTGATCATAAATGAAAAGGATAAAACTGAACGTAGTTTACCTGAGGTGAGCTGGTCTTTATTTGGCAAGAAGACAAGTCTAACTTATGCTTTACAGGACCTTACTTATGACCCATTTACAAATACCTATTATGAATTTAAACCTGACGTTGATGCGTCAAATAATGTAACGTTTTCAGAACTGAAGCGAGAAGGAATTGCAAAGGAATTACAAGGGTTTCCTACCGTTTCAGGGGTTTCCGGTTTGAAGAGTCAGTATTACTACCCCAACCTGAATTACACCATTAACGAAACCGCCGGGAAGGTTTATTTCACCGGAGGAGTTTTTCTAAAAGGAAAAGACGTCGATAAACACAATTATTTACGAAATCAATACATTACCACTTTTGACCTGGAAGGCAATAAAACCAATGAGGTAGCGCTAAAATTTGACTATCCACGTAAATTATACTATGCAACTAAGGTAGACAATGGGTCCCTATTTTTATATGGCAGAGCTATCGTTATCGGTAATAAAAACAATGACCCGGATAAGGATAATTTCTGGGAAGTTTTGATCGATGAAGATGGAAATGAGGTTTTCAAACACAAACTTAAAGCGACAGGAGGACAGGGACTTTTTAATCCAATTGCCGGTTTTTCCAAGGACAGTAAACTAATGGTTTTGAGTCAGAATGGTGGATTGGTATTGGATGTCATGTCTATTGACAAGATTGGGCTGGCCCAGTCTGTCGGCACCCAGTATCAGGAAATTTCAAAACAGGGAGATGATGGAAATGAGTACCGGCTTCATGATAAAGTTGTGGTCAACACCCTCATCTCAACGAGCGGAGATGCGTTTGTCTACGGTTACTACAAAAAAGAAATCCAAAAAGCAGGTGTGGATCCGTCAACAAAACAACCGATAGAACAGATCATAGAATATCCTGCTGTATTTGCCTATCAAATAGGTAAAGACTTGAAAATAAAAGCTCATTACATTAAAAAAATTACAAATGAAAAAAATCAGCTCCCCGATGTACTAATGATAGACGGAGGTAACGGTAAAATCGCATGGTTTACCAATTACATAGCCTCTGGTTCTTCTTCCAGTGCCCGAACCAGACTAATGCCTTTTGGTATAAAAGAATACGATGGGTCGGACGTAAATAAGAGTCGAAACTATATGCTTGGATGTATTGACGTAGTCAACCAATCAGTAACCTTTAAAGCAGGGGCACCTTCTAATTATGAACTATCTGGCAAGATGCCTTATTTTTTGAGCGCAAATGCAGAGTTTTTTGTCATAGGAAATACAAAAAGTCTTACTTCAGGGGTTCATCAGGTGATCATTGAAAAGTTTACGCTGTAAAAACTGGTAAGGCTTAAGGTCTGCTTTTCTGTATTGAAAATCGTCTTACATGGCTACTTAGCGGATTGAAAAAGTCTGAAATGAGTTATTTCGTTCAAGCTAGCTACTGAATTAACCAGCAGTAGTAAATTACTACCGTGTGTTTTTTTTTGCAATCAATAACTCATTATAGCTTCCAGATAATGGAAAAAAGCCATTCAGGTAATTAGAATTTCATATTAACTTTTAAAAAGGAGTTGATCTGGACATATTTGTCCTCATGCATAAGATTCTGGTTATAGGAGCCGGCAGGTCATCCACTTCTTTGATTAACTATTTGCTTCAACACGCTGAAGAAGAAGACTGGCAACTGACCATTGCCGAAAAAGAGACGGCCCTGGCGGAAGAAAAAATCAATGGCCATCCACGAGGCCAGGTCGTCAGCTTTGATGTCAAAGATCACCAGCACCTCTCTTCCATCATTGAGGGAAATGACCTCATTATTTCCATGCTTCCTGCCTTTCTCCACCTTGAAGTGGCCAAAGTCTGTTCACAAATCGGAAGGCACTTGCTCACTGCCTCCTACCTCAGTCCCGAAATCAAGGAACTTGGAGACTCTTTTGTGAAGCACGGTAAACTGCTGATCATGGAAATGGGACTGGACCCAGGGATAGACCACATGTCTGCCATGAACGTACTGGACCGGATCAAAAGTGAAGGGCATGAATTGACCGCGTTCGAAACCTTTACCGGCGGGTTATTAAATCGGGACGATGAAAAGAACAACCCTTGGCAGTATAAGTTTACCTGGAACCCCAGAAATGTGGTAATTGCAGGGCAAGGGTTTGTAAAATTTATTCAAGAAGGAAGGTACAAGTACATCCCCTACAACAAACTGTATCGAAGGACGGAAATCATCCACATCCCGGGACATGGACACTTTGAAGGGTATGCCAACAGAGATTCGCTAAAATACCTCGACCTGTATAACCTCAGAGGCATCAAAACACTGTACAGAGGGACGCTCAGGCGCCCCGGGTTTTGCAAGGCCTGGGACGTTTTTGTTCAGATCGGAGCAACCGATGACTCCTTTGAAATGGAGAAGGTTCGTGAAATGACCCACCGCCAATTCATCAATTCGTTCTTATCCTACAACCCCAAAGACTCGGTGGAGTTAAAGCTGGCTCACTACATGAACCTGGATATTGATTCTGAAATCATGTATAAGTTAAAATGGCTGGATGTATTTTCTGATGAACCGGTGGGCCTGGATAAAGGCACACCTGCCCAGATCCTCGAACACATCCTGAAAAAGAAATGGACGCTTAATGAGACGGATCAGGACATGATCGTCATGTGGCATAAGTTCAACTACCTGAGTGATGGCGTCCCGAAACAAATCGAGTCTCATATGGTAGCTGTGGGTGACGATGCATTGAACACAGCCATGTCCAAAACGGTGGGCCTCCCGCTGGCCATTACTGCAAAACTTATTTTACAAAACCGAATCAAACTGAGCGGAGTACATATCCCGACCCATTCATTGATTTACGGTCCAGTACTCAATGAGCTGGAGCGTTTAGGTTTTGAATTTTCTGAACGAGAAGTTGAGGTCAGTTGATTACATGAGCTTGTACGACTGAGTCAATCTCTGCCATTACCTCGTCAATTACCGAAAGGTCATTTTGTAAATGGTTCTTGATGATGTTATCTAACTCTTTGGCAATCTTTATCTCCTCTTCTTTTTGATCTCCCTTAGCATATTTGATGGAATTTTGAAGGTGCTGCATGGCATACTGTAGCGTTTTATCCGCTTCGTCTTCCTTGCCTTCAATTATGAGGGTTTCGGAAACCCTTAAGGAAGCGAAAGCGAGTGAGTTCATTGCATCAGCAAATGCTTCATACATCAGGTCGTCGTTAATATCCTCTGCTTTAATGTGACTTTCTACAGCCTCCAAATCATGGATCGCTACTTCTATTGCTACCAAACTCACGGAGTCTCCATCTTTTTCCAGAAGTTTCATCAGAGCAATGGCGTCTTCCAGAAACTCAATGGCCGTCAGGCGTTTGTGATCATGCAAATACCTGTCTGCGGATTTAATCAACAAATCTGGCTCTACGGCTAGTTCAGTTATTTGCGGGTGCTCCTTTTTCTTTTCCCGATCAATCTTTAAAAAAACGATGGTAACCGTCAGGATCACAATCAAAAAAAGGAAGTAGTATATGTTTCTGGTCTTCATAAATTATGGTAACGTGAGACTAAGTTAAGAACTATCGTGCACTTCTTTCAAAAACCTCGTCTACCTTTAATTGTTTCCCTTCAGCTGCCGATACAGCCAGCTGGTCACATCGTTCATTTTCCGGATGTCCGGCATGACCTTTTATCCATTTAAACCTCACGTCGTGCTTTTGGGACGTTTTCAGATACCTCTCCCAAAGATCTTGATTTTTCTTCCCTTTGAAGCCCTTTTTTACCCAGCCATCCAACCAGCCTTTGGATACGGAGTCTACCACATACTTACTGTCGGATACGACCATCACTTTCCAATTTGGTTTTTTTATGGCCTCCAGCCCGATGATCACCGCGAGAAGTTCCATACGGTTATTTGTCGTATGCCGATATCCCTCGGACAGTTCTTTTTCTTTATCACCAAATCTAAGGATGGTTCCATACCCACCCGGGCCCGGATTACCTTTTGCTGCTCCATCTGTGAAAATTGTAATCATAGCATTAAATGGTTTTTAAAAATTTTTATAGAAATAGATAGTAAAACGATCCCAAATACTTTTCTAAGTACGTTGAACCCCGCCTGACCGATTTTCTTTTCCAGCCACCCACATGTTTTCAGGACAATGTAAACAAAGATCAGATTGACCGTCACACCAATCAAAATATTTAGGGTGTGGTATTCGACTTTAAGGGATAACAAAGTGGTCATGGTACCTGCACCGGCGATCAAAGGAAAGGCCAGCGGGACAATGGAAGCACTTTTGGATTCTTCAGGATCTGATTTAAAGATCTGCATGCCCAATACCATCTCCATTCCAAGCAAAAACATAATGATTGCTCCGGCTATCGCAAAAGAGGAAATGTCTATTCCAAAAAGTTTTAAGATACTCTCCCCAAGAAAAAGAAAAATAACCATGATAATACCGGATACGATGGTTGCCTTTTCCGATTGAACGTGCCCAAATTTTTTTCTCAAATCAATGATAATGGGGATACTCCCTACAATATCAATAACTGAGAAAAGGATGAGAGAGACCGATATAATTTCCTTAAAGTTTAACATGTAATTTGTACTATTCGAAGCAATTTGGCTTTTTAACACAAAACTAATCCCTGCACCATCCGTTTTAGAATAAATTTTTGTTCACTTTGCAGAAAAATAAAAATCAAATAAAAGGGACTCTTCTATACCCTGACCCTGTACGTAACAGGATATCAATCAAAATAAAAAAGCGATGAAAAAGTTAACTTTTTATACCTATGCCATTTTGGTTTCATTCGTATCATTTTCACAGGCAGGGTGGAACTGGCCGGAAGATGAAGGGTTAAAAGGAAAAGCCATAGAAAAGCAGGCATACTATAAAGTTTTGATGGCTCAAAACGAATACGATGATGCGTTGAAGCCATTGAATTGGTTATACACCAACAATCCCAACCTTAACCAATCCATTTACATAGATGGCGTCAAATGCCTCTCAAATGTTGCGAAAGAAGAAAAAGATGCGCAGCGAAAAACGAGGTTGCAGGACTCGGTATTGTGGATGTTCGACCAACGACTTGAGTATTTTGATAACGACGCCTCCACCATGGACAGGAAAGCGTACGAAGCATTTAAACTTTACTATCGGACACCTGCAAAGTATCCTTTACTAGCAGACTTATTCGAAAAAGCATACGAGATGAACGGAGAGGACGTGTCTTATTTCAACCTCAACCCGTACATGATGCTGGCAACAAATTATTACAAATCAGATCCCTCGGCCATGCCGGCAGAAAAAGTGTTGGATATCCACACAAAAATCTCTGACATCATAGAAGCTCAAAAGAATGCAGGTGGTAACAGCACCCGACTTGAAAAAGAACAAGCCAAAGTAGACGGTTTCTTAGGGTCTGTTGGAGACATCCTAAACTGTGAGTTCATTGAATCTAAGCTTGTGCCCAAATTCAGGGAAGACCGCTCGGATATTAGCACTGCGAAAAAAATATTTACCTATTCCGTAAAAGGGAAGTGTACGGATAAACCCTATTTCATGGAAGCCAGCGAAACGGTTTTTGAGGCACAGCCCTCTTTTAAGCTGGCAAATGTGATGGCGAGTAGGTACGTCAAAAATAAAGAATATGCAAAAGCAGTCAATTACTACAGTGAAGCAGCAAAACTGGCACAGACCAATGAGGAAAAAGCAGAGGCGTATTTAGGACAGGCAAGCACATCTCTCAAGCTGGGAAATAAGTCAAAAGCCCGAAGCCTGGCATACGAGTCGCTAAGTGCGAAACCAGGAAACCCGGATGCTTATAACCTCATTGGAAACCTCTATTTCTCAAGCTTTAAACAGTGTCAGGGTGGGGAAAGTAAAGTATTGGATCGAGGTGTTTTTATCGCTGCTTATGAGATGTATCAAAAAGCAGGAAACACTTCTCAGATGAACGCTTCAAAAGAGCAATTTCCTTCAATAGAAGAAATATTCAACGAAAGTTACGAAGAAGGAGAAACGATCAATGTCGGTTGCTGGATCAACGAAACAGTAGCACTACAAAGACGATAATAAAAAAAACCCTTTCATGAGAAAGTTCATTCATGAAAGGGTTTTTTATTTGGTTTGTACCAATGACCCGTAGCTTTTTACATTGCTGTAAAACTACCCGAATCAATATCTATTAGATACGCGGCATCCCCATTGATGGTAGCTGTGATGCTGCCGTCGCCATTAAACACCACTGTAGCGCTAAAATTGTAGTTACGATTGTTACTTACCCCGTCAACAGACATTTCCAATGTTCCTCCTGTAAAATCACCTGAAGCTTTATCAATGGTAAGTTCAGAGAGCATGGCGGTATACGTGGAAGAAAACGAGTTTTGTGCGCCTTGTTTTTGATCCAATGAGCCCACTCTGACAAATGTCCCATCTACGGTATATTCACCAGCAATTAAACCAGTTGTCGTAAACGTTCCGTTCGAATTTCCCTGCGTGATGACTCTTGGGCCTTCGTAGCTGGAAGAAGAAGAAAAATTGGTAAATAGATCTGTAGGAATGATTCCACTACAATTTAACCTGTAATCGTAATCCGCTTCATAATTTAACGAGACCAACGACCCACTAAAACTGTACGTGATGGCCGTATCATATGCGATCCCACACGTACTGACCCGACCGACATCCGATGTTGAGCGTTGTACCAATTTGTTGACATCTGCTGTGAGTCCGACAATATCGGAACTAACTACGGATGATACCTGCTCGACAGCTTCATCGTTTGAAATGGTAGGGGTTTCTTCGTTATCATTACAGGCGATCATGACTGATGACAAACTAAATAAGATCAAATATTGGCGGTATATTTTTTTCATTTCTGAGTATTATTAATGGTATACTTAAAGATACTGGCTCGCCTGAGGGTTGACAACGGCAGCATTGAGGACTTCGATTACCCTGCATCCCTATTCGTCAGGTGGTGATAAATACGTGATGAATATTTATTTTTACAAATAACTGTTTTAATTACGTAATAAGATACGGCGCTTTCATCCATTCATCCATCACAACTCAGTCCAATTCAAACACTTTTTTGTGCAAAAATCTGAACGATGTACGCCTATTTTTTTCGCTCTCTTAGACAGAAAAGAGCATAAAATCACTCATAGGTCATCGCTCAGATAAGCCTGATTACCGAATATTGATCGTGTAAGGAATCCGGTTGTATGTAGTGTTAGTGGCGGTGCCATCCAGATTGAAAGATACCTCTGTATCATTCTGATACGTATCGTGCATTTCTTCTCTTACAAGCTCCAATGTTCCTCCTACCACTTTACCAACGTCTTTTGTAATCTTAAGAGAGAAAACGGTGACCGTATAAGTGAACAAAGAAGGGGTGGTTGCCAATCGCTTTTGATGATGCGACATGGCGCTTTTAAAGGTACCATCAACCGTGTATGCATTGGCCAATAATCCGGTAATTGTCAGGCTCCCTTCTGAACGTCCGTTCATGCTCGTCTCCGTGCTCTCAAGATCAGTCATAGATGAAAAATCCACAAAAAGTCCCGTTGGAAATGGACCGTCACAATTCATCCCATACAGATAAGACGTTTCAACATTCAATGAAAGATCCCCCGAACCTTCAAATGTCATCACCGTATCGTACGGTACGGAGCAGTTTGTAATCCTTGAGTATGTTTCAGCACTTTTTACGAGTTTATCCATGTCACGGGTAAGGTTAGCAATGTCCGAGTTGATGATCGATGATACATGAGCCTCTACTTCCGCATGATCAACCGGAAGGGTTTCAAGATGATCATCACAGGACAGAAAAACGAAAGTGAAAGTGCATAGAAAAAATGGGTAGCCGGTCATTTTTATTTCATTTAATGGTTTTACTAAAAATACAGACTAAAAAAAATGTCCCACTATTCAGCCCACTGTATTCGATGATTCAATCAAAATACTAGTCGAATAACACCTCTAAGTCGGTTAAAGCCATAAAATGAAACGAATAATTATTTATGATAAGTAGCGGTTTAAAATCAAATAGTTTACCCCAAAATCCCGGGATTATTCACCTGGAATACACCTATCTGGTAAGCTACTAAGTGGGCAGTCAATTTTTAATAGAATAAAAAATCACTCTCCAAATTTGAGGAATCAA
>JBCCXH010000229.1:0-8377 GCA_039192005.1 Bacteroidota bacterium
GTTACAGTTTACAATGGTCGTATGATGTTACATCAAATCATTCAGACACTCATTGATAAGCTTAATGTCTCCGGATGGTCTTTAGGTATGCACTTTATACGAATCGAGGCCGGGATCAAAACATTGCACGAAGCTTTTATAAGAAATAATCTGGAGCTTACGATTATATTAAGGTGGCGTGCGTTTCTCTTAGAAACGCACATTTGGGTCGGCCTGCAAGGCCGGCCCTTTTATTTCATTGCCTGTATAAATTCCGACATGAAAATCGCTAAATCATCTACAAACCGTGTCGGAAAAGAACTAGTGTTTGGCGGAATTGTGATAGTCAAAGACGCTTCACTGCCCCAACTTTGTAATCATTAGGTGACAATAACTTATTAAAAACCCCAACACGAGTAGTGGTGTACTTTAGTTGTAGTTTGAGTTGATGTAGGCGTATATTGGCTCAATGGTTATAACCCCGATCCTTTCTGGTTCGGGGTTTTTTTATGACCGCCACACCAAACAACTGACCAGCACCAGGTATAAAAGATGAATGGGTAAGGGTAATACGGAAAAAGTGGTTTCTGAGAAATACCGATGTATCTTCTTTTCGTGATCATCAGCTTTGTATAAGAAACTAGCGTATAAGATCATGAAAGCCTTTAAAAAACTTACCAGAACCTTCGCCTTTATACTATTACTGACGATGAGTTATAGTTGCACTCAGGAGGAAGACATCAACCCTTCGAATGATGCGGACAGTGAAGAGCCTATTGATGAGGATACGTCTGATATGGACGATACCGATGATTCCTCATCTACGGACAGCTCACTGGAAATGATGAATGCCAGCGTCACCAATGACGTGACCGCTTTGAATGAACGCGTCACAGTCAGCAACCAGGAGGTAAAAATCACTGCGATGGGAGCGCGAGGTGGACGCGTGACCAAAAACATATCGTTGAAGCTGATCGGAGAAGTGGCCTCTCCAAAAGTAAATGGAGCAGATGTAATGGCGACTTCGGTCAGCAATATCAATCACAAAATTGCGGTGAGTTACAACACGGCTGGAGCAACCTATTCCGGAGCGGCTGTATTAATGTCTTTGCAAAACGATGAACTCATTATTGATTCACAAATTACGTTTGAAGAATCGGATGTCAGCCATGCGCTTTTAACGAATGGGTTTCTATACCTGGCCGGGGCATCTGCGCTTTCTGACCAACCGGCCTGGACAGCTAAGCTTCCAGTAAACGGAAACACTATCCTTACGGAAGGCATTCAGCAAAACTTTTTGGGAGGGTTTGTTGCGACTTCCATCGCCACGGATAATAAAGAGGTCTTTGTCACTACTGGTGCGGGTGTCTCATTTGGAAGTGGACTGTATCAATTAGATGCATCTGATTTTACCGAAACACACTATACAGCAATGGAAGACCTTCGATGGGTTCACCACGATCATGGAAAAGTAATTGTTCAAAATGCCTCTCCTTCAGAAGCCATTGTTTTTGAAAACGGCCAGGAGTCTTTCCGGTTTGAATATGCGGCTCCCACAAAAGAATCCAAGGCTTCCTTTGACCTGATCGGAGATTATGTTTTTCTTGCTTCCGGCCAGAATGGCGTCCAAATCCATGAAAAAGAGACCGGTACGTTGGTCGGGGACATCTCACTTCCATCAGGAAGTGCTACAGATCTGAACACCAATAGCGTAGCGGTATATGGCGATTTGATCTTCATTTCTAACGGACAGGGTGTCTACATCGCCACGTATTCGGAGGAGGGCTCATTGATGCCGGAAATCATCGGTCGGCTGGAACTTGGAGACTTCGCCAGTGTCAACCATGTGGTGTTTGTAGACAATAAACTCATCATTGCATCCGGACTGGGCGGAGTGAAAGTAATTGCCCTGGAAATACAGGGTGTACCCCCTGTTATCTCAGGTGGCCAAATTCTGGATAAGTCTGATTGGGAGGTGGTCCAAACCAATGTGGATAGCAAGAACGAAAACCATGACGCAGACAGGCTAATTGATGGAAACCTCAATACGTTTTGGTACTGCGACGATGCGCATTTGGCTACTACGTTTCCCTACGAAGTGGAGATCGACCTGGGCGCTGAGTATTGGGTCACCGAGTTCCGATACCTCGCCAGACAAGATTTCCCGACCATGTACGACGGAGCCATCAAAGATTTTAAACTTTACCTCAGTGAAGATGGAGACGATTGGGGGGTGCCAATCTATGAGGGAGCTTTGGTAAAAACGAAAGATAAACAGATCATCGCCTTTGAGTACGAGTCTGTTAAGGGACGCTACCTGAAACTGGTTGCGCTATCCGAAGTGAACGGCATGTCGGATGTTAGTGGTGCTGAAATCGACCTGGCGGGGACTCCTGTAGATTAATCCAAAAAGTGAGAGACAAATCAGTCAGACTAAAATGCTTTCGAGTGGACTTATCGCACACCTCCGGTTGCCTTATCCCGCATTATTCATCAGCATCACCCTAAAGCTGGATTAAGCCTGCCAAAGGAAGGCCTGCCCCAATAAAAGAGTCCCGAATCTTTCGGGTTATTCAAATTTCATTTTATTCAAACTATAACGTGCTGAAACGGTGTATCTGAATGAGTTTCTGGAATAGTCATTGACGGCTGCATAGGTGTCTTCCTGATCGATGACGCGGTTTCTATTCCATGTCCGAAGGACGTCCGTCATTCTAAAACTAAGGCTCAACCTGTTTTCCTTTAGCATCTTCTGGCGTGCTGAAAGATCCATAAAATAGTTGGGTTCGTCGTAACCCTGAGCAGTAACCCGAGTGCCGAAATAGTTAAATGACAGCTGGGTAGAAAGTTTTTTGTTGACCTGATAGTCCGCACTTGTTTTGAGGTTATAATTGGTGCCCTCACGTTGAATGATTTCATTGTACAGCGTTGAAAACAGATTGAAGGTGGTGGTATACATGTTAAAGCTGGATTTCAGTTTCATGAACTCAATCACTTTCCAGGTCTCGATCAGTTCAAAGCCATATGCTTTGCCATTTTCTACGTTTCTAAAGGTTTGGTTGACCACGTTGTTTCCTTCTTCGTCTTCTGAATCGAACCGAAACCGAATGGAAACGTTGGAGATGTTCTTATAATACGCGCTTGCATTCACAAAAAGCTTGTCTTCCAGCAGGCTCACGTCATACGAAAAATCATAGGTTTGAATGCGCTCCGGTTTCAATTGCGCATTTCCAAAAAACAACCTTGTCGGCCCATAGTACGTGATGAATGGATTGAGCCGTTGATGGGGTGGCAGCTTGGTTTTCCCAGAGTAATTAAAAGACATGGACTGTACATCGTTGATGACGTAGGAAAGCTGGAAACTTGGGGACCAAAAAACATGCTTTGAATCGTTGCTTTGTGTATCTGTTCTGGATTTTGGACTCAAATAAGCAGTATTGAACCTAAGCCCCGTCGCGTACGTCAACCGATCTGAAAAAATAGCCGGTCCTTTGACTAAACCGTACACGCCATAATTCCGGTCATCGTAATCATACACATTCGATCTGGCAGAATCTAACATCCATGTCGTAAAGTCGGCTCTGTCTACGTTTCGATACTGGTAGTCTCTAACAACAGACCGGACAGTTGCCACCCCACCCACTTCGATGCTATGTCCATTGGCAATGGGACTTTCATAGTCTACTTTCATTCTCAGTTTTTTATCCAGATTTCCGTCAGAAATGGAGTCAAATCGGTTGACCCGATTGAATTCGCCACTGGACCTAAAAAGGGAGTCGAGGAACGTATGGTGGTCTTGTCGGTCATTTTTATGAAAGTTGATCGTGGCAATGAACTCGTGCCCCTCATTCTTTTTCCAGTGATAGCGCGAACTGGTATTCCACCAGTGGGTGATGTAGTCGCCCTCCATTTTTCGATTTAACGTTCGGGTTACTTCTTTGTCTTTGTTAAAAAAGTCCTGTTCGTACGTTCTGTCCCGGGCGAAATCATTGATCCCTCCTGCCATAGAAATCTCCAGGTTGTTCCGATCATCCAGTTGGTACCGTGACTTCAGTCGGTAGTTGTATTTAAGCTGGTCATCTGTCGTCCTGTACTTTTGATCCTGAAAAGATGCGGCCTCTCTGACAAAGGTCTGGCTTCCACCTTCATTAAGCGTATCTACTACCCTGAAGCTTGTCCTGTAGTTCGAGCTTCGGTCCTTGTTGACGTTCCATATTACTTGTCCTCCTCCATTTATCGATAGCTTTCCTTTGGTATGAGAACCTCCAAAGGAGGGATTGTACCTGCCACTATTACCTATTCCTAATCCTGCATATGTACTGTATCCAGTTTTCTTATTTTTCCTTAATCTAATATTGAGCACTCCCTCTCCATTCTGCGTGTCGTACTTCGCGGAGGGGTTACTCATCACATCAATGCTTTCGATCCGGTCGGCTGGGATTTGTTCCAGTATGTTTTCCATATCCATTTCCACTCCGTCTACCAAAATGGTGACTTTCCTTCCCCTTAGTGTGATTTCATCATCTGCATCTACCTGGGTAGAGGGTAGGTTTCTCAAAATATCAAGAGCCGTAGAGGATTCGGAAACGGCGTTCTCAGAGATGTTGTAGGTTTTCACCCCCGGAGCGATTTGGACAGTCGGTCTTTCAGAAACGATCACCACATTTTCCAACTCCTGAGCATCTGGTTTTAGGTAGATAAAAGGCAGTTCAAGATTTTCATTGACTTGAAGTGAATCCAAATAAAAAGTTTTATAGCCGATAAAAGAGACCTTTATCTTGTAGACTCCCCCTTCCAGTTCGTAGCTAAACGTCCCATCAATAGCTGAAGCCCGCCCGCCAATCGGCACGTCATCGTCTGGCGTAAAAAACCCAACGTTGACAAACGGCATCGGCTCATTCATTTCATCGAAGACCTGACCACTCACCTCGTACTTGGTCTGTGCGTAGGAGTAAACGCCGGGTGTAAACAATAGTGTAAGGGTGATGAGTCGGTTAAGTCTCGTATTCAACATAATCGGGTACGCTTCATCCAAAGTAGCGGATGGATTGATCGTTAAAACTTCTGGTTAAGATCGTTTATCATGAGCAAAAAATGCGCCAAAAAAGCAAAATAGCATAGTAGAAATACAGGATAGTGAATGAATCGATCCGACCGACATAACCCACTCAAATACTTACACCCATTCCGGTTTCGGGAGCACGCTTTTGATCACGACGTTTGAGTTTTGACAGCACCTCCTTTTTGTAGGTCCGTCCTATAGGAAGGCTTGTTTTTTGGACCACCACATGAGTCGTTGTAAAAGCACCTATTTTTTCTTCATTGATTACAAATGAACGATGGATTCTCATGAATTGGTCGGGTAAGCGAAGCGCTAATCTGGTTATTTTTTCTCTTACGATAAGCTCCGTACCGGACATCACCACCTTTACGTGATCGTCCAGACTTTCTATGTACAAAAGATCCTGTAAAGGAAGTTGATGGTTTTTTCGGTTTGACCGGATCGTTAGCACCGACTTTTTATTACGTTGTTTGTCATGTTGGAGTGATTCGATCTGTTGTGTCTTCTTTCGAATTTGTACCACCAGTCGGATAAAACTTGTAATAAAAACAATGAGATAAAGCGTCATACCCAGAATAAGTATGGACGAGCTCATGATGCTCATGGTCTCCATCTTGTAATTGGCAATGACCACAAACGAGAAAATGACCACAAGCATCTCCAGATAAAGCGAGATTACGATCATATAGCCTAAATAAAGGGCGAAAGCAACGTATTTTCCTGTGAAAAGATACCGAGGCACCAGGTAGCTGTTAAAGAAGTACGTCGTCCCGATTACGATAGGAAGCAGCAAACTGGAAAAGTAAAAAGCCAATAAAGGGTTCTCCCAGTTTTGACCAAAGAATAGCGTCAAAAACAAGAGTACCACAAGCCAATACAGTGTATGCCGGATGAGTCTCTTTTTCATAAGTTCGTGGGGCTAAAATCGTTCATTTTCATCAAAAAAAGACGATTTAGCGGCAAACGGCCTATTTATGACCGGATATGACCTTGTTGAAAACCGCCTGTTCGAGGACTTTTGATCCAAATTATTTTTAACTGATATTTAACTAAAATTATGCTGAAATTATTCTACATGGGCGGCTCGCTTTTCATGGGCATGCTTACCCTCATTTTCATCGCGATGATCAGCGTGGCGGTCATCAATGGGATGCCTTTGCTTCGAGGCGGTTATGAAAACCTGACAGAAGCATCACGAAAACTTAAATACATCAAGTCTGTTGGCCTGTTTGCCCTGGTTGTTGGCCTTCTGGGACAATTGATCGGATTGTTTTCCGCTGTTAAAGCCATTGAGTTGGGAACAGTGGGTGTATCTCCGACAATTATGGCCGGAGGGTTTAAAGTATCTATGATTACGACGCTTTACGGTCTGACCATCTATGCGGTATCACTTTTCATTTGGCTGGGGCTAAGTTTCTTTTCGAGTAGAAATTAAGCCCACCGACGACAGGCTTAGTTGCATCAAACAGGCCTGTTGTAGCTATCCAATTTCAAAACACTAAAAAAGTCCATCATTTGGATATGGGAGTAAGTCATTATTGAAAGGCAGCGGTAAGTAGCGGTGCATGTAGCCGGTAAAGTCTCGCACCACACTACCATGGCGTTCATCTGAAATGACCATGAACTTATCTTATTGATGAAATGTTTGGACTACTTTGATAATATCATATGGTTAGAAATCGCACACCTACAGTCCTCCGTGTTAAAAACAAAACGCAGCTTACGCCCAACATGCTCCGCATTACTTTCAATGGAGAGGGACTTTTGAATTTCCCATCCGGTCAGAATGGCGCTCACATCAAGCTTGTGATTCCGAACGGAAACGACCGGCCTAAGGTGCGCACGTACACCGTCAGAGATTTCGATGCGGAAACAAAAGAGCTAACCGTTGATTTCGCCTTACATCAACCGGCCGGGCCAGCCACCAGCTGGGCCATCCATTCACAAGAAGGATATGAAGTAGGTATGGTAGGACCCGGCCCCAAAAAACTTGTTACGGATGCTGCAGGCTGGTACCTTTTTGCTGCAGACATGTCCGCCATGCCAGCAGCTATTGCTTCTATTGAAGAATTGCCCGAAGATGCTGAGGGTGAAGTCTTCTTTGAGATCACCGATGAAAAGGACAAGCAGGAATTTGATAAACCCGATCGACTAAAGGTACATTGGCTGGTACACTCCCAACCACATACCCAAAGTGATCAGCAACTTGAAGCCATCCAGGCCATTGATATTCCACCCTCACCTAATGTATTTGTAGCTGGAGAACTAGGTGCGATCAAAAAGATCAAAAGCTATCTTCTAAAAACGTTGGAAATCACATCGAGGAACCTGTACATCAGCTCTTATTGGAAAATCGGGGCAAATGAAGAAGAGCATAAACAAGCGAAAGCCATGGGATAGCCGAGTAAGTTGCTCGGCCTTTTCCTGGCAGGATCAGGGAGATCTCATCAAGCTTGCTCATCTCCGATATCCTCCCCTTCGTTTATATGGTATCAAAAACAGAAAGCTGTTTACTTCACCTTGGAAAGCGTGTACACGCTTTCCAAGGTGAAGGAATTTTCGCTTACTAACCACCACTGACATTGACCGTTACGGTATCGTTTTCCTGAACTTTCATGTAGTTTGCTTTTGCGACAATGAGTACACCTGCAATAAGAATCGCCAGGCTTATCGCCAACATCGTTTTACTTTTTTTAGAAGCGCCCGTCCACTCTTTGGTAAAGAGGCCGTTGACAGTAGCTACCATGATCGCTCCGGTTTCTAAAATGGCAAAACCGACCGAAGTCCCTAACTCTCCCAGGTGATAAGCTGCCAACCCGTAAATCACCAATGCAGAATCGTGAAAAAGGGCCATCAGCACGACCAAAACAATGGCAGTCACGGCACCGGATTTGGTGTAGTTGCTCCATGTCTTGTTTTTGGTAAGACGGTACCCGTAAAAAATCATCGTAGAAAGCGTACCGCCCATGAAAATCGGCAGTAACACGGCTAAACGAGCAATCCAGGGAGCATTTCCAAATTGTAGCTCTGCGACCTCCCCGATCTTACCCAGGTTGTTGCCTGTATGGTAGGAAAGGTTAAAACCTGCTGCACAAATAGCACCCAACACACAGAAAATAATCCCCTGGCGAATGGTTCCTTTATCTCGTTTGCCTGAAACGTCCTCTTTGCCTTTGTCTCTTAAAATCCCGGCATAACCATTTAAGGCAATACCCAAAACGATCGTTGCGATCCCGGCCAATATGATATTACCAACCTCCGTACCGATGACGCTTTCCTGACCCTCTGGGACCAAAATCAATGGCAATACCGTATCAATGGAAGTGATCACTCCTA
>JBCCXH010000230.1:0-8360 GCA_039192005.1 Bacteroidota bacterium
AAATATCAGAACTTGACTGGAACAATGGTGATGAAATAATTGCCTTTTATGAGAGGAATCAACTTTACTTTGACAACTACGACTCTATCCAAAGTAAGGAAAAAATATATGATTTTATAGATATCAAAACCAGATATGCTTATCAACTGTACTATAAATCTCATTTTGATAAACTTGAACGAGTAATAGAGCAAATTGAAGAACTGCTGCCTCAACTTGAAGCGGATCATTCTCACTATAAATCTTTAGATCAACACTTTAGGTTTTTGACATGAATGTTACTCTCCCGTCAAAATAAATTTAAGCGTGCGTACCCGATTTTTAAAGAACTGTCCAGTGAAGACCCTGAGCATTATTATTACAAGGTTTGGAGAGATCATACTCAGCTTAGCATTTACAATTGGATTTTTAAAGCCTTCTCTTATCTGGGTTTAGGGCTAATACTTCTCGATCTGGTTTTCGATCTTGACGAAAAACTGGCTTTTGATCCAGGAATTATCGGGTTAGTAATCAGTACACTGAGCTTTCTGACTCAAAAGGGTTTTACTAATTACTTTAATAAGAAGAAAAAAATTACCGGTAACTAGTTAAAATGCTTGTGACTGAGTATAATTTCAACAAATCTCTCCCGAGTTTAGTCAAAATATTGTGTGTAAACAGAGGAGCGTTTTTCTATGCATAAAATCAAATTTTTAAGAGGTGAATTAGGCTACACTCAACAAGAACTAGCTGAAAAAGCTAGCCTGTCTCTGCGAACGATCCAAAGAATTGAATCCGGGAACACCGTCCCCAAGGGACATACTTTGAGAGTACTGGCGAAAGCATTGGAAGTTGAACCACAACTACTGGTCAATACGACGGAACGAGAGAATGCCGATGTGATTAAATCAAAAATAAGACTTATTAATCTATCGGCTGTGGTTTTTTTGGCCGTACCTTTCGGGAATATTTTAGTGCCGATTATTGTTTGGCAAAAGGCTAAAAAGATTGACCCTCTTGTAGAGGAATCAGGTAAGCAAATCATCAATTACCAAATTTGGTGGTCCATCCTTCTTTGCATTTTTCTTTCTTCGAGTCCATTCCTTCAGTTCTTTTTCTTTCCGAAATTTCCTCTAATCCTCATTGTACTGTTCGTCTTCATATTCATCAACTTTTTTTTCATAGCTTGGGTAACAACTCAAATTAACAAAGGGAATTACCGTTTTTTCACCTCCAAGTGGAGCCTTATATAGTAGGCGCTGAAAATTGGCGGGTTTTTGTCACCCTGCTGTCGTAAGGCATCAACTGATCATTTCAGAGTTTTGAGCAAACAAAAAGCTGTAAAGAAATGAAGTGGATCAAATACCTCTTTTTGAGTTTATTAATAGTGGCGATTGTGTTTCTGGTTGCCGGATATTTCATGGTAACCCGTAAAATGACTCCTCCTCCAAACTACTTACATGTTTCCGATAATAGTGATGGCATTCCTATCACCTGGTGGCAGGATGAGTCGAGTGAGATAGCCGCCTTATTACTACCGATCCGAGTTCCAGGAGTAAAGAAGACATTGTACATGCAATTTGATCTTGGTTCACCGAGTACCCTATTTTATCGGCGTACACTCAATGACTTAAAAAGTCATTTACCCAGCTTGAATTTTGAGTTGGATAGTACCAACTACCTCTTCAACTTTTCCTTCGAAATGGAAAAAATTACGGTAAATGCAACCAAATTCAGGATGATAGACTATGGAAGTCTTATAAACTGGAAAGATTCGACTTCCTTAAATATCATCGGAACAATTGGGTCTGATTTGATTGAGAAGAAAGTAACACTTTTAGATTTCATAAGCGACACCTGTTACTTCGGGACGTTGAGAACGGATACTGATATTTATGAAAGCCTCGACGATTTTAGTTTTAACTACAGGTGGGTCTTTTTACCTGCTGTAATTGATGGAAAAAAAAGGAAGCTATGGTATGACACCGGGACAAGCGGGTTTGAGCTCCTGACAAGTAAAACACAGTGGAAGAACATGTCAAAACGTGGCGCAACACCTGTTTCCAATGATGTGAATTCGTGGGGCAATGCCATCAAGACTCATACGATAGCTGCGGATGGAACGATCCGTTTTGGTAAAACCAATGTTAAACTGAACTCGGTTACTTACGTCGAGGGGCATTCATTTTTACAAGAAGTCATAGCTCGTGCAACCGGAATGGGAGGAATGATAGGAAATAAAATATTTATGAATAAGCAAGTACTAATTGATGGTAAAAGCAGGAAGTTTGGAGTTTTCGATCATGACGATGGGCATTAAAATGAATAACTAGACGTTTCAGCCCTCTCTCTGGACTCTATTAATTTACGCTCTCGACTTGATGTTATCAGGAGGTACTCCGGTGTTAAGTCATTCCAGATAAGCAACTAAGCAGAGTCCCTTCATTTTTTCTTAGGAAGATACCTGAAGTTGCGTTTGATCCCGGTTCCATTATTGTCATCATGTAGCCTCGCTTCTTGTTATTAATGCGTTTTGTAAATAAGCAAGACCAAACATCAAGCCCCAAAGAGAGAAAAGAACGTGCCGATCTGGCTACTTTCTTTCAGATCGATCACGGGTGATGGACAACAGTTACCTGGTTTCAATGAATTTATTCATCTTTATAGCACACAAATAAATTACCCTAACAAACCTTTTCAAATTTACCTTTTGTGGTAACCTTCCAAAAGTTTTGAGCACTAACAGAAAAATTAACTAAAATGAACACTAAAAAAGTCACCTTCCACCAACTAGCCGTCATTTGTTTTTTACTACCTATGCTATGGATGCTATTCCCCGGGTGTGATGGGAAACCTACTGGAGAGGAAGAAACTCCGGATGAACTCCCTCCTTCAAAAGAACGGGAGAAGAAGCTTCAATACCAGGCATTTAACCTGGAATTGGCCACAGAGGAAACACATTTTTATTTCAACAATTTCAAAGATGGTGTTGACCGCGATTTTCCCGGTCGCCTGGCCATGAGCCTTTTGATGGATGCATGTGATTTCAAATGTGAAATCCGTGATTATGCCTGTTGGATCAAGTATTACGAATGCGAGGCAACTGTTGGCATCGTTCAGCGTTCCGGCAGTTCAGAAGATGGAGATGGTCCGGAACCGCTTCCCATTGCATCGGATACCTTAATGTACCGTGCTGACTCGGAGGATACGGAAATTGTGGTTTATTCCAGTGAACCAAAAGCGACGTCTTTTAAACTACTGACTGAAGAAGGGGAGGTATACGCATTTGGAGATGCATCTACCGATTTTCGTTACGATGAGAAAAAAAGGCAAGCCATCTACAACATCAAAGTGATGAATCCTAAACTGGGAGGAGCACGACTTTTCATTCACCTGCAAACAGTGATTGTCAATCAGGAAGGTGAGCAAAAAGAGATCGAGTTGAAACGCCCGCTGGGCATTGATTTCGGTCAATAAGCAGGATGGACAGGAAAGCCCTTTTCATCACACTGATGGCAATAGGGGTGTTACATCCCTATGCTTTTTCTAACGAGCAAATTGAAAAAGAGCCAACTGAGGACGTCTTAAATCAGCGAATCGATAGCGTCTACCGCACGGTGTATTACGAGGACTTTGAGCAAGCCGCTGTTGTACTTCGTCAAGTAAAACACGAGGCGGAAGATGCTACGCTTTGGCACGTCCAATTGTCTGCTTTGCTCAACCTGCACTATTGTGCCCAACATCACGGAGTAGTAGAGGACATGGTGTTGTATCTTGACGAAGCACGTGATGTATACCGGAATAGAGAATCTGAGATGCCCGTCGATTGGTGTAAAAAGCTCAGGCAGAAAGTGCGTTATGCAGAAGCCAACGCGGCCTATAACTTTGGGGAGTACGAGCGTGCCGTCCAGCATTTCAAAATGATTTTGGAATCCGGCGACACCCTGGAACCTGTGTTTCACTACAAGTGCCTTTCGTATGTGGGGCATGCCTATGCCAGCATGGACAACTATGATCTGGCAATCGCACATCACGATCAGGCGCTGGCGTACCTTCCACCGGGAGAAAAATACGATTACTACAGAGGAGTGAGTTTTTCTTACCTGGGGATTGCGTACAAGCGTTTACATGATTTGAAATTGGATGAAGCAGCACTTCGAAAAGCACGATCCAGCTGCTTAACGTCACTTTCGTATTTTTTGAAGTCATCCAATAAAAACACAAGAGGGCCGATTGGTTGTTATTCGCTTCTGTCTGAGATCTACGGACTTTTGGGGCAGCCGGATAGTAGTGCTTATTATTTGACGCAAGGCCAACTCCTTGACCCCGAAAGCATTGAAATACACCGGGTCTGGGGGATGCATTATGGACGGCTGGGTCAGTACGAAAAGGCGCGTCAGCATGTACGGAAAAGTAGTGCCATCATTAGGGAGAGCAGAGGGGACCGACACTTTCTTATTGGGAGAAACCTCGTTCAAGTGGGAAATCATTACAAAGAAGAAGCTCGTTGGGAGCAGGCAGTTCAGCATTACCAACGTGCCTTTCGCTACCTGGGGGCCGAAGATAGCCTGACAGAAAATGTCTATGCTCATCCCCATTTAGCCGATGTCATCTCTCCCAAAGACTTTTTCGAATGCCTGATTGCAAAGGCATTTGCCTTGAAGGAATGGTCGGGCACACCTCATACCCCGGATGCTTTGTTAAGGTTGAAAAAAAGCATTGAAACGTATGAACTTGCCGTACAATTTATTGATCAACAGCGATCGAAGTTTGAGTCACCGGCATACAAGCAGTTAATGGCGGCTAAAGCGTTGTCGGTATACGAACAGGCCATCGATGCCTGTTACCTCGCCATTGATAAAGGACTGGACTCCTTATCGTACACGCAACTGGCTTTTTATTTCATGGAGAAGAATAAAAACCGGCAACTTAGAGAAGCGCTTCGGGTGAGCCAATCCAACCGATACGCAGGTGTGCCCAACAGCCTTTTGAAGCGGGAAGCGAACCTTGGACAAAAACTTCGGTACTATAATCGGCTGCTGACCCGTCAAAAGATGTCCTCAAACCAAAAATCTCCTAAAACACTTCGTATGGAGCAGGAGGTGTTTGCGTTGAATAACCAATGGGAGCGCCTCAATGGTGATCTGATTACGAACTACCCCGATTACTACCGGCTGAAATACGGGGAGCCTATCATGGATTTAAAAACCGTGCAAACTAAGCTGGGGGAGGGAACCCTATTGTTGGCGTATTTTTATGGAGATCAGGATGTGTTTTTGTTTGGGGTGACTCGTGAAACAGTCACGTTTGAAAAACTCCGTTTTTCTACAGAAATGGCGAATGGATTGTCTCAAATGCTTCAGCAAATAAAGCATCCATCCACAGGTCGACCACCTGTCGAATTAATGCGTCACCTTCATGCATTACACCAGTTCTTACTACCTGAGAGTCAGGAAACGCTTGAAGGCGTGGATGAATTAATCGTCGTACCAGATGGTATACTGGGCTACTTGCCATTCGAGATACTGGTTACGACCCTTCCTGAAAATAACATCGAGCAGGCGAAGTTTTTGATTGAAGACGTTGCCATCACCTATGCGTATAGCTCTTACCTGGTTGGCGAGGAAAAGATATCCGGGAAACCGGAGTTGGAGTACCTGGGCTTTGCTCCGTCATATCAAACGTCAACAGCATCAACGACACGTTCAGGGAAGAATGGAGAGGCGAGCCTGGGTGCGTTGAAATACAATCAGGAGGAGGTCATCAATGCGCAAACGTATTTTTCCGGTGAGGCATACCTCGACTCTGCGAGTACCGAAGCGCGATTCAACGAAAAAGGAGCGGAGGCTGGCATTCTTCATTTCTCCATGCATGCGTTGATTAATGAGGAGCACCCGGAGCTATCCAGGCTCATGTTTTATCAGCCAACCTCCCGTACCGATTCTACGGAATTGGACGGAAGCCTCCATTTGTATGAATTGTATCAAAACCGGCTTCAGGCACAACTGGCCGTATTGAGTGCGTGCAACACAGGAGATGGTCAACTAAAAAGAGGAGAGGGGATCAGTAGCCTGGGACGAGCCTTCCGGTATGCGGGTTGTAACAGCATTGTCATGAGTCTTTGGGAAGCCAACGATAAGCACACCCAGTTTTTGATGAATCGGTTTTTCAAGCACTTAAAAAGAGGCATCGACAAAGATGAAGCGTTACGACAGGCCAAACTCGATTTTCTTAGGGAGCCTACTCATAAGTACTTCAAACATCCTTTTTACTGGGCTTCCTTTATCTTGATCGGAGAACCATCGAGCCTTTATTTCGGGACACCCGACTGGCTAGTGATGGCGCTGGCGGTTTTAGTGTTTGCTTCCCTTTTTATGTTATGGTTTTATAGGAAAAGAGCACGTCCGGAAAAGAAGGTAGCGTCCTCCTTCAATGAAGTCAATTAAAAGACGCTCTGAATTCCAATGGCGACTGGCTGGTCTTGTTCTTAAATAATCGACTGAAAGACTGTGAATGTTCGAAACCCAGGGAGTAGGCAATCTCGCTCACGGAAAGTTGTGTGGTAGATAGCTTTTCTTTTGCTTTTTCAATCAGCTTGTTATGAATGTGTTGCTGGGTGTTTTGGCCGGTCAACACTTTGAGTAAGCTACTCAGGTAATTGGGAGATACGTTGAGTTGATCGGCTATGTCCTGCACATTGGGAAGCCCCACGCTTGCGAGGTTGTCCTGATCAAAATACCCAGTCAGCAGTTGGTCCAGTTCACCCAATACTTCATGGTTTGAGATCTGCCGGGTGATGAACTGCCGATGATAAAACCGGTCCACGTAGTTGAGCAGGAGCTCGATCTGGGAAATCATGATGTGCTGGCTGAAGTCGTCAATGGTCGCGTGATACTCCTTTTCGATGTTTTTCATGATCCCGATGATGGACTGCTCCTCTTTTTCGGATAGAAACAACGCTTCGTTAATGTGGTAGCCAAAAAACTCGTATTCCTTGATCTTTTTGGCTAAAGCAGTATTCCAAAGAAAATCAGGGTTGATCAACAGGATGCTACCTGTTGGTTTAGGCTGTGCGTCTTTATCCACGGTGATGTTCAGTACCTGTCCCGGTGCAACAAATGACATCAGTCCTTCGTCAAAATCATACGTTTTCTGGCCGTAACGAAGCTTCCCCTGGACCCCTCTTTTCAAGGCAATGGAGTAGTTGCCCTGAAGAATGGTAAGCTGCCCTTTTTCGTCCGTCTCATAATGTACCTGACTGTAGTCTACCAGGCTGACCAGTGGGTGTTCCGGTTTTGGCAGACCCGCTAGTTTGTGATAATCGTTGATCGAGTTAATGCTGTGCATGCGTTAATGAATCTGTTTTGTTTACAAATTTTATTTTGAGATGGCTTTCATCAGGTAGTTACCTGCCTCAATAAATCATGCCACCGAACTTCCAACAAGGACAGAACGGCAACGAAAGTTTAGCCTCCTTATCCGGGGCACTCCATGAGTGTCATTGAGTACCCGGATAATGTCATTAGGTTGCCGATGTCCTGTAATTCAGGCTAAAGCATGGTTCCGCCGGAAGCTTCGATCCGCTGCCCATTGACCCAGTGACCGTCTTTCGTACATAAGAAAGCCACCACACTACCGATGTCCTCCGCTTCTCCTACACGTCCCAGGGCGGTCAGGTTAGCGATCATCTTCCTTCGCTCTTCATTGTCGCGGTTAGCTCCACCACCAAAGTCGGTAGCCACGGCTCCCGGAGCCACTACATTGGCCGTGATCCTTCGATGACCCAGCTCTTTGGCAAGGTACCGTGTAAATACTTCAATGGCACCTTTCATGGAAGCATAGGCTGAACAATTGGGGAAAGTGAAACGTGCCAATCCCGAAGAGATGTTCACAATGCCTCCTTCCTCTTTTAGGAAAGGCAGCGCCTTTTGAGTTAAAAAGTACACGCCTTTAAAGTGGATGTTCAGCATCTCATCAAACTGCTCCTCTGTCGTTTCCTCAAACGGGGTGTAAAGCCCCGTACCTGCATTGTTGATCAGGTAGTCAAAATGTGTGCTCCCATATTGCGCCTGAAGGTGGTCGGAAAGCTGCTGGTAAAACGCATCAAAGCCTTTGGTATCGCTGCTGTCCAGTTGGATTGCATGCGATTTACCGCCTAATTTTGCGATTTCTGAGGTGACTGCCTCCGCAGCGGCTTTGTTCTGGTGATAAGTGATGATTACGTCAAGGTCTTTTTTTGCCAGATTGATGGCGATGTCTTTACCAATGCCTCGGCTCCCTCCGGTGACCAATGCTATTTTTCTTTGTGTCATGATTTACTACTTATTCTTTTAAAATGATGAGGTAGCAAAATTGGTGATCAACAGGGAGTAAGATGTATC
>JBCCXH010000231.1:0-8313 GCA_039192005.1 Bacteroidota bacterium
AAAACGCGACTTAGTACTGAACCGGTCCTTAACATAAAGGTTAGGTACTGAAACGCCCATGCCGTAACGATGGAATAATAAAAAGCGATGCCTAACGTACAAATGGTGATGAAAAAGCCCATCCAGGCATATTTTTTCCCCGTAAACTGGGCAAAGGAACCGATGACGCCGTTTTTAAACTTTTTTCCTATTGCAAACTCAGATAGAAGCAAAGGAATGGACCAGATAAAGAGAAACAAGATCCATAGTAAGATAAAGGAACCACCGTACTGACCTGCCAACCTTGGAAACCTCCATAAATTACCGGCACCGATCGCCATACCTAAGGCGGCCAGCACAATTCCCCAACGGTTGCTAAACTGTTCTTTACTCATCTACGTGAAAGATTCAAGATTATGAATCCTTCAAATATATGGTAAAGTTGAGAAGAGGTCTTAACTATTATTTTGTTGG
The DNA here is from genome assembly GCA_039192005.1 of Bacteroidota bacterium. Taxonomy (GTDB): domain Bacteria; phylum Bacteroidota; class Bacteroidia; order Cytophagales; family Cyclobacteriaceae; genus Ekhidna. The sequence goes on from JBCCXH010000231.1 coordinate 454, forward strand.
ATTTACCGCCATATTCGAATTGGGTCAAAAAATATAAAAACTTATCATAAACGCCACCTCACCGATTAATTACCAAACTTTCTCTATAGGGTTTTTAACCAAAAAATGGAGGAAAAGCAACTAATTATCCAATGGGTCTTACCCCTTTTCCCTCTCGCTTTCTTCGGAAATACGCTACAACTTCTTCTTTACTCATCTCATTCAGTTTTTCGCTTAACAAGTCTCGTTGTTCCCTCATATATCCTACAGCATCAAATCTCTTATTCATCTTTTAGCGTTTGAGCGGGATTTAACTGCGCCGTAGAGATGGTTCGGTAACCAACGGTCAAGGCCGCGATTAGTAGCGTAGCTATAAATGCCATCGCAAAAAAACCAAATCCTATTTTGATCCTGAACTCGTAATCATTGAGCCATTCATTTAGAATGAAAAAAGCAACCGGTGCAGCTATCAAAAAAGAAATCACTATCAGAATAAATATCTCACGGGTAAACTTCCCGATGATGGCAACTACGGGAGCCCCTAATGCTTTTCTTATGCCTACTTCCTTTGTCCGGTTGGCTGTGATAAATGCGATCAACCCGTAAAGCCCCAGGCATCCGATGGCAATGGACACAATGGAAAATATACTCATGAGTGTGGAGACGCTCTGCTCCTGCTCATAGTTCTCCGCCAACTCTTCGTCATAAAACTGCCAATCGACGACGTATTCCGGATAAACCTGATCCCATACGCTTTCAAAATGCGAGATCGCCTGTTTGACATTGGACCCTTCCAGGGTTTTAAAAGCGATTTCAAAGTAAGTCTCCGGTTCGTTGAGTAAAAAGACGTACTGCAACCCTCCACTTAGATCTTGAGAATGAAAATTTTCCATCACTCCGATGACCTTCAAACGATAGCCTCTCCACCCCGATGAAAGCTGTTCGCCTACCACCTCATCATAGTTATCCTTGAAACCAAGCAAATCGGCTGTCTTTCTGTTGATAATTACGTAGTTCCCACTATCCGATTTTTTGATATTTCTACCTGCGATCAGGTCAAGGCCATAAAGGTCCATGTAGTGCTCATCCACCGGTTTGTAGTTGGCCATGTAGTCTTGTTCGGACTCCAGAGGAGGATAGTTAAAGATAGAAACGGCATTTGATGTCCCGGATGGCGAGCTCAGCGCAAACGTCACCCCGGAGATCGCGGAATTTTCCTGCATAAGCGACCTGAACCTTTCCGATTTTACTTCATCCGTTTCCGGCAGGTAAGTTTTGACGATGGCTTCTTTTTCAAACCCCAGGTCTTTAGTCATGAAAAAACTCATTTGCGAAGAAATGATGACCGTTCCAATGATCAAAAACTGAGAGATCGTAAATTGTGTGATGACCAGCACCTTTCTCAAACCAAGTCCACCTGAGTTGTTTTTTGCGGTGATCTTACTTTTCAGCGCCATGACGGTATTCATACCCGCAAGTAAAAAAGAAGGGTAAAATCCAGACAATAAACTGACCGTCACCAGGAGGGCAAATAAAAACCCAATCGTTTCTATGTTTTGAAATAAATTGAGTTCGAGCCTCGTATCAATAACATCCTCCAACTGAATAAACAGAAATTCGCTAACCACCAATGAGCAGAGCAGGGCGATGAAGGTAATCAGGGTAGTCTCCGCAAGAAACTGGATTACCAACTGTCGAGAGTACCCACCAAGCGCTTTTCTAATGCCTATTTCCTTCGACCTCTTAGCTGCCTGGGCCGTGGCAAGGTTAATGAAATTGATACATGCTGTCAGTATTAAGAAAACAGCGATGGCCGCCAGCGCGCTAATTAGCTCATTGGAAGTGACATAAGCATAATTATCGTAATCAGTATTTGAATGAACATCCGATAAAGGTTGCACCTGAAATTTTCTCTTGACAGACTCCCCTTCCTTATAATGCCGGTCTACAAAATCAATCAACTTTTCATCGAATGCGCCGGAATCAAATGATTCGGCAACCAGTAGGTAGGTATTCGTATTGGAACTTGTTGAATTCCACTCCTGCCCTTCCTGAAAATATTGATTTATTTTCGCTTGTGTACGGTATTCAATTAAGATGGTGAAAGGAAAATTGGTAGCCTCGACAGGATCATCAATTACTCCTACTACCTCAAAATCTATTTTATTACTCAGGTTGAGCATTCTGCCAACCGCTTTCGACTCCTCTCCTTTCTGGTATCCAAAAAGCCTCCGGCTCTCTGATTTAGAGATGACACCTGTGTTGGATTCAGTCAGTGCAGTCCCTGGATCTCCTGAAATGAATTCAACGTTGAACACATCAAAGAAACCATTCTCGGTAAAAACAATCCCATCGTCCAGCAAGAACTTCTTTACCTCATTTTGCGTGCGTACGTTGATTTGCTGAGTACCTACGTAGTGAGTTCGGACCACCTTTTTTACTTCAGGGAAGTCTTCCAGTATGGCAGGACCCAGTGGGTGAGGCGTTCCCATCCCTTTGCTCACTTCATCGGGTCTTATTTCTTCATGAACGACCCGATAGATAGAAGCATAGTTATCCTGATGCTTGTCAAAGCTATTCTCAAAGGAAATGACCTTAAATATGACCAGGGCACATCCAATTCCCAGACCTAAACCTACGATGTTTAAGAGGCCATATATTTTATTTCGAGCAAGACTCCTGAACGCTGTTTTGAGATAGTTTTTGAGCATGACTAATTGATTATTCGCTCAACCTCAGCAAAAAATCATGCCACTATGCGTAATACACTCATTAACAAATACTTAGCATACTCAGAACTCCCCAAGATAAAAAAGTCGTACACCTTTTTCGTTCAATTTTGAACAGCACTATTCTTTTGAAGTCTTCATCACCGTACGGTAGATAAAAACAATGATCAAAGTAAACAAAATGAGCCCGGGCCAACTGCTTGATGTATCAAACACTCTCAATATGTTCGGATCTCCGCCGGACTTCATGATACCGACCGTTAAAATGGCAGCAAATATCCCCATCAGCGCCTCACCTGTGATGAGTCCGGAAGTCAAAAGTAGTCCCGCGTTCATCGATTTCTCCTTGCTGGATGAGTCTTTGAGTGCCTTGTTTAAAAAATGTGCCAGCAAGCCTCCGACGAAGATGGATGAATCCAGCTCAAACGGAAGGTACAACCCTACGGCTACTGCCAAAACCGGCATTCTAAAAGAAGCCCCTTTTCTTTTCAAGTATTGATCTGTCAAAATGATCACCACTGCCAGACCTGCTCCTATATATATAATGTCCCACGGAAGGTTCCCACCAAAGACCCCTTGGGCCACACTCATCATCAACGTAGCTTGAGGTGCGGCCAATGCTTCGGGATGCTCAGGAGTAGGTGCCCCTATCCCGTTTCCGATCAATAAAATATTGAGAACCCATGGAATGACCAAAGCACCTGATATCACCCCCACCATTTGCATGATTTGCTGCTTGAAAGGGGTAGCTCCCAATAGGTGACCCGCTTTTAAATCCTGCATGTTGTCTCCGGCAATTGCCGCAGCACATGCGACCACCGCGCCAATTAAGATTGCACCGGCCGCGCCGCTTAATGGATTATCGGTACCAATAAGTGTGACCAACAAGAGAGAAGCAAACAAAATAGTCGCGATCGTCACCCCGGAGATCGGGTTATTAGAACTCCCGACCAGACCTGCCATGTAGCCAGCCACCGCTGCAAATAGAAATCCTGCAACGACCATGATCAACGTCATCGTAATGGTGATTGCAGCATTAGATATAACATTCAAATAGATGAAGAAAATAGGGACAACCAACACGCCTATTCCGATAATGACCCACGACATGGGAGTATCCATCTCTGTACGTACCTGATCTTTCATGGACTGACTACCTTTCTTAAAGGCTTTCACCCCTGCACTAAACGCCGTACCCAGCGAACTTGCCAGACTTAGCAGCGCCCATAAACCCCCGACGACCATCGCTCCTACTCCTAGGTACCTCATCTTGGCACTCCACAATGCTCCTCCTATGGTATCAACTGTCACATCGGAGACACTGGCAAACTTCCCTAATTGAACCAACTCTGCTGCGACGGCATCAAACCCACTGTTACCGATGTAAATAGGCATCGCGATCCACCAGGTGATAACCCCTCCCAAAAAGAGCAACGTCGAAACGTTCAACCCGACGATGTAACCTACAGCCACTAAAGCCGGCGAAAGGTTCAGACTGAAATAGGCGTAAAAGCGCTGCTGAATGAGTCCTGCCTTTTCAAAAAGTCCATCCCATAAGTTAAACAACGAGTCTCCAATTTTGAACAACCCACCGATTAAGGAACCCCACACGAGGTATTTGACGGACTTGCCTCCTTCCTCTCCTGTTTTAAGCACCTCCGCAGTAGCAACTCCTTCCGGGAACATGAGCTTCTCTTTCACGATCAGCGCATTTCGTAAAGGAATGGTAAACAACACACCGAGTACACCCCCACAGATGGAGATGATGACCGTCTCCCAATAATTAAACTCCTGCCAATATCCCATAATCACCAACGCAGGCATGGTAAATATGACCCCTGCAGCCAGTGACTCCCCTGCTGAAGCAGCGGTTTGCACCAAATTGTTTTCCAGAATATTGGAGTTTTTAAACACCTTGAGAAGGGCCATCGAGATGACAGCAGCAGGTATAGAGGCCGATACAGTGAGTCCGGCAAACAGACCAAAATACGCATTTGCAGCCGAGAGTACAACCGACAAAATCGCTCCGAGAAAAATGGCCCGAACGGTAATTTCCGGCAGGCTGGTATTTGAGTCTATATAAGGTTTTTCCATTTTTTATCAATTCTTTTAGCGCAGCTAATCGACAAAAATGTTGATTTGATCTAAAAAAACAAAAGAAATTTTCAAGGCACGCACCTGTTTTAATTCTTGAGAAAGATCCCTTTACCGGAGCGGACACATCTCGCTTCCGGCACATTGATCAACAACAAAAAAATCCTGACAAATACTTTTCATTTTCAACATTACGACTAAGTTTGCATAAAAATATGAATTTAAAAAGAAAAAATATAACTTAAACAAGCATTCAATCACAGAAATACTACAATTGTTGAATGAATTCCAACAGCCAATGCAACGGCTACACATTTTATAAGTGATCATACCCGTCTGACCAACTCGGGAATAAATGAGAAGGATACCCGCAATTAATTAATCAATAAGTATAAAATCATGATGAAAAGGCTAAAACAAATAGCGTCTGTAATTGCACTCGCGGGCAGTTTAATCACACTTGCTGATCCTCCTGAGGCACCTAACGGAAAAAAATGGGCGAAAATCGAAAACATGTCCGATGAGTTTGATTGTGACTCACTGGACCCCATCAAATGGAGCGTGAACTCAACGGGATGGAAAGGAAGACCACCGGGGCGGTTTTTAAATAACAACTTCGAAGTCTCCGGAGGCGATTTGCAATTAATCGCTTCCGTGCTTGAAGAACCGTTTCCCGTAGAAAATGCTCAACCAAATGACCTCTTCAAGAACTGGACACATGGTGGCGTATTGGTCACCAGTAACGATAAGGCAACCTATGGGTATTTTGAAACGCGCATGAAAGCCAACAAAACCTTCATGTCCTCCACTTTTTGGCTCATTAACAGCCGAGGCGAAGGAAAGAACTGCGACAAACGTGTCACAGAACTGGATATTACCGAGACGGTCGGTTGGAATAGCGGAAACAGGAACAACGTATTCAATACCATGGGGCAGATGAACTCCAACACGCATAGCCGGCAAACTAGCTGTGAGGATACACCTGTAGGTTCAAAGGGAGGAAAAACCAACCTGGGAGGAGCCAACGCATTTGAAAACTACCATACGTATGGTGTCTGGTGGAAAAGTAAAGATGAACTACTCTTTTACCTGGACAATGAGTACCAATACAGCATCACTCCACCTGCCGATTTTGACTTGGCGATGTACTTACGACTGGTCGTAGAAACTTATAATTGGAACCCACCCAACCCCGGAGACGACGGCATGGATGGAACGCTGGCCGATCGTACTACTTATTATGACTGGACCAGAAGCTGGAAACTTGTGGATGAGGATGCTACGATTGCGGTTGGACAAACTCCATTTTGCGGACAAGCTGGAACCATCCCGGGGACCATTGAAGCAGAAGCTTTCGATAATGGTGGCCAGGACGTAGCCTACCATGACATGGATCTGGTAAATAAAGGATCGGATGTAAACAGAATAAATGAGTCTGTGGATATGACCACAAGAGATGGAGGAGTAATTGTTGGGTGGACCAAAAATGGAGAGTGGCTGGAATACACAGTAGATGTCGAATCAGGCACCTATGACATGGAGGCAAGAATCGCTACCACTTCCATTGGTAAGTCAGTTGCTGTGAGCCTGGACGGGACGAAACTGGGCACCTTTGACTTACCCAATACTGAAAGCTGGAGCGTTTTTCAAACCCTCCTGATTCCTAACGTTACGATTGAAGGAGGAGAAGGAAAAACGCTTCGTATTGAGTTTATCGGAGGAAGCGCAAACCTCAACTGGGTCAGGTTTAGCCCGGCGGATGTCAGTCCACTTGTTGGCAGCACCTTGTCCTTCGAAAACCAGGGCAGCTTCGAATACATCAGTACGCTGGATACCAACAGCATGTCTACGGAGCCTTTCACCGGAAACACCGAACTCTTTGAAATTGTGGATGCAGGAAATTGGTTGGTGGCTTTAAAAGGTAGCAATGGAAAATACGTAAGTTCCGAAAGTGGATCAAAAGAGATGACCTGTTTCCGTAACGAAATTGGAAGCTCAGAAAAGTTTGAGATGATTGATTTCGGCAATGACATCTATGCGTTAAAAGGAAATAACGGGTTGTACCTTCGTGAGAACATGCTTTGTACCAGTCCCGGAACCAGTAACTGGCAAAAGTGGAAAGTAACCCCTCAAAACCGAGCCAGAAGAACAGAAAATATAGCGGATCATGAACTGATCGATGTAACAGCTGCATTCTCCGTATATCCCAACCCATTTACTACCGGAGAGCTATCATTTAATCTCCCGGAAAATGAAGTAGTTAATGTATCGGTTTTTGACCTTCAGGGGAAACTGTTGCACACTTTTGAGGGTGTCAACAACGAGTTTAAATTGAAGCGAAAAGACATACAAAATACCGGAATGTATTTCCTTAAAATCGAATCTGTGAAAGGAACAGCACTGAAAAAATTGATCGTAAAGTAACCTTCATCCATCGTCCTATTCCGGTAAGAAATTTATCGGAACCTGTGGCTTAGGACAAGCGAAAGATGTAGATACTTGTTATGTATCAAAGGAAAGCGGCCGACTATTCATCCAGCCGCCCCAGCATTTGGGGCGGCTTTCCTTTCATACCAGTGAGTTCGTGATCCTCTTTCCCAATGAACATCGAGATCGATCTTTTTATAAAAAAGATTACTCGCACAACTACGAATCAGGAGTTTTTAAATCACATTATAAGATACACATTGCAAATACCGAAATTAATCTTTTGCGATACTTCAAAAGTACCGAAGTACAAACAACCTCTTGCTACTATTTTTAAATCTCCCCATTTCCGGAAAAAGAAAGTCAGGCATAATGAAAACCATTCATTACTTTTCCGTTAGCTATGTAAAACCTGAACAAACAGCATCATGCCACCTGCAATTGCCCCTCCCAAAAACCGACCGAGAAACGCCGATGCCAGTGAAAACACCGCTGCCCCTCACCTGACCCCGCAAGAGGAACAAGTAGAAAAAGAGGAAAACCAGCCGGACTCCTTTCAGGAAGCCATGACTCCCAATCCTGAGCGAGCCATTCCCATGACAGGAAACCCGAACCCTTTCCCCACCATGGT
>JBCCXH010000232.1:0-8290 GCA_039192005.1 Bacteroidota bacterium
ATTATCTTCTGCAGGCTGCGTATATGACCGCTCTTTTTTCTTTACGATTTTCTTTGGCGTCGCGATGAAAAATGTGACTGCTCCGATGATCACTGAGACTAAAATTGTTCCTATGGTTTTTGTAATTGACATATTAATTAGACGCTTTTTTGATTAAAAAAGTTTAAAACTTTTATCGAAATAATAACCCGTTATACCGAATTGGATTTTTTATTACACAAACACAGTGCCAAAATAGAGGGAGAGGTCCTTCTATCTTCTTCAAAAAGTGAAAGTAATCGGGCGTTACTGATACATGCGTTATCAAATGGTCAGGTCAAATTATCCAACCTATCTGATGCACAGGACACTCAAACCATGCAGCGGTTACTTAAAGAAAACCCGGAAACATGGGACGTGATCGACGCCGGTACAACCATGCGATTCCTCACGGCCTATCTGGCAATAAATGGAACTGAAAAAACAATCACCGGCTCTGCCAGGATGAAAGAACGCCCCATTGGGCCACTCGTAGAGGCACTTCGTTTGTTAGGCAGTAAAATTGATTACCGTGAGGCAGACGGGTATCCACCGATACAAATCAGTAAAGTTGCACAACAGACTACGGATGAAATCCAGATACCCGGAAACATCAGCAGTCAGTACATCAGCGCATTGTTGATGATCGCCCCTACTTTACCGAAAGGCCTGACCGTCCAGCTGACTACGGAAATTTTTAGCCGTCCCTACATTAACATGACGCTTTCACTTATGAAGCTATTTGGAGCGACGTATCAATGGGAAGGACAAACGATATACGTTGATTCTGCTCCGTATTCAGGTGGGGAATATACCATTGAAAATGACTGGTCCGGTGCCAGCTACTGGTTTGGGTTCATTGCTTTATCCCCAGACCCCGATAGCTCGGTTACCATCCCGCTCTTGCGAGACCATTCGTTTCAGGGTGACCGAAGGGTTGCAACTATTATGTCTGATTTGGGGGTTCATACTGAGTTTCTAAACGGTAAGATCAAACTTTCTAAAAAAGAAGTAACCCGGGAAAAGATCACCCTGGACCTGAAAGACTGTCCTGATTTGGCACAGACCATCATGGTCGTTGCCAGCGTGGTGGGTGTAGCCATCTCGTTTACGGGACTGGAAAGTCTGAAAATAAAAGAGACCGACCGAATACAGGCCATGCAGAATGAACTTCAAAAAGTCGGGGCAACACTTATTGAAGATGGAAATACCTGGGTGTTAAATCCTACCAGCGAAATTCCTGACCACGTAGAAATAGCCACTTACCTGGATCACCGAATGGCGATGGCTTTTGCCCCTTTATGTCAACGAACCAACGTCCTGATAAAAGACGCCGGTGTGGTAAAAAAGTCGTATCCAGTTTTTTGGGAAGCCGCTCAAAAGGTAGGAATAAAAATCACCGAATAAACGACACACTAACAGGAATATTGATTACGCTACTCTCGTGGATGGTTGAAAACCATTTATCATCTAAGTTGACCCAACCACCCCAGGTAAATTTGAGTCCACCAATAGGGACATTGGACGTCCAAAGTTTCCACGCTTTGGGAAATCCATTTTCATCTACAATCCACAAGTAGCTGTCCCCGGGTGTCAGTCCACCGGAAGGATAAGTGACCAACAGTCCCCGCTCACCGGGTCGGTCCATCGTGACAATGGACCGAACGACGTCTTTATCTCTGATTTTAAACGGCGCCACCAACCAGAAAGAATCGTTGATGAAGTATTTATATGCTTGTAGTTCCAGCAAATTAAATGAACGAACGGAACGATTTAAATCCAGGTAGATTTCCCTGTCTTCCCATTTTACGTTGACCTTATTTTCTACTTTATCCCATTCAAAATGATGCGCATTGCGAAACGAAAACTCAATGTACTCCAGGGAATCATAGGCATCTTTATTCAGTGCTGTCAGCATTTCATCTGCCAGTTGTTCTGCTTCTGGTCCTGTTTCTCCAATGGGTAGCGGCTGATCAATCATAAGGAATAAAACAAACCCGATCACAGCGACAATCAAGAAGATCAGTACTAAGTACTTAAGTATTTTTTTTATCATGGTAAATCCAATGTTGGCAAAAACTTGGGAGCCTGTCTCGCTTTTGTTGCCTGCTCAAACGCGTAAGCAATGGCCAGGAGTTTCGGCTCTTCGTATTTACCTCCAAAAATAGACATACCAACAGGTAACCCCTGAATGTACCCGGCAGGAACGGTGATGTTCGGGTAACCCGATCTGGCCGCGGGCGTAGAGCTCCCGGTCCCAAAGTGATCTCCATTAATCAGGTCTATTGGCCAGGCAGGCCCTCCGGTGACACCAATGATTGCATCCAGGCTATTTTCCTTAAGTGTTCGGTCCAGATCACCCCTGGCCACTGAAAGCATCTTTTTCAAAGCCTCCTGGTAATCTGCATCTTCCAGTGACCCTTTTTCTTCGGACATTTCCAGGATCTCCTGCATGAAATACGGCATCTCTTCGCCTTCGTTGTCCTTATTGAACTGAATGACATCACTCAGCGATTTCACTTTCGCGTCAGGTCTGGACTTCAGGTAGGCATTAAGGCCATCTTTAAATTCATAAAGCAACACGTCGAATCCACTGGAGCCATAGGCATTCGAATCACTAATCTCGATGTCTTTGACAATGGTAGCACCTTTCGACTCCAAAACATCCACAGCGTTTTCCATGACTTTATCTACCCGCTCGTGATATCCAAAAACATTTTTCAAAATACCCAGTCGTTTTCCGGACAGTGCGTTCTCATCCAGAAACTGTGTATAGTCAACGTAGCTGTTTCCTTCACTTTCAGAGGTGATCGCGTCAGAAGCATCTACACCGGTCAAAGGTCCTAGTAAAGTAGCGGCATCCCTTACGGTTCTACCCATGGGACCCGCTGTGTCCTGAGTAGCAGAGATTGGGATGATGCCATCTCTACTCCACAGTCCTACGGTAGGTTTGATTCCCACCACTCCATTGGTCGATGAAGGGCAGACAATGGAACCATTGGTCTCTGTCCCGATGGTCAGGGCACACATGTTGCCCGATACGGCCGCACCTGAACCCGAACTGGACCCACATGGGTTTCGGTCCAGTGCATAGGGGTTTCTGGTCTGTCTCCCTCTGCCGCTCCATCCGCTGGAAGACCGCGTAGACCTGAAGTTGGCCCATTCGCTGAGGTTGGTCTTTCCTAATAAAACAGCTCCTGCTTCTCTTAGCTTTTTGACAATGTAGGCATCGTCAGGAGCGGAAATCCCGGCCAGCGCCAACGATCCTGCTGTGGTCATCATTTTGTCACCGGAATCGATGTTGTCTTTAATCATGACAGGGATGCCATGAAGCGGCCCCCGAACTTTGCCTTCGGCTCTCTCTTTGTCCAGGGCATCTGCAATGGCAAGGGCATCTGGATTCACTTCGATGACGCTATTCAACCCGCCAGCCCCCTGGTCTTTTTCTTTGATTCGACCCAGGTACAACTCGCACAGTTTCCTTGACGTATAGTTCCCGGAACCCATCGCCTCCTGAAGCTGGCTGACCGTCCATTCTTCCAGTTCAAAGGGAGCTTCCTGCTTCTTCTCCTGATCTATGGACGTTTCCGTTGGTGCACATGCTTTGACACCTAAGAATGGAATGGCACCGGTAAGTGCTCCAAGTTGAATAAAGTTCCTTCTTTTCATCTTAAATTATTGGTTAGGCTATTTTGTGAAGCGCTAAAATTAATCAGATGAAATTATTTCGTTTGTCAGAGAGACTTCTTTGTTTAGCATGTCTCATGTTTGCAGGTTGAGAAGGAAGTAGACTGGCAATCTACTTCTCTATTATCCATTCAATCGCGATCATCTAGTAAAGGCTCAATCATGCTTATAGATGCTCCTTTCTTCACGTGACATTGTGAAGTAACTGATTCTACTTTACGAAGTTAACTGGTAACCAGGCCTGATATTTTTTAAAACCTCCCCTCACCCCCTTTGCATCAAACCCGGTTACTTCCGTAGGATTAAATTCAACTTCGTGAAGTAACTAAAATGAATTAGTAAAATCTTTAATAACAAGAGGAGACACCACCTTCCACTCTGAAGAAAGAGTAAATCTTTTGGTCGGGTCGGTCACGTCATTTCGTATGTCAATAAAAGGTTCTAACTCCATGGCGGATGAAATCTCAATCGTATTGTCTGCGTTTTTTGTTATTGCTGCCGTCCCTCCTATAACAACGGCAAAATCTTCATCTACTAGTTGTACTAGTTCCTCTGAAGTCGCTTCGTAGTCAACATACTTTGCCAGTAGCCCTCCTCTGTAAAGAAATGAGGAATCTATGTTTACTGCATACGTGTAGTTTCCAGAAACCAAAAATGTATCAGGACTCGAAAAGTTGGTATAAAAGATCGATCCTTCACCTAAAAAATGCCCTACAGTACTGTCATAATAAATACCATCAGTATGTAATGCGAGTGTAATCCGCTTGAAATTAGTGTCATTGGAAGTCTCATCGTCCGTGTAAATGATTGTACTCAGTGGTAATGAAAGGGTCTCTCCCTGAAATTCGAGCGTATTGACTACGGGTGCATTTGGCAAATCGCTTTCATCATCTTTACCACAACCCATCAAGCAAAGTATGCTAACCAATATTATTATTCTATTCATCTGATCTTTATGGTTTTATCCAGATGTAGGAAACCAGGTTCGTTTGTTGTGTTTCAGTGTTTCAGCACAGGGCTCATCTGAACTATCAACAAAAGTGGTGACCTCACATCTTGATTGATTTTTGTATTTTGTGAACAGCCAAAATTAATCAGATGAAATTACCTAGCCTTTTAACGTCGCTTTTTATTTGTTCTACACTGCATGCACAACCGGATACGGAAATTTATTTATTTGATGTTGGCGAGGACCTTCAACTCACCAACCCAGTCAACATTTCCAGTAACCCGGGGTATGACAACCAACCCTCATTTTGGGAAGATGGGAAGTCAGTTCTGTATGCAAGAACCGTAGCGGGTCAGACGGAAATTGCTCACTATTCCATTGAAACCGGAGCAACGAAAATCATTACCAACACCCTACAGGGAAGCGAGTACTCTCCTACTCAAATGCCCGACGGCCGGATATCAAGCATCCGTCTGGATACTACCGGCGTTCAGTTTTTATATGCCTATGACATGCAGGGGACGTACGAGGTACTCATCCCGGACCTTGTCATCGGGTATCATGCCTGGATCAATGAAGCCGCTCTTCTGGCATTTGTCCTCGACGAGCCTCCAACGCTGCAGATTATTGATACCTATTCATACGATTCACAAATCATTAAGGAAAATATTGGGCGTTCGTTGCATAAGATTCCAGGGTCCAAAGAGATCAGTTTTGTGGATAAATCACAGGAGCCGTGGCGCATTTATGCAAGGGATCATGATGGAAACGACCGCCTGCTGACTGAGACGCTGGAAGGGTCAGAAGATTTCTGTTGGACCCCCAACGGAGAAAAAATTTTTATGGGAAAGGGGAGTAAGTTGTTTTATTGGGGAGCAAGTAGTTCCTGGACTGATTTTTTTGACTTAGCTACATTTGATCTCACCGGGATCACCCGAATTAGTATTTCTCCAGATGGAAAAAAACTAGCATTGGTCTTGTTGGATTAACCACTCACTGCTGAAAATAACCTGTTAAAATAAAAGCACTGACTACAATTACCGAGCATGTTACTTTTAGTGATTCACTCTGTTAATCGTAAAACAAATTAGTCCATGAAACAGCTTTTTGCTTTTCTATTCATCATCTTTATTACTCAATCATTCGGTCAGGAGGTTCCTCCCTATTCGGGTAAATTTGAATCCATCGATCGGCTACTCGATGCGCCAAGTCCTTATCGTACGGCTTCCGGGGCTCCGGGGGCGGAGTATTGGCAGCAACGAGCTGATTATAAAATCCAAGCGGAAATTGATGAGATCAATAATGTCCTCACCGGGAAGGAAACCATCACTTACTACAACAATTCTCCTGATGAACTGAAGTTCTTGTGGATCAACATGGAACAGAATGTGAACAAAAAGAGCAATGAAGATTTCTCTTATGTGCTCGGAGGAATTAGAGATTCCATTAACTCCCTCACCATGCAGCGGATCCTCCGACCAATCGATTTTCCCGCCGGGACGGAGATTAAATCTGTGAAAGATCGGTCAGGGAAGGACCTTCCATATGTGATCAATAATACCATGATGAGGCTGGACCTGCCCGAGCCACTCAAACCCAACCAAAGCCTCGTTTTTTCCATCTCCTGGATCAACTACATCACCGATCGGTCCAAGTTTCTATTGTCCAGGGAAGGTTACGAGTATTTCCCTAACGACGACAATAAAATTTTTCTTTTGGGTCACTGGTTTCCCAGAATGGCCGTCTACAATGACACGGAAGGATGGCAAAACAAACAATTCCAAAGGTTAGGCGAGTTTGCTCTCGAATTTGGTGATTACGAGGTAGAAATTACAGTACCTGCTGATCACATTGTGGCCGGGACCGGAACGCTGGTCAATGAAAAAGAGGTACTGAGTACCGAACAATTAGCCCGTCTCAATAAGGCGAAAAGTTCTTTTGATGAAATTTTGATGATCGTGACTCCTGAAGAGGCAATCGCTAATGAAAAGAAAAAAGAGAGCGGAAAAAAGACCTGGAAATACGAAGCTAAAAACGTGAGAGACGTAGCGTTTGCCAGCTCCAGAAAGTTTATTTGGGATGCACAAGCAGTAAAACTTCCTACGAATACGGTATTGGCCATGTCGTTTTATCCGAATGAAGGCTTGCCGGTATGGTCGGAAGAGTCCACAAATGCCATCAAGCAGGCATTGGAAGTATACTCGGAAGCTACTTTTGACTACCCTTATCCGGTGGCCATTTCTGTTAATACTTCCAACATCGGAATGGAGTTTCCGATGATCTCTTTTAACGGTGGACGACCCATCGATGGGAAAATATCCGAACAGGCCAGAAGGGGCATGACCAGCACCATCGTTCATGAAGTGGGTCACAACTGGTTTCCCATGATTGTCAGCTCTGACGAACGAAAATGGATGTGGATGGATGAAGGGTTGAATACCTATGTTCACCAAAAGACCCTGGAAGAGCGGTACCCACAGTGGAGTCATACCGAGCCAAAAGACATCGTTCCTTTTATGCAGGGAGACAAAACAACGCTTCGACCAATCATGACGAATGCAGATAATGACCTGCTTTTTCAGATGGGTTCTAATTTCTATCAAAAACCTACCGTAGGCTTCCAAATACTTAGAAACTCTGTTGTTGGAAAAGAGCTATTTGATCAGGCGTTTAAGGAGTATGCCAACCGATGGAAGTTTAAGCATCCCAACCCGTCCGATTTATTCCGCACGCTCGAAGATGTCACCGCTGTCGACCTCGACTGGTTTTGGAAAGGATGGTATTTTACAACGGATAACGTAGACATGGAGCTTTCGGATGTAAAGTGGTTTCAGGTAAAGGAAGAGGTACTGACAGTAGAAAATAAAGCAAAACGTGGAAAAGCGGCAAAAATCAGCGGTGCCGGGAAAGATGAAAAGGAAAGTGACTTCAGTGAAGGTCCTGAGGAAATTGCCATGTTACCCACCTCAGCTTCGAGCTATGGACAGTTTCTCAGTCGACTCAATGAAGACGAGGTCATGGCCAAAGTAAAAGATAAAAACATCTATGAGGTTACCGTTAGAAACAGGGGCGGCCTGGTGATGCCCATCATCATTGAATGGACTTTTGCTGACGGGACCAAGGAAATGGATCGGCTTCCTGCGGAAATTTGGCGACACAATGAATCTGTAGTGAAAAAGGCATTTTTAAAAGAGAAAGAAGTGGTTAATGTAACCATAGATCCCAACCTGGAACTGGCAGATGTGAATACGTCTAACAATGATTTTCCTAAAACGACAAAAAAAGATCGGTTCGAATCGTTTGGGAAGAAAAATTAAGCATAAAAAAAGCCCTCTTTTGAGGGCTTTCCACTTAAGTCAACTATATAAAATACACCCTGTTAAATCCTTTGTTAAAGTGGGCTGTATTGGGATAGAAGCGTTAACATCACTCCTAATACGGCCAGTTTTACTATGAACTCCTGCATAGCAGTAAAATATTTAACTTTCTCTACGTAGGTCATCATAGTGTTAGTGTTGGTTAGTTTTCAACATAGTTACCCCATCCAGATTTTGAAGACAAAAAAATTAGGTGAGTCAGGAGATATTAAGGACGAATCATTTAAAAACAACGAAGAGCTTTTTTTCACTGCTTCAA
>JBCCXH010000233.1:0-8257 GCA_039192005.1 Bacteroidota bacterium
GTTTTTTCTATCCTTGACAACATTCAATAGCGTAGCATTTGATGCGTCTTTAGACAAAAAAATACATCACTACCAGGCAATTGTTAGCATTCACTATTTCAGAAATAAGGGAGGGGAACTTTATTAAAAATACTGAAGAATTATTAAACAATAATACTTAATAAGGCAGATTTATTAGTTGATTTAACCTTGTTAAGGTTCACTTTAATCAGGTGCAAATAAAGCAAACCGATCCGTTGTTGGAAATCACTAAAAGTAGTGATTTTTCCATCCTTCGCAAGAGCAAGTCAACCCGTCGGTAGTCATCAATTCGAATCAGACATATAAAATGTGTTTTCGGCTGGGATATATAACCTGAGGTACCATCCAAGCTCGCCCTTATGCTGTGATAAGGACGAGACATTGAAATGGTAAAAAAACACCTGCTTAAACAACTGAACTATTTTCTAACTAAAACTTGGATATCGGAGGCCAGTTGGGGTTGGCTATTTCGTCTTCACCCACCACCGTATTTAAATGGGGCCATAACACCTCTGGAGTATCCGTGGTAGGTATTGCTACTTCTACCAAAAAACCGGTACTTGGAGTCTGCCTGATCTCCTCCAGTACGGTTGTTAACTCTTTTATCGTGGCTACTTTTCTGCCTATTCCTCCCATGGCCTCGGGTAGTTTGCTGTAGTTCCAGGAAGGCAGTTCGTTATAGGCATAAACGCGATCCAGCAACTTGTCTGAGTAGTCGACCGGAGGTTTTCGAAACGGGTTGGGGTTGACCAGGTACTGTTCAATTCCATAGATGCCATTGGCCAAAACAAATACGACGGTGTTCTGTCCGTATGCATGGTGGTCTGCCATTGCCTGACAGGTCTCATGAAATGCGCCATCGCCTACTGCCACCATCACGCGTTTGTTAGGTGCCGCAAACTTGACCCCTGTTGCAGCCGCTACCGAGTACCCGATGGCCAGCCAGGCAGCCTGGGCGACAAACCCATCGCGTTCCGGTATGGTCACACCTTGTGCACCGATCAGGGGAAAACCTGCATCGGTAACCAGAACCGTATCTTTTTCGCTTTTAATGTACGTTTCCAGTTGTTGAAAAAAGCTGGTATAGCCAAGCTTTTGTTCATCCGTCTCTACGGCAGACAGTTTCTTTAGGGGAGGATGGATGCCTTTGAGATTTAGTTTTTCCTCTTTTTTTAACGTATCAGTCAGGTCTTTGATAAAGCTTTCCAGGTCTACCAATGGGAAAAATTCCGAACCTACAAATACGCCATCATGAGCCGCAAGGATGGTGCGTTCGCTTCGTATGTTCTGATTTTCCGTATCCTTTCCAATGGTCCAGGCGCCGATGCCTATGATCACCCCATCTGACCCAACCAATTCGTTGATTTTGGCTTTGGTGAGCGTCACACACCCATCAAAATAAGGATGGTCTTCTGAGATCACGGATTTGCCCAGGGCAGACGTCACAAAATGGATGCGTTCGTCTGAAAGGGCGTGGTTGGCATTGGCGACTTCAAGCAAGTTCAGGAATTCTTCCTGTAAGCCCAGCCGCTGCACTTCTATTCCTGCCCAAAAAATGGATTTGGGACGGCTTTTAATCAATTGAATGGCAGCAGAAACGGCTTCTGTCGCTTCACTTCTGGTGATGTACTTTCCGGCCCCGGAGGTCAGTTTCCCTTCACAGGGCTTGCACGATGTGCGCCAGACATCCTCCGTGACCTCCAGGTAAACAGGGCGCTGGTGCGTGATAAGCGCGGTCAATACCGAGTCAATCTGGTAGGGCGCTTGTGCCGCATTGGTAATGCGTTCTGCCGCTACGGTGATGGGGCGAAACATGTGAATGTCCACAAACTCATAGCCAGTCGTATGCGAGTAAAGCAGGCCCACGTTTTTTTCGTTGCTGTCTTCCTTATTAGTAGGTGCTCCATTGATCATAAGTACCGGAACTTTTTCCACATAGCTTCCGGCGATCGCGTTGAGACCGGTAAATGGTCCCACGCTGTACGTCACGTAGACTGCGCTTGGTTTGCCTTTGATGCGTGCATAGCCATCGGCTGCAAAGCCTGCAATGATTTCGTTGCAATTACGAATGATGTTGATGGGAGAATTTTTATCTGCAAGGATGGTGTCTAACAGCGCAGCAGTGTAATTGCCTGCAATGCCAAACATGTGCTCGATTTCCAGTTCTTCCATACGCGTCTTCAGGTAGCGCGCGACCGTCATTTCTTCAGTCATGTATTTAAGTAGATCATAAAAAATAAGAAGGGCCGGGAGAGGTATCCCAGCCACTGTGACGTTTCTTAATTCAGGTCATAATTCGTTAAAAGAATGCCGTGATTGACCCCGGCATCTTTTTGATGCTGGATGATGTTCCTTAGCGCCTCTTCTTTAGGAATGTCCTTAAACTCATTGAAGTTCGGGTCAATGTACTTTCTGATTTGATCAGCTGAATTTTTCTGATAAAACTCGGTAACGGCTGCCTCCGGAGTTTTGCCGTTCAATTCCTGATAGACTTCACTGAAAGGTTTCAATCCCCATTTGGCCAGCATCAGGTTGGAAGAACGCAGGGAGCCTTCCACCCAGCCCTGATAATCGGAGTAGGCTTCATTACAGGTATACAGGTTAGGTATGGGTTCGATCAACGCTTCCTGAGTTTGATTGTCCTGCGCGTGCAAGGCCCATTGATGCACGCCAAAACCAAACCGTTCGCTTGCCTCTTGCTTGATGGTCGTGCTTCCCGCCCAAATGCGAGCACTGGTAAGTACCGGCTCAGGCACATAAGTGACATTAAACACCTTTTTAAAATACGAAGTAGCCATCTTTACTACTTTTTGAGAAGCCGCAAAAACAACCTGATTGGGCTTGTCATTTTCTATTTCCTGCATAGGAGAGGAGAACAATGGACCGTTGTTTTGCAAGGCCAGCCAGTAGTTGATGTTCATGTAGTCACAATAGATGGTCAAGGCCGCCGGCTTCTTGTATTTGGACTTGTTGATTTCATCCACTTTTTTCTGAATGTCTTCAGGAATGGGTTCATTGGCAGCGTTCATGTATTCCTGATATTCAAGTGCTGCGGCCAGTTCCTCATCTACTGAGTAAAACGGATAGATCGAACCAACGGGAAGGTCTGCAAAATTTGGCCCGAAAGCAACGGCACCTTTCTCCATCAGGGTCTCATTTCCCCACCATGCCTTCGAGTAGTATAAGTTGATTTTAAGTAAGGGCTGGTTGGTCGCCGTTTGTAATACATTCCACAGTTTAGTGGACTCAGTCTGGCTGAGGATGTTAAACGCATTTGACTTGACAAAAAGCTTTTCCAGTGCCAGTCTTGGCAGCGCTAAAATGACCTTTTCTCCAAAGACGTTTCCGGTCGAAACAACGTTTCCGTTTTCATCCGTCACCGAATAGCTTACCGCATACCCATCACCGGATTTGTCCAGATTGGTTACGGTGGTATTCAGAAAAATAGAATTGGCACCGATCTGAGCAGCAAGTGCGTTGGGTAGCGTGCTAAACCCTTCACTGAGTGTGCGGAATTGTGGGTCGGCCGGAAACTCTTTGAGCAACTGGTAAGCCACTCCTCCATTCATCTGAGACAGGAAGGTGCCGTTGAACCCGGAGGACTGATACACCATTTTTATGGCTTCATTGCTGTAGCCCATATTGGCAAAAAGGTTCCAGAGGGACCAGTCATTCATATGGATGCCCTGCCACTGGCAGTTGAGACGGAAATCCTGCCAGTATACCGGTCCGGTGCGGTCTTCCGCATGGGGGTATTTTTCTGTGAACTCCGGGTTGGCAGCCAAAATTTGATTGTAGACCGTATTGACGATTTCAGAGGGGCTCAGGTTCATTTCCGAATCAGAAAGGTTGTAGAGTTCAGGCCACATTTCAGTCGCGTCGTGTTGGCTAAAGGGTACGCCTCTGAAATACAACCGATTGTTTCCTCCACTATTCATGGGAAAGGGGACAATTTCATTGGCAACGATGTCCTCGGTAAGGTTGGGGTGGCCATCGCTGGCTGTTGGCAATGTCATAAAAAGTGCCATCAGGTTATCCATGCTGTCAAACGTAAATCGCATCCCGCCTTCTTCTTCTTTAACAACGACCTCCTGATGATTCGCTTCATTGAAATGAATAAGGTCCGAATCCAGCCGGCCTCCCGTACGGTTGAGCTTTTCTAAAATGACGATCTCACCGGGAGCATAATTTTTCTCATGCATCAGCCGCCAGGTGGAGTATAACCCTGCCATACCTGCACCTACTACGACGATTTTTACTTCATCAGGAACCTGATGCTCTTGAGCGTGTTTTAACTCGCTAACTCTAAAATGTGCCATAAACGTATCCGATTTAAATTGTTGTGAAAAAACTGATTTGTTGTTTTATGAAGTGAAGTTGAAGAGGGGTGAGCGGCACCGCTCGTGTGCCAACTCTTTTCCAAAAAGGTGATGGTCTCTGATCAACATCTTTGGGTTTTTGCAATCGATCCTGCCTGGCTCGAATTGAGTTCGCATTCCAACGATGGGCAAGCTGCCTGATCAGTTCTGATGACATACTACCTCGTCTCCCAGTCGTCCCCAATATGTCGTCTTGAGCGGGTATTTTCTTTGGTTGAGTCGTATTCACCATAAAGGGGGGGGGGTTAAATGAGTTATATGTTAAATATACGGTTTTCAGCTAATATTTCACATAACTACTTTAAGCTATTTACTTTATGATTATGTTATTTTTTTAAATAACTGTTTTGCTTTGTGATTTTCTTGAAAAAAGTGTTATTGATTGACCAATCCTGGTTCAGGAAACAGCTTGCCGTCCTTACATTTATCAATGAGCGCGCTACGTTCAACAAGTCATCCCCGACGATCTTGAAATGGTACAGTAGTTTTTAGGCACTTCTATCTATGTTTGTCTTTACAGTTCCAACTTTTAAGCAATAAGTCCATAAATCAGTGCCTGTAACGATCAAAAATCCATCGGAAGTAATCGGTAAGTCGCCGGGTTGGTTTACCAGATCGGGTTCTGCCATTCTTTTTGCTGTGATCGCATCGATATTGGTTGCGACCTATTTCATAAAGTACCCTGATGTCATTACTGCCAAAGTCACGGTTACCACTGCTAACCTACCTGCCGGAATTATTGCGCAGCAAAACGGGTACATCGTTTCACTTCACGTTTCAGAAAACGATGAAGTCAGACAGAATGACCCGGTAGGGATCATTCAGTCTACCGCCAGTTATTCCTCTGTCTTCAGGTTGAAACAGTACTTAGGTACCCTCCAACATCATGTAGAAAACGATCTTTTATTCGAATTGGGCCAGTTGGATAGTTTGGGGCCGCTCGTTAGTAGCTATAATGGACTGGTTGCATCTCTTTCAAATTTTCACCGGCATCTCAATGATCCACTTTATGAAATAAAAATTGATAAGCTAAACGTCAACCTTGAGAAAAATGAAGTGGCTTCGGAAAGGTTTCGCAGTCGATTCGATGCGAGTTCAAGGTCCTATGAAATCAGTGAGGTTCAGCACAGCCGTGATTCTATGCTGCTCAGGGAGCAAGTACTGGCACAGCAAGATTACGAAGAGTCTGAAAAACGTTTCATCAATGAACAGCAGGCAATCATTGATTTGAAGACGGATATAGCGGCACAGGCCCATGATCGGAAGATGATCGCCCTGGAAAAAGAAGAACTAATAAGCTCAAGGCGTGAGACGACGAAACAATTACGCCAGGAAGTACTCCAGGCCATTAACAGCCTGGAAAATGAAGTGGATACATGGGATCAACGTCACGTGCTTCGGGCCCCGATCTCAGGCAAGGTCAGTTTTTTTAAGCTGCTGACGGCCAATCAGTATGTGAATGCCGGAGACGAACTCATGTTTGTCTTACCGGAAGTCCGTGGGGTATTTGGATACTGTGAGGCTAACGCTGCAGGTATGGGAAAGGTGCACCCTAATCAAAAAGTACACATTCGTCTGGATAACTACCCGTATGAAGAGTTCGGTATCCTTGAAGGGAAGGTGACCTCCATCTCTCAACTGGCTGTAGAAGATGTGTACATGATCAAGGTTTCTTTTCCCGAACAACTGATCACCAATTATGGAAAACAAATAGACTTTAAGCAGGAGATGACTGGTAGTGCCATGATCCTCACCGAAGAGCTGCGTTTGATCGAACGCTTCTTTAGTACGTTGAGAAGCCTAAATGGAAGATAGCCGT
Source organism: Bacteroidota bacterium (assembly GCA_039192005.1). GTDB lineage: Bacteria > Bacteroidota > Bacteroidia > Cytophagales > Cyclobacteriaceae > Ekhidna. The sequence continues at coordinate 6,220 of JBCCXH010000233.1, forward strand.
GCTTTAGATGATCAGGTTTAACTAAGAAAGTATGAAAAAATTTACCGTTTACCGTCAGCTGGACGCTATGGATTGCGGGCCTACGTGCCTGCGCATGATCTGTAAGCATTACGGAAAATCGTATTCCCTTCAGTTTTTGCGGGAACACGCTGCCATCGACCGACAGGGAGTTTCGTTTGCGGGGATGAGCGAAGCGGCTGAGAAAATTGGTTTTCGTACGATGTCCGTGAAAATTCCCTTAGACATCCTTTTCAAAGAAAAACCCTTTCCGTGTATTTTACATTGGCGTCAGGAACATTTCGTGGTACTCTACAAAGTAAAAAATGGAAAGGCCTACATTGCAGATCCAGCTTCAGGAAACATCCAGTATACGACGGAAGAGTTGGAGAAATTTTGGGCCAGAGACTCCGCCGGTTCGGAAGGGCTGGCCCTTTTGCTGGAGCCTTCGCCTGAATTCTACGCCGCTCCCGTTCCGGTTGAAAAAGAGAAAAAAGGATTTTCTTACTTTCTGAAATACCTGATTCCACACAAAAAACTGATTCTTCAGTTGTTTATGGGGTTGACAGCAGGTAGCCTCCTGAGTCTGATTCTCCCTTTTCTTACCCAGAGCCTGGTAGACGTGGGTGTCAATCAACGCAACATGCAGTTTGTCTACCTGGTATTGATCTCACAACTGATGCTTTTTATCGGGTCGACAGCCGTCAACGTCATACGAAGCTGGATCTTGTTGCACATTTCTACACGGCTCAATATTTCCATCATCTCGGATTTTTTACTAAAACTGATGAAATTGCCCATCAGCTTTTTTGATTCACGCAATCTGGGTGACATTCTTCAGCGCATTCGTGATCACGATCGCATCCGACAGTTTTTGACCTCATCGTCCATTCAAACGCTTTTTTCGCTCGTCAATATTGTCATCTTCGGCCTGGTGCTTCTGACCTATGACCTCACCATTTTCCTGATCTTTTTTATCGGTTCTGCGCTATACATCGGCTGGGTCTTACTTTTTCTGAAGCGTAGAAAAGTCATCGACTACAAGCGATTCAATGAAGCGGCCTCCGGTCAAAGTAATGAAGTACAACTGGTACAGGGCATGCAGGAAATCAAGCTCAATCAGGCTGAACGAAACAAACGCTGGGAGTGGGAGACGATCCAGATCAAACTTTTTAATGTCAACATCAAAAGCCTGGCATTGGAGCAGTACCAAAGTGCCGGGGGCGCGTTTTTGAATGAGCTCAAAAACGTGTTGATTCTCTTCTGGTCGGCAAAGACAGTCATGGACGGAGACATGACGCTGGGGATGATGTTGGCGACAACACAGATAACCGGACAGCTCAACAGTCCCATTTCTCAATTGATCGGGTTCATACAGCAGGCACAAGATGCCTCCATTAGCCTGGAGCGGCTCAGTGAGATTCACGGAAAAGAAAATGAGGAAAGCGAGGAAGTGGGAGGAACGGTGCTTTCGGATTACCGAAAAGACATCCGACTACAGAACATTCAGTTCAGGTATGGGGGACAGGAATCGCCGTTGGTGCTGGATGACATCGACCTGACCATTCCGTATGGAAAAACAACGGCCATCGTTGGCACGAGCGGAAGCGGAAAGACCACGTTGCTAAAACTGATGCTGAAGTTTTACGATCCGAAGGTCGGAAATGTCATGGTGGGTAGCGAAAACCTGCGGTTTATGGACAGTGGCGAGTGGCGAAAACGATGCGGTGTGGTGATGCAGGATGGGTACATTTTCTCTGACACCATCCTTCGAAACATTACCATCTCCGATGAGCAGCCCGACATGCAGCGTTTCCAAAAAGCACTGGAAGTGGCGAACATTCAGTCCTTTGTCGATGAGCTTCCGTTGCGGTTTCAGACGATGATAGGTAGCAACGGAGTAGGATTGAGTCAGGGACAAAAGCAACGCCTGATGATTGCCCGGGCGGTGTATAAACAGCCGGAGTTCCTGTTTTTCGATGAGGCCACCAGTAGCCTGGATGCGAACAATGAAAAAGCCATTACCGATCAGTTGACTCAA
>JBCCXH010000234.1:0-8229 GCA_039192005.1 Bacteroidota bacterium
ATTTTCTTAACAACCATTCCAATGAGAATAAAATCAAAATAATAAATAGAACCCATTTGTTTTCGATAAGCGGAAAAAAACTATCCGAACTTGTTACCACGCTTTTAAACACTCTTTTAACGATACGGTCTTTTATCTGGTTGAATTGCGAGTAATGTAAGTATTCTCCATTGGTTTTTTCTGCGATGTTTTTCAGGAGGTCATGATCTGCTGCAAGATTCAGGTATTCTTTATTTATTTCTTCAATGAGAAATTGGCCTTTATCGGTCAGTTTCTTGTCACCGACCACAGTGCTCGCCTGGTAGTTGTAAAGGCCGGAAGGCAAAGGAGGTATCTTAAAGGAAGATTTGAACTCAGAGTCAATAAATTCGTATTCGGTTCCATTGCCTTGCTCTGGATTTACCCTTAGTGAAAGGGTATTTCCATATACCCGCTCGTAAATATCGTTATAAACTTCACTGTCAAAAATGGGAGACTCGATGCTGGAAAACCTACTGGCTCTGCTTTGAAACCTGAACTGCTTTTTATCATTTTTCACACTTAAAAATTGGATGGTCTTAGAAATAAGCTCATTGAATTGAGTTGAAATCCCATTAATTGCGGTCTCCTGAAATTTCCATTTCCAGAAATCCTGTCCTACCAGGAGTGCTTTTTTTTGAGCCCCATCATCAAAAAAAGTAAACAAAGGCTTTTTAGTCACCACATTGCCTACACGCTGATACAGTAGCACTTCGGAGTTGGCACCTATCGTATAGTCTCCAAAAGGGACTTCAAGCGGGGGGAAGGTCTCTATCAACCGGCTGTCTTCAGGTAGTTTGAATTTTGAAAAAGCCTGATTAAAAGCGCCAGTAACCTTATCGGGTTGAGCGCCCTGCCTACGGATACTTGCAAAGTTTATCGCCTGGTTGACTCGTGCAAGTGAGCTGTTTCTATTTAAGATGTACCAAATACCAGGGTTTTCTTTCGGTTCAAAATTGATCCGGTTGGAGAATGCACCATGATAGATAACTACATCGTAGACCTCATTTGGCCTTTCCTGATCTAAAGAAGGAATAAAAATATCGGTTTGATAATTATCACTAGTAGCGAGCGTACTCCTTATGGCTTTGATATCGGGGTGTGGAGCATTGGCGATAATCAGGACTTTTTGCTTACCGTCGATGACTTCCATAAAAAGGTCTGACCGGTTGTTTTCCCTAACGAATTCTCCTTCCTGGAAAGGCAACGATACATTAAGCCTTCTCAGGCCCTCTTTGTCAGATTTAATGGTGAACTCTACCTCCTCCAGGCTCTTGGTAAGGACGAGCTGTTGTTCTCCCAATACATTGGCTCCTTCCCGTAGGGATATTTTTACTTTCCTTCCTTCAAATCCTCTTTGTGAGACTTCAATACGTATCGGCGTATCATTTCCTTTATAGGTAATTTTGTTGTATTTAACCCTGGAAATATTGATGTCTTTAGGCGGGATCGTATCGCCCAGACCGATGGTAAACTGAGGCGCTCGGTAAGGGCGGTACAGCGGTGAACTCCCCTGGTTGAAAATGCCGTCTGTAATGAGTAGGGTAGTGGCCCAATTTCTGCCTTCCATATCATCATCTACTTTTCTGAGTAAAGCAGATAGGTTCGTTGAATTTTGGCTAAAGCCGATAGAGTCCGTCTTTTCCCCGAGGTAAAAGGTCCGGACTTCAAAACCTTCCTCACCTAATTCCTTTGAAACAGCACCTATTTCTTGTCGAAGCTGAGTCGGAGACAGGCCGCGTGCAATGACAGATTGTGAGTCGTCTACAGCGATTGCAACGATGGGTTGTTCTACCCGGCTGACCACCTGCCTGATCAGAGGCTCCAATAATAGGAAAAGCGTGAGAGAGATGGCTAAAAACCGAAGAATGGATAATAGCAAGTTTTGTTGAGCGTTCCACGGTTTTTTACGTTGGCTATAAAGCCACCAGGTAACAAGTGCGGCCGTTAGAAGTATTAAAGGAACCCACCAAATGGACTGTGCTAACTGAAGAAAGTTTCTTTGCATAAGAAATGGTTACACCAACAAGTAATACGAAGACTAAATGATTACGATTTACCGGCTAAGATAGTTTACTCACTTACTTCATGGTAGTCCTGGTCCAGTTCTTCGTCCGAAACCTTTTCATCTTTTGATAGCCGCCGATTTACGGCCTCCTGGTACGTTTCCACTAATCGGTCTATTTGATCAGCCAGCCGTTGGTAATCGGAAGCATCATCAGCCAGGACGATGTGCGCATTGATTCGTTGTACCAATTTGTCAAACTTATCTTCTCCATCTATTCTCAAATCTTTGAGGCTATCATTAGGCTGTGCGGAATAAGTTTTATTTCGTTCCAGGTATTTATCGTTAAATGTTTTGTTCGCCTCCTTAAGCGCTTCGTAATAGTCGTGGAGGTGAAAATCCTTAATCATGGATATAAGCGAGATGTTTTGATCTATTTTTTTGGTGATGTCGTTCATGCCTACCGTCTGTTCCTGATAGCTTTTTTTGTAGAGGTCTGCTCCATGCTTTTCGATTACTTCAAGCAGTGCATGTGCCTTTGGACGTAGCTTTTCCACCGGATGTGCTTGTGCATGCTGAATTAAGATGTTTCTGGTAGCAACAAAGAGAAGATCCCGGGCTCGGTCCAGGTTCACAATTGTTCGCGTGATCTTGCTGCCGCGTTCAGCTTTATATTGCGTTTTTAGGACATCAAAAGAGGTAGCCAAGCCACTTATTTGAGGTTTAAGCCCTAGTTTATTGATGTCCATTTCTGAAAAAATAGAAAGAACGTTAGAGAAAAAAGCGATGATTTCTCCATTTCGGAACTGATGCAAATTTGACGATGAGATCATACAAAGAATAGAATAGATAAATTTCTGACTACTAAAGATACCAATGATATTTTTACGGAATGAGCCATTCATGACTTTCTTTGCTGTCTGGCTATCTGGCAGGAGCTTCTTTACAATTAGTGGTGTCCGAGATAAGGTTTTTCGATTCGGAGATAAACCTTAAAATCACCGCTAGCCGCGCGCCCCCGGGCCGGTCGCCTTTTGATTCCCTAAAGCCTTACCCGGCCGGGGGCATTTCTCGTCTACTCCCTTTAGGCCGGGTCGACGTTCGATGGGGACGTCCGCCGCGCGGTAGTTTTCAGCCTTGAAGAAAAACCTTGTCTAGGACGCGTTAAAGGCACTTTTTTGAAGTTTAAAAAATTTAACCGGATACCAGTACTTTACAATAAAAAAAATCCTGGCGAAAAAACGAGATTCTCACCAGGATTACTGTGGGCTTTAGTGTGTTAAAAACTTAGAGGTTTTGGTGTTACCTGACTAATTTAGGATATCTCCTATTTGCCTTTCCGAAATCTTTGTAAGCATCATACGCTCAAACCGGCCGGCGACGAAAGTTGTTCCTAAAACCAACAAGGAGTTATCTTCGGTTATTTTCATGGAAGAAAGTGTAAATGGGTTGATAAACCCGATGTTATGAATGCCTGCTATTTCTCCTGTAGTGACGTCATAGAAATACAAGATAATCTGTCTTCCCTCTGTCTCAGATGCAAAGATGGTGTAGTTAGTTTCCCCAAAAGTGTAGGCAATAATTTTTGACGGAGTGTACGGCCTTAACTCCCTCCTGTCGTCAGGAAAAAGATCAGCACTTGAAGAAATGCCGGTGGTTGTTAAAGTCGCAGAAGAGAGTTGAAAATTTTCTGAAAACTGAAACCCTGCCACTGCAAAATCACTTCCACTTAGTGGTAGCACCGCTCGAATGCCGGCGTTAAGTGCCTCTCTTACCCCTTCATTAATCGATTGTCCCTGCACTTGTCCGGTTATGGAAGAGAGATCAGTAAAGACCAAGGAAAAACTGAATTCGTAAAAACCATTGAAATAGTAATTTCCAGGACTAAACTCTCCACAAAAAAACGGCAGCTCTTGTTCACTGACTACAGTGAAGTGGTCAATAATTATTTGTTCGGCATTTATCGTGTTACCCGCACCGATGGAGAAATTCGCTCCTCCTACGAAGTTTCCGGTTGTAGAGATTTCACTGATCTGTGTGTTGAGATTTACCGGATCGTAGCTCATGAGTAGTAAGTTACCACTTGAAGTCACGTTAGAAGCTAAAGGGTAATTGATCCCTCCCAATGGGGTTTCTGTTACTACATCCAGTTCGGTGTCTACTCCTATTAGTACAGCTCCCAGTGTCGTAGGGTTAGCCGTAAAAAAATAGGTGACGCTATCATCAGTGTTAAAATAAATATCTCCGGCAGGAGCTACGTAGTCATTCAACTCCGTGTCCCCGACAAACTCCCCCTCAAGATCTATTTTGATTATTTGTACACCCTGAAAGTCTGTCGTATTCCGTTGCGTTCCGGTAATGACAATGTATCCATCATTTAGTTCTACCACGTCAATAGGGTCATAGCTCAGGTCAAAATCAGAATTATCATAAATCTTGAAAAATGATTCGGTGAGACTTGGCTCTTCTTCCCTGCAACCCAATAAAACTACCGTAATAAAAATAAGAGCAAATTTTTTCATGCTTGTTTAGAGTGCTTTGAATTGTTGATCAATAAATCGGAAAGGAAAGACAAAACTCAGTGAGATATTGAGGTCTCTCAACAAGAGTTCGTCGTTTACTTCTCCAAGAGAAGCCAACTCGTTTTGCTGAGCGTTAGGACGTGTGGCTGATGTAAGAGAATGTTTATAGTTGATTTCAAAAACGGTTCGTATGTTCCAGTAATCGAGATTAAGCCCTATTCCACCTGACAGGCCGGAGAAGTTTTGGAATGCTTCTTTCACACCTAAAGTGGCGATGCCTCCCGAGGAACCTAGCGGAGTACCTGTGGAAAGATCGACCTGGTCGAGCTTTACGTCTTTTTGTGCAGAAATCACAATGGAGTGAAACCCTCCAACCATCACAAAAGGCCTGATTTTACCTCGTTGAATCACATCGTACTTCAATAATAAAGGAAATTCAATCAGATCCAATCGCTGCTCAACATTGTAAACGGTCTGAAATTGGCTATTTAATCCAGTCCATTCCAACATGCTGTTGTACTTGTACCGGCCCCTCTTAAAAGCCGGTTGAAAGGACGCGGAAAACCCTCTGTGATAAAAATTCATCTCCAATCCGACATGGGCACCCGGTAGGGCAAAGTCGTCATAAGATTTGCGCAAGCTGTCTGCTGAGTAATCAATTGGGCTAAAGCCTGTATTTCTTCCATCCGGAGATGCCTGCGTGTAATTAATTCCCAGCTTGATTCCCAACCAAAATTGAGTGTCAAGAAAGGTCTCCAGCCTGTTTCTCGGACCTCTGCGTTGAGAGAATCCGACACTGGAGATAAGCAACAAAATAAGTAATAGCGATGATTTAATTTCTAACGATGAGCTTTTTGGTCGCATTGAGCATTTGAGATTTGGCTTTAATAAAATAGAATCCGGCGCGTAAATTGTCCAAAGTGAAGGTGAAGTTATGTGACCCCGGTGCTACCCTTCGGTTGATCTGAGATACGATTTTTCCTTCCGCATTGATCAATTGTACGTTCACATTCTGAAAGTTATTCACTTTCACCTTTACTTGAGTGTACTTACTTGCTGGATTGGGATAAACGGAGGTGATGTCATAGTTTTTGTTGATTTCATCTCGCTCACTTAGAATGACGTCTTTAATCAAATTCATGGGTTCATAGTTTCCTCCCTGACTATTTGCCCCTTCGATAAAGTCTCGGAAAAAGATGTCGTTGGTGATGACAGATTGGTCAACACCCATCCAGTCGCGCAAAATGTTTGCAAAAATCTGACGGTAATCAAATTGTAGCGCTACGTTGTTACTTGACATATCAGGTACCGTGCCGTAGATCCCTGGTTTCACCCCCAGGCCAAACATCATAATAGGGCCTCCAGTACCATGATCCGTTCCGTAGCTCCCGTTTGAAGCAACCCTACGCCCAAATTCTGACATCGTAAGAGAAAGGACACGATCTTCAAGCCCTCTGGATCGTAAATCATCCTGAAAGGCGCGCATGGCGGAGGTTAGGTGATACATCAGTGCAGCGTGGTTACCCATGGATGGGTCATAATCTTCTACCTGAGTGGCATGCGTATCAAACCCACCCATTCGTACCAAAAATACTTTCGTTTTCACCCCACCTGCCAACAGCCGAGCAACGAGCCTGAGTTGGCCACTTAAAGGGTTGCCTTTTCTTCCTCTCGGACTATTGAACGGATACGTTTCCGGGTAGGTAACGGTTGTTTCAGAAGCTGCATTGTACAGTTCTGCTAACCGCTTAATGTAAGTCTCTGATTTGTCTTCCAATCCCAGAATCCAGTTCATCTCCTGACCGTAAGGAGAATTATTCATAAACGACGGAGGTAATCCCCTTGGATCAAGTCCCTCGTCATTGAATCCTTCCAACCTGTCAATAAGATTGGCGATGTTTTCCGGGTTGCTACCCAATGATATGGAAGTAGGGATGTTTCCCTGTTGGTGAAAGATCAGAGAGAGGTCGTTGCCCATCTCTAATGCGAGAGGGTCCGGCATCTCAGTCGTAGGAAAGTCATCCGGATAGCTCAACGGAGTATATTCAGTATTTAAATATCGTCCTACCCAGCCGGAAGAAAAATAATCATCCGAGCCGCCTCCCATGTGCCATATATCTCGACCCCTAAAGTGCGATCCATTATTGTTTTCGTAAGAAACGCCTTGGAACACCGCTGCTTTAGCCGTATCATATAAGAATTTGAAGTCATTCATGTCCGGGTGTAATCCAACCTGCTCTTCGGTAGCTACTGTACTATCCAGAGGGATTAACGTTCTGTTCCCAACTTTGAAGGGAATGGCGACGTTTGGTCTTCTGCTGTAATATTCGTCGTAATTGGATATTGGAATGACTGAGTTAAGCCCATCATTTCCTCCATGAAGCTGGATGAGTATCAACACCCGATCGTTAGTACTTTGTGCTGCGAACCGTTGCATCTGTTCGGAGGCGAGGATTTTCAAAGGAACACCCTGAAAAGCAATGGGAGCACCAGCTGCGAAACCTACTTTCTTTAAAAAATTTCTTCTTTTCATGGTACGATTTACATTAATTGATATTCAGGAGTTTGAAACATGGCATTGAATAGACTGGTTAGTTGATTGGCGACCACTTCATTATCTTGTCCGGTAGTCCATCTGGTGGTCCACATCGCCTCCGGATCACTATCTATTTGTGGATTGAACAAGAAGGCGTTTAGAAAGTAGCTTAACCTTTCAACGGTGAGCTCTCCCACATCGGGGGTGTCAAAAGTCAACCCTTCAGCAGAAGGAAGGAAGTATTCAGCAATCGCAATAATCAGGTCTCTCGCGTTGGAAGCTACAGCTGCGAAATTGTCCTGTACAAATTGAAAGATGTCAACCTGACCCATTTCGATCATGGAAGTATTGGAGATGACACCTTGTATGAAATTGTACCTGTTTGTCAGGTAGTTGGTGGTGATCCAGCTTCTGTTAAAAATTGGAAATTGGTGATATGCCGCGTATCCAGCTACTTCAAAAGGTTCATAATAATCCATTCCCTGGCTGTCTATCTCTCCGAGGAGTCCTTGAACAAATTCGTGGAATGTGTCAAGCTCAGTCGTATAGTCTGGAATCGCGAGATTGAAATTTCTTACATATCCAACAACGAGGTCTAGTGGCGACTTAATGATGCTTCCAAAGTTATTATCATCTACGCCTAAACCTGCATCATAAAAATGTTCACTGGTAAGTAATGCTTCGATGACCGGTTGGATCTTGTAATCATTGGCAATGAGTACGTCTGCCATGTCCTGAATAATGTCGCTTTGGAGCGCTTCATCCACTTGGTGGTAAACAAAAAACCGATAAAGTTCCCTACAGATGTGGATGGTTGTTTCCGGTCGGTCGTAGATTAGATCTACCAGCTGGCTGATCTCGTCCAGAATGCTCGCCTCTGTAGAATTACCACCTACCTGAAGCGTGTCATCAGGAACAACAGTAGCATCTGCCAGACGTTGACTAAAGGTCTTAGTGCCTTCTTCATGGCTGGAAGCAATGGTGCCACCTCGTATTACCCCTCTGGGAAGGTTGGTTTCCGTATCGATATTTGAAAAGGAATCATCGAAGTTGAAACCGGAAAGAACCCGTGCTCCTTCTTGTACATCACCTTCAGTAAAGTAGAAATAGTCACCAACAAACTCCGCTTCCGGGACGTTGCCTTCCAG
>JBCCXH010000235.1:0-8080 GCA_039192005.1 Bacteroidota bacterium
GTTGTTTACAGCTTCGTTCAATACATCGATTTGGATGGTATCTCCAAGTTCGTTCATTGCGTTCACTTCAATGCTTGGAAATTTTTTTCCTACTAGCGTCATTTTTATTTATTTAAATAAAGGTTAAAAATCTTTCTACAAAACTAGCCATCAACAAGATGGAGTTGGATAGAGATATATTATATAGGTATAACTAATTTTTATGGTTTCGAGTTTGGCTCTTCTTTCTTAATGGTGCAGTTATGCAAAAAGTAATTTTGCTTGATAAAGGATGGCACTCTAATTGATTATCTTGGCAGATTCAAGTAAAAGTACAACATGCTTAATGACAAAAAAGTAATCAAGGCCTGGTGCATGTATGATTGGGCCAACTCGGTTTACTCCCTGACTATAACATCGGCAATTTTTCCCATTTACTACCAGGCGGTAGCAGTCAATGCAAATGGTGGAGATGTGGTTGAATTTTTCGGAATGGAGATCGTCAATTCAGTTTTGTATTCCTACGCATTGTCTGCCTCTTTTTTGTTGGTAGCGATTATCCTTCCCGTTTTATCCGGGGTGGCAGACTATGCCGGTAAGAAAAAACTCTTTTTAAAATCCTTTATGTTCATAGGGGCTTTTTCTTGTATTGGGCTCTTCTTTTTTACCGGAGAAAACATAGAGTGGGGGATTTTTTGTTCTATTTTTGCCAGCGTCGGTTACTCGGGTAGCCTGGTTTTTTATAACGCTTTTCTAAGCGAAATCGCTACAGAAGATAACAGGGACTACGTAAGCGCAAAAGGATACTCTTATGGGTACATGGGAGGAGTGATCCTCTTAGTCATTAATCTGGTCGTGATTGAAATGCATGATGCATTCGGGCTTTCCAATGAAGGAGTAGCTTCACGGGTAGCCTTTTTAACGGTTGGTCTATGGTGGATCGGGTTTTCACTCTACGCGTTAGCCAAACTTCCGAATAATGTTCACCACAGAAAGCCTTCTGGTAACTTTTTGACCAATGGATACAAGGAATTGCTAAACGTCTGGGATCAACTGAAAGAAATGGGAGACTTGAGAAAATACCTCCTAGCTTTTTTCTTTTATAATATGGGTGTGCAAACCATGATGTACTTGGCAGCGACGTTTGGTTCAAAAGAACTCAAGTTAGAAGCTTCCGAACTTATCATGACTGTATTGCTTATCCAATTCGTTGCCATCGCCGGGTCGTACCTTTTTGCTTTTATATCTAAAAAGAGGGGCAATATCAAATCGTTGTTATTGATGGTCATTATTTGGATTGTGTGCAGTCTGTTTGCTTACTTTATAAAAGATGAGGTTGAGTTCTTTGCCCTGGCCAGTGTAGTAGGTTTGGTGATGGGTGGAGTCCAGTCGCTTTCCAGAGCTACCTACTCCAAAATAATGCCCCAGGATACGATGGACACGGCTTCATTCTTTAGTTTTTATGATGTTACGTTCAACCTATCCATCGTGATTGGAACGTTTGCATTTGGGTACATTGAACAAATAACAGGTAGTATGAGGAATAGTACCCTGGTATTAGCCTCTTTTTTCATCATCGGTATGGTCTTTCTTTCTCAGGTTAAACTCAAAAATGCATCCGCTCAAACTTCCCGGGTACAAGCCGAAAATTAGAACTGATAAAAGGAGCGATATATTCTGTCTCATTCGGAAAAAATACGTTGCACTGACACCGGAAGAGTGGGTAAGGCAGCATTTTCTTAACCTCCTTATCGAACATCTGGGGTATCCGAAAGGGATGATTCGGTTAGAGTATACCCTTAGTTATTTTAAGAAAGTAAAAAGGTCAGATATTACGGTACTAAATAGGGACGGAACTATTTTTCTTTTGGTAGAATGTAAATCCTATGATCTTCCGTTGGGTCAACAGGTGATGAACCAAATAGCCGCCTATAACAAGGTCCTGGATGCAGACTACCTTGCCATCACGAATGGTTTAAAACACTACACCTGGGAAAAAAAAGAGACTGATTTTCACCAAATCAACCATTTCCCTAACTATCTTGATGTTTAATAAATACGATTATCTCTCTCATGTTACCTTTGTGCCATTCTGCTGAGTCTTTGAAAAATCACCCACGTTTAAAATAAATGGCAGAAATGAAGCAATTATTAGAGAAGATCCCTCCATTTTTCAAAAGTTTCTACTTTTTAGCTACCCTGTTTTTTGTGTTTTGGTTAGCGGTTATGGATAATAATGACCTCTTTCTGCAATCCGAGCTAAGAAAAAAAGAGTCGGAATTGACAGCATCCAAGCGATTTTATGAAGATAAGATACTGGAAGTAAAAAATGATCGAGAGGCATTGCTCAATAATCCCGAACTACTCGAAAAGGTAGCAAGAGAAAAATACCTGATGAAAAAAGAAACCGAGGACCTTTACATAATCATCGAATAATGAAAATCACAGCATTGACTCTCCTGTTTTTTATGACCTCATTGGTAGGACATGCTCAAGATAAATTTACGGATAAAGTCTTTTATGGAGGAGGGTTTGGTTTTAGTTCAGGGGCCGCATCGACGAATGTAGGCTTGTCACCTTTCGTTGGGTACCGTATCACACAACGACTGCTCGCTGGTTTCGGAATCAACTATCAGTATGTGAGATTTAAGAGGGCGAATACCTCCATCAGTAATTATGGTTGGAATGTATTTACAAGGTACAACCTAGCCAGACAGTTTTTTATTCAGACCGAGTTTGAACAACTCAATTTTGAATTCTTTACCGGGTCCAATGAGCAAACGGAGCGAGACTTATACAACGCGATGTACGTAGGTGCGGGGTATTCTGAAAGTTTGGGAGGAAGAGCGGCTTTTAGTGTTAGTGCCCTCTATAATGTCTTATACAATGCTGCAGATGATCCACAACCTTACAATAGCCCGTGGTTGATAAGGGCAGGGTTAGGTGTAGGGATTCTATAAGTCTTCCTGTTCAATGAAATTAAAGGAGAGGTTCAGCATGTCACTGTAATCTTCTCCGGCTTCAAACATATCGTCATCAGAAGGCTCATAATACCAGTTAATGGTAAGTTCTGTTCCAGACGTTTCCATCTTCTTTAGTAACTTAAATATGTCAAACAAGCATTTAGATGAACTGGTATTAAAATACTCCAGCATCACATCTACTGCAAGAGAGGAGGAACTGACTTTATCAGACCGCAAAGCATTCAAAAGTGGTGCATAAAAATTGATGCTGTTCTCAGGACTTGATCTGCCGTAAAGTTTGATCTTCCCTTCGGATAGATCGAGATCAATGCCTGGTGTGTTTCGGGTAGCTTCTTTTTGGATAATCATAGATTGTGGTGTTTTAACAATATTTTGTAAGGATAACCAGATTCGATAAGTTTAAGAAAATACTTAGATGAGAGGTAGTTAGTTCTCGGTGGAGGTAGGTTTTTTATCGTTCTCCTTTATCAGTTGAAAATTGGATTAATTGTATTCTGAATACCTTGTTTTTAATGTATCTACGGATCTTATAACTAAATCTTCTAATATGTCAATATTTATGTCGCTTAATCGCTTAAAGTAAAGGCAGCCCGTAGATTTTTTATGCTTTCCTATCTTATTCAACAGGTCTTCACACCCGTCAAATCCAGCGAGAATGTAAACCGTCATGTTTTGTTTTCTAGGAGAAAAACCAGTCAGGTACCAGTCACCTTCCGTTCCGGTTTTATATTTATAATGGTAGCTTCCAAAACCAACAACGGAATCCCCCCACATGACCGGATTTTCGCCGGTAATCCTTTTCAACAATGATAAAAGCGTTCTGCAATCATCGCGTTTCCAATCTGGCTCGATCTGGTTGATAAATGCTTCTACGTTTTGCTCGGTCGGTTTGGTTTTTAACCCTGACATTTACTGATTTTTTGATTTTAGCTACTAAAAAACAGATGGTGAAGAAAATTGCTCCGATTGAAATGAACAAATTTTTTTCATAGTGAAGTTACCTACTAAGTTTTAAGTGTGAATGAAGCTTTGTTATCATTTTTAATACACCACTTCTTAGTCAGGCACCTTTCAAGGGAAAAGTAGTTTGGTTCAAAAGCAATTGGTCGGCATTCAGGTAACTCAAGTTTGGAAGGGGCGCACCTGGCCCCTACGTATTCGACAAAAATCAACTGGATTGGCCAGTATGATAAGGAAGCATTAATTCAATATCACTCCGAACTTATTTCCTAATTCCAAAAGTGTGTCATTTACGGACTCCAGGATGGGAATACCTTCCTTAAGCCTTTTTTCGGTCATTTCGCGTTCCGGGTCCCCGGGTATGAGCACACGGGTATTTTCGTCTACCGTCTCTGAATTTCTAAACCTTTTGACCCAGTTATCCATATGTGATTTAAAAACATCAGCTTCCCGAAAGGCATCAATACGTAAAGCACCGAAGAAATGACCCAGGCCCTCGCCTACGGGGTTAGGTGCGGGATCAATAAACGCAACGAATGGCGGAACCCACGGTCCGTAGTTTGCCCCGGAAAGTACGGCGGAAAATATATCTACAACAGAACCCAGCCCATAGCCCTTATGCGAACCGTGCAACCGATCCCCTCCTAATGGACGCATCGACCCTCCATGGAGTAAGCCTTTTGCATCTGTTGTGGTGTTTCCTTCTTGGTCCTGAAGCCACCCTTCCGGCGCATCTTTACCTTGCCGTTGCAATACTTCCAATTTCCCATTTGCGGCAGTCGTTGTCGCCATGTCTAAGACAAAAGGGGGCTCTGACTGAGTTGGAATGGCGATGGCGATGGGATTGGTGCCTAGCAAGCGCTCTTTCGAAAATGTAGGAGAAACCAACGGGCTGGCATTAGTTAAAGAAATACCGATGCAATCTTCCTCAAGAGCCATCATGGCGTGATAGCCAGCAATGCCGTAGTGATTGGAATTCTTGACTGCAACCCACCCGGACCCTACTTCTTTTGCTTTTTTTATGGCGATTCGCATCGCTTCTGGACCTACCACCAGTCCCAGTCCCAGGTCTCCGTCTACAACGCCCGTGGAGGGCGTCTCATGGACGGTGGAGATCTTCGGGCGTGCGTTAAGTCTTCCCTTTTCATGTAGCCTGACGTAACCCGAGAGTCTTGCCACACCGTGAGAGTCTACACCACGTAAGTCTGCACTTACCAAAACATCGGCAGCTTGCTTTGAGTCCGCCTCTGGGCAACCCATTTTTTCGAAAATTTCACCAACAAACCGACGAAGTTTTTCAGCTTCGTAAAAAATCATGGTGCGAATCTAATCATTCATTAAATCTGTCTTAGTAAGAAGGCTTTGTTTCAGTAGATACAGAGAGCAACCACTTAGTCCATCATCTGGTTGAGGGCGTCAAATAAGATGCCCTCCTTTAAGGCATAACTGGAAACCCGGATTTGATCGATGGCTAACTGATCGATGAGGTAGCGAATCAGAACAGATGCGACCACAATCATGTCTACTCGGATGTCTGCCATGCCCGGGATCGCCAGTCGTTCTTCTCTGTTTTTTTGAAGCAATTGTTGGTATATGTCTTCAAAGCTATTGATTTCGAAAGGCTGTTCAGTTGCCGATGCCACTCTGGAAATGGCATTTGCCTCGCAATAGATATCACTCAATGTGTCAAACGTACCGGAGCACCCTATTAATGTCTTAGGCAGGTGGATCTTGCACGCTTGTCTTAAGTCGTGTAGTATTTCGTCAAAATAGGCATTGAGTGAATGGATCTCCTCGTTTAAGATGGGGTCATTTTTATGAAAACGTTCGATTAAACGCTGGCCACCCATTTCAAAGCTTTGAATCCAGAATGTTTCCTCTTGATTGGCGATCATGAACTCAATACTTCCGCCACCGATATCCATGATTAGGTTTTTTTTCAAGCCCAGGTCTAGCGCTTCTTTTACCCCCACCAGGATTAATTCTGCCTCTCTGGAGCCGGAAATAACAGCGGTCTTGATTCCGGTTTCTTCTTCTATCGCTTTAGTCAATGCGATGCCATTAGATGCGTTGCGAATGGCGCTGGTGGCGGTAGAAAAAACTTTCGATACCTGATTTTGATCAATAATTTCCCGGTAGTCCTTGATGCATGTGATGGCACGATGCCAGGCTTCAGTAGTGATTTCACCCTTATTGATTCCCTTTTCTCCAACTTTTACCGCTTGCCGTTCCTTTATTAAAATATCGTAACCGCGGCTGTTCACTTCCGCAATGAGGAGGTGAAACGTATTGGTGCCCATATCTATAACTGCGATCTTCATCAAGCGCCCGCAATATAACAGATTGTTTGTTTTGTTGATTTAAATCATAGATCAGTGTGGAAGAATTATCGATTTCTTCTTTTGTAAGAGACATAGAAGGTGCGTCTTGGCCATTTGATATAAGGCATGGAAGCCAACTAAATGATCCATCCAAAATCACCTTATATTTGACTTTTTCCAAATAACATGAGCCAAGAAAAACCCAAAACAGCTACTAATATCCAGACGATTTCGGATAAGATCGACCGGCTTACTTCCATGAACGAAGAAGCGTTAAAAGGAGGAGGGGAAGATCGTATTGCCAAGCAACATGAAAAAGGAAAACTTACTGCCAGAGAGCGGATAGATCTTTTGTTAGATAAAGGATCTTTTCAGGAGATCGGTAAGTTTGTGATGCATCGTGCGACGGATTTTGGAATGGAGAAGCAAAAGTTTCTGGGTGATGGTGTCGTGACAGGCTATGGGACGATAAATAGTCGTCTGGTGTATGTTTTCAGTCAGGACTTTACCGTTTTTGGCGGGTCGTTATCGGAAACCTTTGCAGAGAAAATTGTAAAGATCATGGACATGGCCATGAAGAATGGCGCTCCGGTGATTGGTTTGAATGATTCAGGGGGTGCGCGTATCCAGGAAGGGGTGGTCTCTCTGGGGGGGTATGCAGATATTTTTTATCGAAATACGCTAGCCTCCGGTGTGGTACCTCAGATATCAGCTATTCTGGGGCCATGTGCAGGGGGTGCGGTCTACTCGCCGGCCATTACGGATTTTATTTTCATGGTTGAAAACTCCAGTTACATGTTTGTGACTGGCCCCAATGTAGTAAAGACGGTCACGCAAGAGGAGGTAACAAGTGAAGAGCTTGGGGGCGCACAAGCACACGCGACCAAAAGCGGAGTGACACACTTTGCTTGTGCCAATGAGGCGGAATGCATCAGGCAAATCAAACAACTATTAGGATACATCCCTTCCAACTGTGAGGATGAACCCCCTCGTTTGGCCTATGAAATGGGGGATGAAAAAAGAGAAGCATTGGACGAAATACTCCCTGATAATCCCAACCAACCGTATGACATGCATGAGGTCATTTCCGGGATCATCGACGACAACAGCTTTTTTGAAGTTCACAAAGACTTTGCTGAAAACATTATTTGTGGGTTTGCCCGGTTGGCGGGAAGAAGCATCGGAATTGTCGCGAATCAACCGATGAACATGGCGGGAGTACTGGATATTCATTCCAGTAAGAAAGCAGGGAGGTTTGTCCGGTTCTGTGACAGCTTTAATGTTCCGCTACTTGTTTTGGTAGATGTACCCGGGTTTTTGCCCGGTACGGATCAGGAGTGGAATGCCATCATTACCAATGGAGCCAAGCTGTTGTATGCATTTAGCGAAGCTACGGTGCCACGAATTTCGGTGATCACACGAAAAGCCTATGGAGGAGCTTACGATGTGATGAACTCCAAACACATTGGTGCGGATCTGAACTATGCATGGCCTACAGCAGAGATTGCCGTAATGGGCGCACAAGGAGCATCGGAAATTATTTTCAGGAAAGAGATTCAATCCGCTGACGACTCCAACGCTAAATTGCAGGAAAAAATCAACGAGTATACCGATAAGTTTGCCAATCCGTACATTGCCGCAGAGAGAGGTTTTGTAGATGAGGTCATCATGCCTCATAATACCCGTGTGAAGTTGATCCATGCTTTTTCGATGCTGGAAAATAAAGTAGATAAGCTACCTAGAAAAAAACATGGGAACATCCCCTTATAATCGATTGGTGAGAAGTAGTCTGTTGATGTTGGTTTTTTTGGGTGCGATTGGGTGTTCCAGTCCGGA
>JBCCXH010000236.1:0-8069 GCA_039192005.1 Bacteroidota bacterium
CATCGAAATTGATTGACCAACCCACATTTAATGGACTCCCATATCTTTTAAAATCATATTATGAAAATGGCTAATCAACAGGTAGATTTTGTTTACGATAGAAAGAACCCGTTCATTTTAGTGAACGAGTCCGAAGGAAACGAATTGTACGTGGACTACAAAAGTAAGATTGTTAAAATCATATGGAATGGCATCGTAGATGTTGAACCTGCCAGTAAACTGCTTACTATAGGAGCCAACCTCATCGAGTCCAGAGAATGCAACAAGATTCTCCTTTGCAGGCAGGAACTCAATGAATTCACCATTCAGGCTCGCCTTTGGATCAAGCAGGAACTGCTTATGAAAAGAGCAAAGAAGCTGGCTGGTGATGTGGAAAAAATCGCTGCGGTAAATGCAAGAACCATCAAAGGGTCTGTCTTCGCAAATTTCATCTCCTCTGCGATCAAACTGATCTTGCCTAGTCTGGTGCTTAAGAAGTTTCACGATGAAGGTGAGGCACTTACATGGCTAGCGGAATAGTAATGGCCCTGAAGTTCATCAAGCCACTTATTTTACTTAGAAAACATAACATACACCTTCTATAAATTTAATCATAACACCGCGATGCATACCAATATGTACTGGTCTTCCATGCAGTTAATAGAGCAAATGGAAAGATCCGCTTCTTCTTTTTAAAATAAAAAAACCGATCTTTAGGTAATTGGAAATCGAACCGCTTAAAGATGAATGTCAATCAGATCCTGCTTGAATTGATGGTTGTGGACGTAGACCAAACTATCGATTTTTATGAACAAGTCCTTGGTTTTGAACTCTTACTAAGTGAGCAGGAAAATGGAAGTACTTACTGGGCCAAAATGCGAAAGGGGGCGTTTACGTTGACTTTTAAAGAAGAGGGTAGGCTAAAAAACGAGTTGGTATTTCTGAAAAACCAACCCGTCGGTGGAAGTGTCGCTATTTGTTTGCTGGTTGATGACCTGGAAGGATACCATCAGATGGTGAAAGATACGTGCGACATGCTGGATCACCCTCACATCACCCCATGCGGAAGCACCCAGTTTTCTATGCTGGACAATAATGGGTACATTCTAACATTTGAACGATTTCAATCCAAAAATCCGAATGTTGCTCACTGACATGAGGTAGCATGGGGCGTGCGAATGTGATCGTAGGTATTGCTGCCGTCAAAGTAACTCCTTCCTGAATTCAACCTTTCTTTTCCATTCTCTTTTAGAGAAGCATATCAAACTGACGCTCGAAGTCAGACCTGGCATGAAAAACTCTTCTTACATGATTTGATAAAGTTGAAAACAAGGGCCATTTCACTAATGATCACTGTAAAATTCTCCCTGTACTAGCTTACTTCATTTTCTAACTTTTCAAGTGCCACCGCGTTGATGCAATACCGCAAACCGGAGGGTTCCGGACCATCAGGAAAAACATGTCCTAAGTGAGCATCACAGGTACTACACGTCGTCTCTATACGTAACATACCATAAGATCTATCTGAGTGATAGGCAATTGTATTCTCTTTGATCGGTTGGGTGAAGGAAGGCCATCCTGTCCCGCTTTCAAATTTTTCGTTTGCATCAAACAAAAGTGTACCGCAACAGACGCACCTGTAAGTCCCAGGCTCAAACAAACTGCAAACGTCGGAACTAAACGCCCGCTCCGTTCCCTTCTTTCGTGTAATTCGATACTGTTCTTCATCGAGTACATCCCTCCACTCGCTATCCGTTTTTTCTACCCTTCGGTCCGGTTTAGGATTTCCGTTTTTGGCAAAACGAATGATGTCATTCCATTTTAGCATAGGCTGTTTTTTATTTTATATGTCGAGACTGCTTCGACGTATCATTTAAACATTAAAAAAGAAGAGAAAGTTAAACTCTCTTGCAAAAGCATTCGATGGAACATCTTATTGCACCTGGCGGCAATGATATTCAAACAATTTTTTCCGGAAATTCAGCTTTTAACCTGAACTCGATTAAAAATCTCAACCTCAGCAATTCATATTTATGGCAGGTTTGTTTTGAAAATTTTGAAGAATGATGAATCCTTTTGATAAATTTTTAAAGCAAAGATGACGTGAAGATGATTTGTCTTGAAAAGATTTGATCGTGCGACGAACCGCTGATTTCGGCATAAATTTCACCAAAGCCCTTTGAAATATCTCGATATTCATTCACGACTTCGGCAAAATTTCTACTCAAAATCAAACGGTCCGCTGTCGCGGTCAAACTGAGGCAAGATTTTTAATCGAGTTCAGGTTGAAAGCAACTAGGTTGCAATTTTAAGGATCAATTTTTAACATTGCTTCATACGTTGAAAAAGAATATTCGAAATACGTTATGGACACTAGCTATACTATCAATTGTAGCAATAACCAGCTATTTTCTTGCTGGAACCGATAGTTGGAGGGTAACCTCACCCCCAGTCCCATCAGTAGATTATTGGCAGATGTTTGCGGGAATTTCGCTGGAAAGAACGTACATAGAAGAGGCAAGAGCGCATTATCGAACTCCTGTCTTTACTCAGGAGTTGATCGCGTATACAGGTAAGGAAGTAACACTTACTGGTTATTACCTGCCTTACTCCAAAATAGATTCGATTATTATTGTTTCTCGTTTTCCTAACTCAAGTTGCTTTTTTTGTGGTCAGGCAGGTGTCGAATCCGTTGCGATGGTCGTCTTGGAAAAGACGGGTCGAAACTTGTTTCAAACCGACCAGCTACTCTCTGTCAGAGGAAAACTTGCACTTAATTCCACTGACATCAATAAGCTCGCTTTTATCCTTGAAGATGCCGAAGTCGAAAGCCTTTTAGATTGATTCTACTTTGCGAAGTAGAGTTTTATCCTATGGAAGTAACTGGGTTTGATACCAATATTCCCCCTTTTTTGGGGAAAGGGGCGAAGGGGATTCTAAAAAACATCAAATCCAGGTACCAGGCTTGGTTACCAGTTAACTTCGTAAAGTAGAATTAAGTACGATCGGTTAGTTGCTTTATCCCCTTTTCATTCATCATTTTAGGCTTCCTCACGTTTCACTACAGCAGTCCCACTGGGGCAGTCCCACCGCAGCTGGTAATCAGAGAGCTAACTTTTCTCAATAAAAGAGTTCCGAATCTTTCGGGCTAATGTAAATTGAGCAATTATTTTACCAATTAAGTCTGAAACTATGATTCATAAACCATTTCGAAAACATGCTGTTTTTTTCCTGACGGTTCTGTTAATAAGCAGCTGTACGACGAAATCAACAACGACTACTACTAATGCGGAGACGGAAGAAGAACTCATTAAGAGAGCGCTTGAAATCCATGACCGCGTCTTGACGGTAGATACCCATGCAGACACCCCCTTACGTATGATTGAGCCAGGTTTTGACATGGCTGAGCGTCACGACCCCAACGAAACGGGCTCAAAAGTAGATTATCCCCGGATGAAGGAAGGCGGATTAGATGCCATCTTTTTTGCCACATTTGTCGCACAGGATATTCGTGACGATGACGGCAATACGCGAGCGAAAGCCCTTTGTCTTCAAATGATTGATTCCATCGTATCCTCTACGGAAAAAAATACTGATGTTGTTGGGCTGGCACTCAATCCTGACGATGCCTATGCATTGGAAAAAGCGGGTAAGCGTGCGATTTACATCGGTATTGAAAATGGCTATCCCATAGGCAAAGATCTTTCCAATGTTGAGTTGTATTTTAATAAAGGCGTTCGGTACATCACGTTAGTACATGCTTCCAACAACGATCTGGCAGATTCTGCTACCGATCCGGAAGGAGCAGAGCATGGCGGCATTAGTGATTTAGGAGCAGAAGTGGTAAAAGAGATGAACCGTCTTGGAATCGTAGTAGATATTTCCCATGGAAACGATAGTGTATTCTATGATGCAATCGCACTATCAAAAGCGCCCATTATTGCGAGTCACTCCAATGCACGAACAGTGACGGACCACAAACGGAACCTGACAGATGAAATGCTGAAGCTAATGGCAGAAAATGGAGGAGTTGTGCAGCTTACCATGCTATCCGACTATCTCCGGGTGGCACCTGCTAATCCCCAAAAAGACTCGGCCGAAGCGGCCCTTCGTGCTACCATGAAACCTACGAGTGAGATGACGCCAGAAGAACGCAAAGCGATGAGAGACGCCTTTCATGAAATAGACGAACAGTACCCCGATCCGCCAGCCAACGTTAAACATGTGGTGGATCACATTGACCACATTGTAAAAGTTGCAGGAATTGATCATGTAGGAATTGGGTGTGATTTTGATGGAGGAGGAGGCATTGATGGGATCTTCGATGCCAGTGAAGTCATGAACATCACCATCGAACTCGTAAAGCGTGGGTATACTGAGGAACAAATTGAAAAAATATGGGGAGGTAACTTTATCCGGGTCTTCAAAGAAGTGCAGTCGGTAGCGGAAAAGATACAATCAGAAGGATTATCGTAAGTGATACATTTTAAAACGGTATCCAGACTAATCGTTATCTTATTTTTCTTGGGACAGGCCGTACAATCGGCCTGTCATCCCTTACGATTGTCTTTATGCGAGATTGAGTATACGTCTTCTAAACAACTTTTGACCATCAACCTTAAACTCTTCCTGACAGATGTGAATGAAGCCCTGGTCTTTGATCCGAATAGTAAGGAACTCGCTTTCTGCCAGCCCGACGAACCCGCCCGGGCCAATCAAATGCTGTTGGATTACTTAAGCCAGTTTTTCTACGTAAAAGCAAATGGAAAGCTGGTAGACTTAGAAATTAAGCATAAGAAATTGAGTGGTGATGGCGAGAACACGGCGTTGGGGGTGTACTTCGAGTACACACAAGCGGAGCCATTGACGTCTTTGGAAATTAAAAATGCAGTATTTACCGACTTGTTCTTCGATCAAAACAACATCGTATATGTCCATGTTGATGCAACGTCCAAAAGTCTGATGCTCAATAAAAAAACGTCTACACATCAACTAGAATTCTGAGATGCATCCGTTTAAGTTTTATTTGATGCTGGGTTTTGAGCACATTTCTAACCTGGCTGGCTACGATCATATCCTGTTTCTGATCGTGCTTTGTGCCATTTATAAAGTCGAGCAGTGGCGAAACGTTCTTGTTTTAGTAACCGCTTTTACCATCGGTCATAGTGTCACACTTGCGCTCGCTTCATTTGGTACACTGGTCATTCCCTCCAAAATCATCAAGTTTCTGATCCCGTTAACAATATTCATTACAGCTTTCCATAATGTAATCAGCCGTCATTCATCGGAAAAACCTAAAAAAATGAGCCAAAACTATGCAATGGCCTTGTTCTTTGGATTAATCCACGGCATGGATTTTTCCAACTATTTCAGGGCCCTGTTAATGGGTGACTCCTCCGTGATAGTCCCCTTGTTGGGTTTTAATCTGGGAATTGAACTAGGGCAGCTGTTGGTTGTCTTTTTAATCGTTAGCATTTCTTTTGTCTTCCTTAACCTCATTAAAGTGAAGCACCGGGAATGGAACGTATTCATCTCCGGTGCTGCAGCTGGAATGTCTTTAATTTCTATGTTGGAAAACAAGTTCTGGTAAGAACCATGGGCTAGCCCTTACAGGCATCAGGGCGATTGAATGTTAAATTCGGTTTTTAAAAAGAAGCCTATATTCCATTCCTTGGCGGCCCCTTCTGAGAAGGGGGGGTGGGGAAGGTTTGGACTTAAAATATCTTTTTAAAAACCGTCGTGGAGCAGCCGAATTTTCGAAATATAAACGTAAAAAATATTAACATGCAATCGTCCTACCATAGGCATCATTTGTTAGGAACATTTTTAATGAAATAGTTATAGATCATGGTAAACAGGTGTCGTCTGGTATTTGCGCCTTCATAGATGCCGTGAGACCGATTAGGATAGGACATTAACTCAAACTGCTTATTTCTGGCAATGAGTTCGTTAATCAGCATTTCGGCATTTTGATAGTGGACGTTATCATCAGCCGTGCCATGAACCAGCAAAAGCTTACCTTCCAGGTTCTTGGCATGCGTGACCGGCGAACCTTCGACAAAGTCTTCTCTGTTTTCTTGCGGCAGTCCCATGTATCGCTCTTGATAGATGTTGTCATACGTGAGTTGATTAGCAACCGGTGCCACGGAAACGCCCGCCTTAAAGATCTTCGGGTATTGAAAAAGTAGATTTAACGTGGAAGATCCTCCTCCGCTCCATCCCCAAACTCCGACACGGTCCGTATCGATGTAGGAAAACTTCAAAATCTCTTTTGCAGCAAGTCCCATATCGGCAATGTTGGCTCTCCCAATTTGTCGGTAGATGGATTTTCTCCAATCAGATCCTTTTAGGCATGGGGTACCCCTCGGGTCGATGGAGATGACGACATAGCCCTGTTGGGCCAGGAAAATGTTCCAGAGGCCAATGTAAGCGTTCGTTCCCATCTGTCCCCAAGGCTCTCCGTATACATGAAAAATGACCGGGTATTTTGAGGATTCATCGAAATTGATGGGTTTAATCATCCTGCCGTCTACTAAAATTCCCTGCTCCGTTTTTACCTGGAAAAACTCGACAGATGGAAGAGCTAAAGATTTTATCTTTTCAAGATACGAGCGACTGTCCATCACCGTTCGGATGGTCTTGTGGTCCGGTAGTGAGATGAGTCTGATGCTACTGGGAATCAGTGCGCTGGAATGGGTATGAAATGCATATTTCCCATTTGGAGAGACATTGTAGGTATTAACCCCTTCAAATGAAGTAGGAGTGAGCCTTTTATCTTTTTTCTTCCCACTCAAATCAACCGAATAAAGATAGCGCTGAGCGGTGCTGGTAGGAGAGGCCTGGTAATAAAGCAACTTACTGTTCGTCCCGGCAATGGAGGCGACATCATAAGTTCCGGGAGAAACCAGGGTTTTATCACCTGTAAGAAGATCTATCTTGTACGCATTTCTCCATTTATCTTCCGTCATTCGAAGCGCGGATTTTCCTCCATCCACGAGTTTAAGATCGTTTTCTTTATGGTGTGAACTGGATGGGTCGGGATAATTAATGTCTACCCATGTTTTTTCTTTCTCTTCGTAAAGTAAGGTGATTGATTTTGTTGAGGGGCGATATACCCATATTTTCAGGTGATTTTGTTTTCTATTGAGCTGCTGAATAAGTAACTGATCTTCACTGACCCATTGGATGGCCGGTAAGTAATTCTGAATGGTGCTGCCCTCTAGTTCAATCCATTCAGTCGTACCGTTACTAGTGTTTACCAAACCAATCTTTGCCGATGAAGGGTCCTGACCCACTTTTGGGTATTGAACAGGTACAATCTTCGAGTAGATTGAGTCCGTGGTGTTAATCATATTAAATACACCAATTTTTGATGCGTCCAATTGCCAGTAGGCAATCATTGAAGCATCAGGACTCCACCTAAAGCCATCCCTACAGCCAAACTCTTCTTCGTAAACCCAGTCAAACGTACCGTTGATGATTTCATTTGTGCCGTCATTTGTAAGTTTTTTCACTTCCCCGGATGTAAAGTCTTCCATGTAAATGTTGTGTCCGGAAACGTAGGCTACGAAACGGTTGTCATTGGAGAACTTGGCAAACATTAAGGACGATGTTGGGAGATTTTTTCCTATTTGGGAGAGCTTCTTTGTTGTAAAATCAAAGACCCAATAATCACCTTTTGTATTTGTTCTCCATACTCTTTTAGAGTTAGTAAATATCAATACTTTGCTCTCGTCATCAGATAAAGAGAACGCTTCGATGGTAAGTGGCGCTGCTTGATTATTGGGAGTAAGTTGAGCACTTGACAGAAAGATAGATCGTTCTTCCTTCGAAGAACTATATTGGATCATTTCATTTTGATCGCTATCATTTGTTTCTATGATGATATAGGATTCTCCGTCTTCAATCCATTTTACAGGTGCAGGTACGCGGTACTCTTCCTGAAATTCGGATGAGGCATATATTTTATCAATCGATAAAAGATCGGAGCCTTGATCATTCTGTGCGATCAACGCACCAGGTAAAAGAAGAATTAAAATTATAATCGGAAAATATTTCATTTTTGATGTAATAATGTGTCTATAGAATTC
>JBCCXH010000237.1:0-8058 GCA_039192005.1 Bacteroidota bacterium
GTGAAAAGTGTTACGAACAACTAATTGTTTACGATCCTGAGGAGCGAAAGATTGTTGGCGGGTATCGCTTCATTACAGGTAAAGATGCCTGGGATGAAGAGACGGAGACGTTCAAGTTATCTACCGCTCACTATTTTGACTTCACTGATCGGATGAGGGATGAGTATTTGGCGAATGCCATCGAACTTGGTCGCTCCTGGGTACAACCGGAGTACCAGCCATCTGTAAATCATAGAAAAGGGGTTTTTTCCTTAATGAATATTTGGGACGGTTTAGGCTCTTTGATTGTCAGGTATCCCGAGATCAAATACTTCTTCGGAAAGGTGACGATGTACACAAACTACAACAAAGAAGCGCGCGATCTGCTCCTTTCTTTTATGACCCACTATTTCCCAAACAGGCCGGACCTTTGTGAACCTAAACCTGCTTTCCACGCGGGCTTCGATCCGTTACTTTTTGATCAGCTTTTTGATAAATCACTTCCTTATAAAGAGGGATTCAAGTTGCTACACAAACTATTAAAAGAGAGAGGAGAGTGGATACCGCCTCTGATCAATATCTACATGAACCTATCTTCTACAATGGTGACTTTCGGAACCGCTAAAAATCCGGATTTTGGAGATGTAGAAGAGACGGGGCTACTCGTTAAAATAGCAGATATCTATCCGGACATTACGAGCAGGCACATTGATTACTAGGGGAGGGGTTAACCTCTCCACTGATCCAGTCCGCCTTGTAAACTGGCGACGCGGGTGTATCCTTTCTCCATGAGTTGAAGGCATCCCTTCTCGCTTCTCATTCCCGATTGGCAAATCAGGATGATTTCTTCAGAAGTTGATAGGGTGTCCAGCTGGTTTTCCAGATCCGACAGGGGAATGTTTTTCCCCCCGATATTAAATGCGTCATACTCATGAGGTTCACGTACATCCACCAATAAAAGTGGTTCTTTGGCTAGTTTTTCTTTGAGTTTGGTTGGTTCGACCAATGGACATCCTGAAGGTTTGCTTCCACAAAACAGTTGGTAATCGGACAACGCGTCAATTTGCTTATTCTCAGGGATCGGTTTGATTTTTATCGTGTAGGAACTGTTGGTCAACCCGTTGATGAGTTGCAACCTCCCACTTAAACACTCACCAATTCCTGTTAAAACTTTTAAGGTTTCCAGGGCTTGATGCGAACCAATCAGGCCTGGTAAGACCCCCAAGACGCCAATTTCGGCACAGTTTGGGGACTCTTCCGGTTTAGGAGGAGTTGGAAAAAGGCATCGGTAGGTAGGTCCATCATCCAGGTTAAAAACGCTTACTTGTCCTTCATAGGTAAGTACCGCCCCGTAAACAAACGGTTTGTCCAACATCACACAAGCATCGTTCACGAGGTACCTCGCTTCAAAATTGTCCGACCCATCCACAATGACGTCGTAATCTGCCAAAATCTCCAGCGCGTTTTCATTGGTGAGAAACTCCTCATAAGCATCAAACGTCACATGAGGGTTCATTTGCTGCAACTTGACCATGGCCGTATAGGCTTTATTGGAGCCGATGTCTTCAGTGGTATAAAGAATCTGTCGGTGAAGATTACTCATGCTGACATGATCACCGTCTACGATTCCTACCCGTCCCACACCTGCAGCGACAAGGTATTGTAAGATGGGACACCCCAGGCCGCCAGCTCCCACCACGAGGACAGCGGATGCTTTTAGCTTTTCCTGTGCCTTTTTTCCGAAGCCGGGTAAAATAAACTGCCGACTGTATCGCTGAACTTCTTCTTCGCTAAACATGTGTGTGATTTTCAAACATTGCCCCTTCCAATGAAGCGTCCCAATCCTTCCAGACAGGCTCGTATCCTTGTTTTTTAATGACATCCGCAATGGCTTCCGGGCTTCGCTCATCGGAGATTTCAAATTGCTCCAACGACTGTGGTTCCACCGCATATCCACCTGGGTTCGTTTTAGATCCTGCACTCATCGAAGTGATGCCCAACTTCATTACATGGTCCCGAAACGTAGTACGCTCTCGTGTGGATAAAGAGAGTTCTACTTCACTGTTGAATAAACGGAATGCACAGATTAACTGGACCAATTCACGATCAGACATCGCCACTTTGGGCTCCAGCCCTCCGGAAAATGGCCTCAACCTTGGAAAAGAAAGCGTGTACTTCGTTTGCCAATAGGTACGTTCCAGATAGTCCAGGTGTAACCCGACAAAGAAGCTGTCCACCCGCCAGTCTTCCAGTCCAATCAATGACCCCAGTCCAATCTTATGCACACCTGCCTGCCCTAATCGGTCGGGAGTGTCCAGCCGGTAGTAAAAATGAGACTTTTTACCCTTCGGGTGGTGTTTTCTGTAATCAGCCTGGTGGTAGGTTTCCTGATAGACCAGGACCGCGTTGATTCCCAAAGGGATCAGTTGCTCATATTCATCAAGATCCAGTGGTTGGACCTCCATACTTACGTTTGAAAAATGTGGCCTTATTTGCTGGATGGTACGTTTCAGGTACGAAACACCGACCGTCCGGTTGGCTTCCCCGGTCACCAACAATACATGCTTAAAACCCAATGCTTTCAACGCCGCGATTTCCCGATCAATTTCCTGCTCGTTGAGCGTCTTCCTACGGATCTTATTATCAAGGCTAAAGCCACAATACGTGCAGATGTTTTGACACTCGTTTGATAAATAAAAGGGGGCAAACAACTGAATGTTATTCCCGAAGCGCTGCAAGGTGAGCTGTCGGCTTTGGTGGGCCATTTCTTCCAGGTATGGCCTGGCAGCAGGAGATAATAAGGCCATTAAATCGCCCAGTCCCCTGGTAGGTCGATGGAGCGCTCGCTCCACATCTCGCGAGGTAGATTGGTAGATGTCTTTTTTTACCTCATCCCAATCAAAGCGATCAAATACGTTTCTAAAACTCGTCATCTAAAAAAGAAGTTAAGGGGCTGCTTGCGATTGCTTCGTTGGTGGTGGTGGCCAGTTTGGCTTCAAAGGCCATTCGTCCGGCTTCTACTGCCATTTTAAACGCGATGCCCATTTCTACCGGATTTTGTGAAACGGCGATGGCCGTGTTCACCAATACAGCATCCGCTCCGATTTCCATCGCTTTCGCTGCATCGGATGGAGCACCAATGCCTGCATCGACCACGACAGGGACCGAACTTTGTTCAATGATGATTTCTAAAAAATCAATCGTTTTCAAACCCTTGTTGCTTCCGATAGGGGAGCCTAGCGGCATGACTGCGGCGCTTCCACATTCTTCCAGCCTTTTACAAAGTACAGGATCTGCATGGACATAAGGCAATACCACAAACCCCATTTTTACGAGCTCTTCTGTTGCTTTCAACGTCTCGACAGGGTCAGGCATCAGGTACTTGGGGTCCGGGTGAATTTCCAGTTTTAACCAGTTTGTTTCCAGTGCTTCTCTCGCTAGTTGAGCAGCAAAAACAGCTTCTTTAGCTGTTCTTACCCCTGATGTATTTGGGAGCAACCTGACGTCTGGAATGGTCAGGTTTTTCAGCATGGAATCGGACGGATCTCCTGGCTCTACTCGTTTTAGCGCCACGGTCACCAATTCAGATCCCGAAGATTTTAACGCATCGCTCATCAAGGTGACATCGCTGAATTTACCCGTACCGGTAAACAACCTGGATTGAAAAGGGTGATCGGCTATGACTAACTCATTCATCTTGTAATGCGTTTAATAATTCTTGAACTGTTTTTCGTTTATCGGTGGAATGATTAATCAATGACGCAATGGCAATGCCACTCACACCTGTTTTCATAATCGCCGGGATATCTTCAGGTACGATCCCTCCGATGGCAATAACCGGTACCTGGATGGCTGCTTCTTTACAGCGATCCATGATCGATTGATACCCCGCCAGACCCAGAACGGGGCTTAACTTTTCTTTAGTGGCAGTAAATCGAAATGGACCCAACCCGATGTAATCTACGCCCATACGGACCAGGGAAACGAGGTCTTCAAATGTGTTGGCCGTTCCTCCAATGATTCGATCGGTACCAACTAGTTTTCTGGCTTCTTCTGGTGAAGGGTCCTTTTTTCCCAAATGAACACCGTTTGCCCTGGAAGATGCGGCTACATCCGGGTGATCGTTGATGATCAGTGTAGCGCCAAAGCTTTGGCAAATTTCACGTGCCTCGGAAGCCATTTTGGTTACGTGTTCGGTCGATTGGTTCTTTACCCGAAGTTGTACCCATTTCACCCCTGCTTCGCACGCCTCACGGATGTTTTGCAGATGCGTTCGGTCGGTTTCTTGTGAGATGTATTGTAATTTCTCCATGCTTACGTTGTAATGGCAAAATGATGTCCCAGTTTACTTTCGGTAGTTTGCAGGAGTCGAAACACGTATTGATTGGCCTGTTGGAAAGCTTCTTCCAAAGACCTCCCCAAATGCAAAGAGGCAGCCATGGCAGCAGAAAACGCACAACCCGTTCCTCTCTTACCAGCTCCCGATAATCGTCGGTTGGTGGCGATTTGCTGTGTTTCATCTGTTAAATAAAATGTATCCACAACTACGTCTTCTTTTCCATGTCCGCCTTTTAAGACCACGTTGCAGTAACGCGACATTTCTTCTGCTGATTTTAATCCCAGGATTTCACTTAGTTGATCTGCTTCATCAAGATTAGGTGTCACTACATCTACTTGTTTTAGGACATCTATCAAGGGTTCTTTTGAAAGTTCCTTCAAGAAAACCATGCCTGATGAAGCCTTAATGACGGGGTCCCATATAATGCGGTCTACCTTACGTTTTTCTTTCAGGTAGGCTACCAACTTATACAGAAGTGTCAGGTTTTCAATGATTCCAATCTTCGCTACTTGAATTTCATACGAATCAAAAAGTGGCTCCAATTGTTTTTTGATGACATCCCATGCAGTCCACTCCAAACCCAATCCCGCATCTTCATTTTGAAAAGTAAGTGCTGTAGCAACGGCAAATCCAGTGATTTGAAAACGCTCAAACACCTTGATGTCTGCAAGAAGTCCGGCACCTCCGCTTGGGTCAAGTCCGGCAATCGTTAGTACACCTCCTGCCATGTTTTTACCATTTCTTTAAACGCATTGACCCGATCCTTCCGGTTATCATATTTCCAGACACTTCCTAAAATAGCGGCACCATCAAATCCCCATGACTTTGCCAGATTCAGTGTTTCCAAACAAACTCCTCCCAAGGCAAGCAATCGAAACGGTAACGCTCTTTTTTTTAGGTTCATCTTTAGTTCTTTTTCACTCCACCTCGCCGGGTAGTTCACCTTAGAAAGGCTATCAAATACCGGGCTGATGAAAGCGTAGTCCAATCTTTCGTTGACTTTTTCATCCAGTTCAGACCACTCATGAAACGACTTACTAAGCCTTCCTTTCCATTTAAGATACCCTTCAACAGGTTGGTTTCCCTTTAAATGAAGTCCTCCCAGCGCATGCCGCTCGCCAAATGAGCCGGAACCATGTACAGCTAAATATGGATGATACGATTCGTCTATTCCTTCCAACCAGGTTTCCAGCTGCCTAAGGT
Organism: Bacteroidota bacterium; assembly: GCA_039192005.1. GTDB lineage: Bacteria > Bacteroidota > Bacteroidia > Cytophagales > Cyclobacteriaceae > Ekhidna. Next base: position 5,522 of record JBCCXH010000237.1, read on the forward strand.
CCCATTCCGGTTTGCGAATGTGGAGCCGGGTCAGACCTGCCTCGAAAAGGTCTTTGATCGTGTCCCACTCATCATTAACGACGCCACTGTCTGTAATGACGACCAGCGCCATTACTGTTCTACATATACCTCTCCACCAGCAGATGCAAACTCCTCGGCTTTGGCTTTCATCCCTTCAGAGAGTGCCTCTTCTTCCGATATCTCGTTTTTAGCGGCATATTCCCTCACATCCTGGGTGATCTTCATCGAGCAGAAGTTGGGTCCGCACATGCTACAGAAATGGGCCACTTTCGCTCCCTCCGCAGGTAAGGTCTCATCGTGAAACTCCCTGGCCGTATCCGGGTCCAGCGAAAGGTTGAACTGATCTTCCCATCTAAACTCAAACCGAGCCTTGCTCAACGCGTTATCACGGTATTGCGCTCCCGGGTGACCTTTAGCCAGATCTGCAGCATGTGCTGCGATTTTATAAGTAATCACCCCGTCTTTTACGTCTTTCTTATTCGGCAATCCCAAATGTTCTTTAGGCGTAACGTAGCACAACATCGCGCATCCGTACCAACCGATCATGGCCGCACCAATACCGGAAGTGATGTGGTCGTAACCTGGTGCAATATCAGTAGTCAATGGGCCTAAGGTATAGAAAGGGGCTTCATCGCATTCTTTTAACTGCTTGTCTATGTTTTCTTTGATCATGTGCATGGGGACGTGTCCTGGGCCTTCGATCATCACCTGTACGTCGTGCTTCCAGGCAATTTTCGTGAGTTCTCCCAACGTCTCCAATTCTGCAAATTGGGCCGCGTCGTTGGCATCCGCAAGAGAGCCTGGTCGTAGGCCATCGCCTAATGAAAAGGAAACGTCGTACTGTTTCATAATCTCGCAGATCTCTTCAAAATGCGTGTATAAAAAGCTTTCTTTATGGTGAGCCAGGCACCATTTGGCCATGATGGAACCTCCTCGTGATACAATTCCGGTTACCCGCTTGGCAGACAGAGGAATGTACGGAAGTCTTACTCCCGCATGGATGGTGAAATAATCCACGCCTTGCTCTGCCTGCTCGATTAACGTGTCTTTGAAGATCTCCCAGGTCAGGTCTTCCGCTTTCCCATATACTTTCTCCAAAGCCTGATAAATGGGTACCGTCCCGATGGGAACCGGGGAGTTACGCAAGATCCATTCGCGCGTTTCGTGGATGTTGGCACCGGTGGAAAGGTCCATGATGGTATCTGCACCCCAGTGACATGCCCATACGGCTTTTTCCACTTCTTCTTCAATGCTGGAGGTAACAGCAGAGTTTCCAATGTTCGCATTGATTTTTACCAAAAAGTTTCTTCCGATAATCATGGGTTCCGTCTCCGGGTGGTTGATGTTGGCTGGGATGATCGCCCGGCCCGAAGCCACTTCTTCACGTACGAATTCCGGAGTGATTTTTCCCTTCGGTGTGTTAGCTCCGAAACTTTCCCCGGGATGCTGCTCATTTAGCTCCGCCCATTCTTCGATTCGTTGGTTTTCCCTAATGGCGATGTATTCCATCTCCGGGGTGATGATCCCTTTTCTGGCATAGTGAAGTTGGGTTACGTTTTTTCCTTTGCGTGCTTTCAAAGGGTTTTTCAGGTACTCAAATCGAAACCGATCCAATGAGGGATCTTCCAGCCGTTCTTGTCCGTAGGCTGAAGAAATGCCTCCAAGCTCCTCTGTATCTTCACGCTTTTCTATCCACGCTTGCCGCAGTTTGGGCAATCCTTTCTTTACGTCAATGTCCACTGAGGGGTCCGTGTATGGCCCACTGGTATCGTATACCGTGACGGGAGGGTTTTGTTCTACAGGAGCAGAAGGGTTGAACCTTAATTTGGTTTCATGAAGGGATATTTCCCGCATCGCTACGGAAATGTCGTGGACCTCGCCTTTTACGTAGATCTTTTTCGATTTGGGGAAAGGATCTCGGGTGATCTTTTCCGGTGAAGGTATTCTTTCTTTTCTCGCCATAATGCTACTGTTTTCTATGAGTTTAATTCAACCGCCTTGTGTAGCGGTGATGATCAATACTTTTTGGTTTTCCCGGATATGTTGCCTACTCCATTCAGACTTTGGAACGATCTCCTGATCGATCGCCACAGCGATTCCTTCCCGTTGCGCCAATCCCTGTTCGCCAAGCATTTCCTCTACGGATAATGGATGGATGCTGGTCTCATGAAGCTGTTCGTTTAAAATGAATTTCATCCTGAAGTATGATTAATAAATAAGAACTTCAGGAATGTCAAAGAAGGACGACGATTGTGGGTCTCCACTTTTCCCTTCGCCCGAATTACCGGTGTCAGGTTCCGAGGGTAAAATCTCAGTCTCGAACGCATCGAAACACCCCTAAAGTTTAAATCAAAAGTACATGGAAACCAGCGGAGAATCCAAACAATGACGTGAGAAAGTATGAACCTGAACTCGACTAAAAATCTCAACCTCAGCAAATCATATTTATGACAGGTTTGTTTTGAAAATTTTGAAGAATGATGAATCCTTTTGATAAATTTTTGAAGCAAAAATGA
>JBCCXH010000238.1:0-8055 GCA_039192005.1 Bacteroidota bacterium
ACTTGTTCTTTTACCTAACCTACATTAAAAAAAATGTCGAACGATGGTGTAAGCCCCCGTTATTAAACACGTAAGAGTCACACCCAAACCGATGAGGTACAAAGCGAATCCCAATGGATGCCGGACGTCAAATCGTTTGATGCGTTTTGTTTTGGGCCGTGCAGGCTCTTTTTTTCTAAACGCTACATAGGTGGGTTTGAGATAGGAGCCAACCGATAGTACATCGTAATCCAAGATGCCATATGCTGCCTCTTTTTTTATGGCAGCTTCAAGCAGCGATTTAGAAAAATCAACCAAACCTTGCGTATTGGCCTGGACAAACTCATCCAGCTCGTCTGCCTTTTTGAAGGCAAAATAAGTTTCCTCTGAGAAGTCAAGCTTCTCCAATTGGTGAATGATCTGTTTCAACTGATCCGTTTTGCTTATTGTAGACTCCATATGTTGGTTTATTTAGTAAAAGTTGAACACAAAAAAACCCGGGCTTTTCAATAACCCGGGTTTCTTTTTTTATCTTCTGTTTTCTCTTTATTCATCTCCATTTCTTCTTTGAAACCCGTGTTTTGTCATGCCACAACGCCAGCGTGAGTGCTGGTTGTAAGGTTGCATAGACGTATAAGACATTAGATTTCATTTCTTTCTGAAATTGATTAGTGTAAAAGTAGGTGTTTGCAGGCGTTCACGCTAATGATCAGAAATTTCTAATCCATTTTTAATGGTCCGCTAACATCAACTTTTAAATGCTTAATGATTGACGTGTAGTTTGCAAAGACGAAAGTTATTTGGGATGCGTTGGATCGTACCGTTTTTTATGCTGTGTTACACCATTACAGGGTTTGCCCAGGACGGAGGGCTTGGGAGCTACTTGTCCCGGACGACCTCAATGGCGGTGCGGGCAGAAACATTGAAAGCCGATACAGATGCAGAGGTTTTCGCAGGATGGTTGGAAGGGCTCATTGTAACAAGTAAGCCAGTTGATGACAGTTTGTACGGGTTTGTCCACTACGATGTGGCCAATAGTCCTGACGCTATTGGATTTAGGTTGGCCGGAGTGGAAGGACAACAAACCATTGATATTCGAAGGGTCAACACGTTTAGTTTTCTGGAAGAAGGGAAAAAGTACATCCGTTACTTTCAGGTGGTTCTACAGCCGGGCAAAAAACCAGACGTTTTGGAAAAAGTGGTAGAGGGCGAGATTTCCTACTGGAAAAGAGCAAAGGTGTACCATTATGGCTCCAGAAGTTCGGGTACGGTGACCATTCCCAAATTGGAATACGAGTATTATTTACTCACAAAAGAGGGATTAGAGAAAATAAAGAATTTCAAAAAACAGATACATAAGCTATCGGCGGCTTATCAGGTCGACACCGAAAGCATTGTAAAGGAAAAAGGACTGAAACTCTCTGATCCGGTACACCGGGCCATGTTAGTGTATCATGTGAATGAAGCAATTGCAAAAGCCCATTGACAAAAGGTTCGTTACCCATTAGAAAAAAGACCTTAAGCGATTAATGAAAATGGATGGCCCATTAAATAATTAAACAGCTATGCAAAAAAAGAAGAAATTAATCTGGACACTGATCCTTTTAGTGGCAATGACCTCCTGTGGGGTTAATACGTCTGACTATGCCAATCCGAAAGAATTAATTGTATGCCTTTCGATTACTGAAGATTACGACAAAACGGTAAATAAGGTAGAAGCATTCCAGTCCTATCTTTCTAAAACACTTGACTTGAAGGTGAAAGTCTTCAAAGTCACCAATGGGTCAGCGGTGATCGAGGCAATGAAGGCCAAAAAAGTTCATTTGGGATATACTGGAGCCTTTTCATACATTACGGCTAAATCCAGGCTGGACATCAGGCCCATTGTAACGACCGCAGCCATCCCGGATGATACGACTCACAATTATTGGTCTTGCCTCATTGTACCTTCCAACTCTCCTATCAATACGCTGGACGATCTAAAACGGGAAAAAGAAAACCTGACACTAGCATGGGCCTATCCCACCTCCACTTCCGGTCATTTAGTTCCAAGAAGTTATTTGCAAGGAATAGGAATCACACAAGATGACTTCAAGGAGGTGATGGTTTCCGAGAACCATGTGGCCTCGGTCTATAATTGCATTACAGGGAAAGTAGACGTTGCCGCCGTGAACAATATCTCACTAAATGAATACCTTAGGAGAGGTAAGATCAAACCGGATGATTTCAAAACCCTATGGCAATCAGGTCCCATACCGCGAGGAGCCTTTTTCGTCAATAGTGAATTAAATGATGAGCTCATCCGCAACATTCAGCAGGCGTTGACCAATCTACATAAAGCCGACCCTGAATCGTCTGGCAAAATTCATTATCAGTATGACTACGGGGTAAAGTATATGCCAATAGACGACAGTTACTACGATTCACTTCGCATGATGGCAGTTCAAATCGGATTATTAAACCATCCGAGCTAAAACAAAAAAATACGTTTATCAACCAAAAAAGAACCTGTTTATGAAACTTTTACTAGTTAGCAATTTTTATGACATTCCAAATGAACATTTTGCCCTGAACCTGATCTTTTGTGAAGGTTTGGACACCTTTCATTTGCGCAAGAAAGACTACACAGAAGATCAAATGAGAGAGTACCTGGAGCGTATTCCAGACTTTTTTCATGAAAGAATTATTCTGCACTCACACTTCCATTTGGTGGAGGAGTACGGACTAAAAGGAGCGCATTTCACCAAGAAGTATACGTTTCCGGAGTATGTCCATGGAAAGCGAGACTCAAAAGCCAAACGTTTTGCGCGAATGGGCTTTTCGTACCACACAATTAACGAGGTTGTAAAGGAAGGAAGTATCTATGATTACGTATTCCTCAGTCCCATTTTTGATAGTATCTCTAACAAAGGATACAACAGTAAGTTCAATCCTGGCGAACTGAAGAAATTCTTACAACAAACCGTGGACAGGCCTGAGGTCATTGCCTTAGGAGGTATTAATGAAAAGAAAGTGGAAATGGCCCAACAGCTGGGATTTGATGGAATTGCCTTATTGGGGCACATCTGGACCGATTTTGAAATGGATCAGGATATTAAAGCGTTAGCTAACAAATTTCTCCTTGTTCAAAAAAGTGTGGGCAAGTTTCATTCTCACGGGAGTAATATGGTGACAAAAGTCGCGGTATAACCCGCTTTATTCATCAGGAAAATACTCAAAGTGGCATAAGTAATCGGTCCCGAAGCTTCGGGATGATTTATGACATGTTACAATTCAATCTCGTCATTTTTCGATTCCTCAAACTTGTGCCGACGTGGAGCGGAATGACTTTTCATCATATCCAAAAATCGATTACCTCATCTTCAGCGAGTTGCATATTCTCAGGAAGGCCTGCCCCAATAAATAACACCCGAATTTTTCGGGATAAAGCTTGTTAAATGCTAATCAAGCACTCGCCTGACCCTAATAATCCCCGTCTACTTTAGCCAAAATAGGTAAGCTAAATGATTGAGGTTAAAGACGTTGTTAAACAACTTCCTAATGGGAAGCAACTATTGAAAGGGATTACCTTTCAGGCAAAAAAAGGAGATTTTATAGGCATCTTGGGTCCAAGTGGGGCAGGAAAGACGGTAACCATGCGCTGTCTTAACGGCCTGACCCAACCCACCAGCGGACACATCTACCTACGCTCAAATGGAAAAACAAACGATCTGACCTGTTGTAAAGGCAAAGCATTAAGAGAATTGAGGCAGAAGATCGGGATTGTTTTTCAAGGGTTTAACCTCGTCAAAAGGCTGTCCGTTATTGAGAATGTAATGATCGGAAGGCTGGGACAAATCAACCCACTCCGTAGCTTAACTTATGGATTTACAAATGCGGAAGCAGAAGAGGCGTTACACGCATTGGAGAAAGTAAAAATAGGTCACCTGGCCTATCGCAAAGTCGCTTCATTGAGCGGAGGAGAACAACAACGCGTAGCGATTGCAAGGGCCATTTTCCAAAAACCTTACATGCTGTTGGCAGATGAACCCATTGCCAACCTGGACCCCAGCAATGCCAAAAAAATAATGAAACTACTTAAACCATTGGCAAAAGACATGCCCATCATTGGGGTGTTTCATCAGCCAGAGATCGCTGCCAAATATTGCAACAGAATCATCGCTATAAAAGAGGGCAAAGTAGTGTACGATGGAGATACCAATTTATCAGAAGACTTGCTGGTGGAAATCTACGGCGAGGAGTTGCAACAGATAGAAGAAACATCCACTTCTCAGGAGCAGTTGGTTTATTCCTAAGCAGATGAAGCATCAAAAGCGTTTGACATTTAGGAATCTGATTGTCTTTACTATTTTTATTCTCTTGTTCATTGGTTCGGCAAAACTGTGCCGTGTAAACCTCGGGATACTCAGCAGTGGGTTTTTCGATGGCCTTGGGTTTCTGACAGAGATGTTCCCACCCGATTTATCAGCCTTGCCCGAGATGATTTATCCTGCGTTTGAAACCATACTCATTGCGATCCTGGCGACTATTTTCGGAGCGATGCTTTCGTTTCTTTTTGCGTTGGCCGGTGCGGCAAATCTTTCGCCTGTCTGGTTGAAAACGGTGAGCCGCTTTGCGATGGCTGTGGAACGTGCCCTTCCGGAGATCGTCATTATCCTTTTGCTGGTGGCAGCTTTGGGCCTTGGCCCTTTTCCGGGAGTCGTAGCATTGGCGATCGGGTGCCTCGGTATGTTGGGGAGACTATACGCAGATGCCATTGAAGAAGTAAATCCAAAAACGATCGAGGCCGTAGCATCCGTAGGAGCAAACAAACTGCAACTGATTCAATACGTCATCATTCCTGAAGTCTTGCCGTCGGTCATTTCCAATACGCTCTTCCGATTGGAAATAAACATTCGTTTATCGGTGCTATTAGGTGCAGTTGGCGCGGGAGGGATAGGCTATGAGATTTTTTACTCGTTCCAACTCTTGGAATACGAGCGTGCCAGTACAGCCATTCTTGTGGTATTGGCACTGGTGTTTATGTCCGAAAGGCTTTCGGATTTTTTGAGGAAGAAAATAGCCCTTGACGGGAAAATCAAATGACCGAACTTTCCTTACAAAAAAACAAGCTTCCCTCTGAAAAATTTAAAAGAAGGATCACGTTCTTTTCCGTTTCTTCTTTTGTGATTGTTGCCATCGCCATTCAACTGGATTTCAACCCCGTGCTCTTCTTTACGGAAGGGCATCATTTGGTCAATTTACTTGGTGAAATGCTTCCACCAAACATGGAAGTATTGTGGGAAAAGACCAACGTGTTTACTTCCATTATGGAGACGCTCGCCATGGCCTTTATGGGTACAGTGATTGGTGGAGCAGGGGCGTTGGTTTTGGCATTTATGGCAGCAAAAAACACCAGTCCTTCGCCTCTTATCCGATCAGTTTTTAGGTTGCTCATGTCCATCGAGCGGGTGCTTCCCAGGTTAGTGATGATTCTCATATTTGTGATTGCCCTAGGCCTTGGCCCTTTTGCAGGGATGATTACACTATGTGTCAGTACATTGGGAATGTTCGGAAAACTTTTTGCAGATGCCATTGAGGAGGTAGAAACTGACCCGGTAGAGGCAGTATATGCGATTGGCGCCAATAAACTTCAAGCCATCAAATACAGCATCATCCCACAAGTAATACCGTCTTTTATTGCTAACTTGTTTTATGCATTCGATGTAAACCTCAGAGCAGCGATTGGCTTAGGTATTTTTGGAGGAGGAGGGATCGGATTTGAAATACACATGGCAATGAAAATGTTACGATACAGCGATGCCCTCGCGTTGATCTTATTTACGATTTTATTGATAACGGTTTTTGAAAAAATATCTGACGTTCTGAGAGCGAGAATATTGAGGGAAGAAACGCTGAGTTAGTGACCTGAGAATGAAGTTGATATCGGCGCTCAAATTTAGAAACTACCAGATTTTCATTGCAGGCCAGGCGCTCTCCAATATTGGCAATTTGATGCAACAGGTGGCCGTCAGCTGGCTGGCCTATCAGATGACAGACTCTGCATTTATCCTGGGTATTGTGACTTTTTCCAAACAGATGGCTGCTTTCTTCACCGGCTTGTTTGCAGGAGTCGTTGCAGATCGGTTCAATAAAAAGAAAGTGGTTCAACTGGCTCAACTCATGATCGGTTTGGCCTCCTTACTGCTGACATTGGTGACGTGGTGGGAGCTGACGACGATTGTTTTCCTGATCGGAGTGCAACTTTTTATGGGGTTGATGAAAGGAATGGAAATGCCTTGTCGCCAAGCGCTGGTCAACGACATCCTGCCGGATAAGAAATACCTGGTGAATGCCATCGCACTTAATTCGACCGTATTTAATACCGCCCGGGTAGTGGGGCCGGGCGTCGCCGGGCTGTTGATACCGGTTGCCGGAGAGTTGATGTGCTTTTTCATTTATGGCGTGCTGAGTTTCATTATTGTCTTCACACTCTTTTTTGTGAAGACCTTTACCAACCAGAAAAAGAATAGCCACCTTGATTTCAAAGCGGAATTTCTGGAAGGAGCAAACTACGCGTTTGGCTTTCCCACCATCAAGCTGTCCATCCTTTTTGTGGGTGCGTTCACACTCGTGGGTGTCTCCTTTATCGTTTTACTTCCGCTGCTTACCGATGTGGTTTTTAATGCCGGATCGGAAGTGTTCGGATACATGAACAGTGCCTTGGGACTAGGTGCTATCGTAGGGGGGGTGTTTCTGGCCAACCGTTCAAAGGCGGATGGCATTCAACGATTCATTTTTATGGCAGCAGCGATCTTTTCTGTGTCACTTGTAGTCGTCTCGTTCTCCCAACTACTGGTACTGACCTTAATCGCCATTGCCTTTACAGGGCTGGGACGAGTGGTGATTTTTGCTGGTACCAATACCCTGCTGCAAACGGTCTCCGAAGAAGACAAGAGAGGACGGGTTTTGAGCCTGTACATTGCGATGTTTATGGCAAGTGTTACCATAGGAGGCCTCTTGGTTGGAGCCCTAGCCGATTGGATAGGAGTCATCCCGACCCTCTTTTTAGAAGGGTGTCTTTGCCTGGTCATCTCGCTTGTATACCTATCACAAATGAAGTCAATTGTGGTGCCTCAAAGGGAAGCACCCGATGCAATGGATGTTGCGAAAAAAGGAACGGATCACTTTTCAAAGGCGAGTTGAGTTGATTTTAACGTGAACCTACATTGGTACTAACCGGACGCTAATATCGACCTTTCAGTTTTGTCTTTATGACAGAAAAAGCAACGTTTTCCCTGACAAATGCCCGCATCGTAACTCCGGAGCGAAATTTCATCGGTACCGTAGTTGTTGATGGAGACATCATTGTAGAGATTACAGAAAAGAACGACCCCAATGGCATTGATTTGAATGGCGAATGGTTAGTGCCTGGTTGCATCGATATTCATTCCGATTACCTGGAAAAAGAGCTTCACCCCCGCCCCAGTGCCAGCTTTCCGTTACCGTTTGCCTTTCATTTTATGGATCAAAGGGCGGCAGCATGTGGGTTAACCACACTTTTTACGGCGATGAGTTTTTCGGAGAACCCTCAGTTGAACCGAACCTATGAAGGTGCCATCCAAAAGAGTCGGGAGCTGGATGCAGTAATCGGCACAGGTATGATCCGTCACTTCATACATTCCAGGCTCGACCCAAATTCCGAACGCGTGCTGGAATACTTCGATGCCATGAAAGCAATCGCATCGCTTAAGCTGGTGGTGGTCAATGAAAACATACCCGGTCAGCGTCAGTTCCGATTAAAAGACCTGATCGAAAAACGGGCAAAAATGCTGGAGGTCTCTTTAGAGGAAAGCGAGCGCCTGCTCAAAGAACAGATCGCTGAGAAAAGCAAAGTAGACAAACGGCCGGAAATCATGGAAGCCTTTCAGGGCCTCCTGCCGATCGGTAGCCACGACGACACCACCATTAAACAAGTAGAAGAAGCCAATACCTACGGCGCGAGCTTGTCTGAAATGCCTACGACCATTGAAGCCGCCCGAAAGGCGAAAGAACTGGGCTTATGGGTATGCATGGGGGCACCCAATTACGTGAGGG